>NZ_CP076718.1:3080160-3435700 GCF_011682235.2 Rhodocaloribacter litoris | reverse complement strand
GAAGCTGTCGCAGGGCATCACGCGGCTGCTCTCGCATGGCGAGCGGCACCCCGGGATCAGTCGCGAAGAGATCACGGCCCTCGCCGAGCTCGGCACCGAAAGAGGCGTCTTCGAAGAGGAGGAGTCCCGTATCCTCAAAAACCTCTTCCGCTTCCGCTCGCTGCGCGCCCGCGACGTCATGACGCCGCGCATCGTGCTCTTCGCGCTGCCCGAGACCAGGCCGGTAGCCGAGGTGCTGAACGAGCATCCGACGCTCCGCTTCTCACGCCTGCCCGTCTACCGAAGCAACAAGGACGACATCACCGGCTACGTCCTCAAAGACGACCTTCTGCTGAAAGCCGCGCAAGGGCAGGAACACCTGCCGCTCCGCGAGATCAAACGCGAGATTCAGATCGTGCCCGACTCGATGCAACTGCCGCATCTCTTCAAGCGCCTCCTCGAGGAGACCGAGCACATCGCGCTCGTCGTCGATGAATATGGCGGTACGGAAGGGATCGTTACCATGGAAGACATCGTCGAGACGCTGCTGGGACTGGAGATCGTCGATGAGGTCGACTCTGTGGAGGACATGCAGGCCCTTGCACGCCAGCAATGGATCCGGCGTGCGCAGCGGCTGGGCCTCGTCCCCCGGGATTTCGAGGTGCCCGCTGAAGGGAACCAGGATTCCCGCCGGCTGACGGGGACACCGCAAAGCCGTACGGAACAGGAAAACTCATGAAAAACATCGCCGACCTGCCCGACGCCCACCTCCGGATCTTTGAGCGCCCGCCCGTGCCGGCGCCCGATGCGATCGAAGACGTCTACCTCATCGGCATCTGCGGCACCGGGATGGGATCGCTTGCCGGGCTGTTTCAGCAGGCCGGCTACCGGGTGCGAGGGGCCGACGCGGGCGTCTACCCGCCCATGAGCACCCGCCTGGCCGAACTCGGCATCCCCGTCCACCACGGCTACGACGCGGCCCACCTGGACCCGGCACCGGACCTCGTGGTCGTCGGCAACGCCTGCACGCCGCAACACGTGGAGGCGACGTATGCCCGCGAGCACGGCCTCGTGCAGCAGTCGCTGCCGGAAGCGCTGGCGCACTTCTTCATCCGGGATCGCCGCTCGCTGGTCGTCGCCGGCACGCACGGCAAGACCACCACCACCAGCCTGCTCGTGCACGTGCTGCGCACGGCGGGCCTCGATCCCGGTTTCCTCGTCGGCGGGATCATGCGCAACGGCAACGACAGCTACGCCGTCGGGAGCGGGCCTTACTTCGTCGTCGAAGGGGACGAGTACGACAGCGCCTACTTCGACAAGCGCCCCAAGTTCATGCACTACCGCCCCACGAGCGCCGTCGTCACGTCGATGGAGTTCGACCATGCCGACATCTATGCCTCGTGGGAGGACTACCGGGACGCCTTCCGTGCCTTCGTGGCCCTGGTGCCGCCACACGGGCTGCTGGCGCTCTGCAACGACGACCCCGAGGTGACGGCCCTGGCAGACCACACGCCGGCCCGCGTCCGGCGCTACGGCCTTGCCCCCGGCGCCGACGTGACGGCCCGCGACGTACGCCGCACCGAAGCCGGTCAGCACTTCACGCTCGTCGTGGACGCCACGGCGGCCGGCGAGCTCTTCCTTCCCCTGAGCGGCCGGCACAACCTGCTCAACGCCCTGGCCGTGTGCACCCTCGCCCTCGACGAGGGGCTGTCCCCGGACCGGATCGCGGCCGGCATGGCCTCGTTTCGGGGCATCAAACGCCGGCTGGAGGTGCGCGGCGAGGCGGCCGGCGTCCTCGTCGTCGACGACTTCGCGCACCACCCCACGGCGGTTCGCGAGACGATCCGTGCCGCCCGCGAGCGATGGCCCGCCCGCCGCCTGGTGGCCGTCTTCGAGCCCCGCTCCAACTCCAGCCGCCGCAAGGTCTTCGAACAGGGGTATACGGAAGCTTTCGACGACGCCGACGCCGTGTTCTTCAGCACCCCGCCCTTCCGTCACAACGACCGGCCGGAGGATTTCATGGACATGGACGTGCTCGTGGCCGGCCTGCAACGGCGCGGTGTGCCGGCCGGTGCGTTCCCGAACGCCGGCGCCCTCCTGCCGCCGCTGCTCGACCAGTTGCAGGCCGGCGCGGCCCGTACCGGCCCCACTGTGGTGCTGATCATGAGCAACGGCAGCTTCGACAACCTGCACGAACGCTTGCTCACGGCCCTGGCCGATCGGGAAACCGCCCCCCTGAAGCCGTCTTCATGAGGAAACACCCGCCCCGCCTCCCGACCCCATGATCGACTGCACCGACGCACGCGGCCATACCCTCCGCCTCGAAACCCCACCGCGCCGCATCGTCTCGCTCGTCCCCAGCCAGACCGAACTCCTGGCCGAACTCGGCCTCGACGCGGCCGTCGTGGGCGTGACACGCTTCTGCGTGCACCCCGCCGCATGGAAAAGCCGGAAAACGATCGTCGGCGGCACGAAGCAGGTCCGCATCGACCGGGTACGCGCGCTGCAACCCGACCTCGTGCTGGCCAACCGGGAGGAGAACACCCGCGCCGACGTCGAGGCCATCGAAACGTTCGCGCCCGTCTTCGTGACGGACGTATGCGACCTTCCCGGCGCCCTGGCGATGATCCGCACCGTGGGCCGGCTGACGGGCCGGGCCGAACGGGCCGAACGCCTCGCCGGCCGCATCGCCTCGGCTTTTGCCGCGCTTCCCCCCTTCCCCCCCTGCCGGGCCGTCTACCTCATCTGGCGGAACCCCTACATGACCGTCGGAGGCGACACGTTCATCCACGACATGATGGCCCGGGCCGGGTTCGTCAACGTCTTTGCCGGCCACACGCGCTATCCGGTCGTCACCGAGGCCGAGATGGCGGCGGCCGCGCCGGACGTGATCCTGCTTTCGAGCGAGCCCTACCCGTTCCGGGAGAAGCACCGGGACGCGCTACGGGCCGTGCTGCCCGACCTTCCCCTCCACTTGGTCGATGGCGAGTTCTTCTCGTGGTACGGGAGCCGCCTCCGGCACGCGCCGGCCTACTTCACGCGGTTGCGCCGGGCCATGGCCGCACCGGCGTCAGCTCCTCAACGTCCTGCCTGATCCTCGTGCAGGCGTTCACGTACCGGTACGGCGCCGTCCCCGTGCGGCGCGGAGACCACCTCGAGCCGGTCCAGTTGCACCCACTGACCCGGCATCTGGTAGGGCAGGTGTATCCGGAAGCAGCTGCCGGTGCCCTTCTCACTTTCCACGGCGATCGTCCCCCCCATCAGCGCCAGCAGGCTTCGGGTGATCGTCAGGCCCAGTCCCATGCCGTCGAAGTGGCGCCCGATGCCGTCCGACTCCTGCCTGAAGGCTTCAAAGACCTGCTCCAGGAAGGCCGGTTGCATGCCGATCCCCGTATCCTCGATCTCGATGCAGACATGGCCGGTTTCGGCCCGGCTCCGGAGCGTCACACCGCCCTGGCTGGTGAACTTGGCGGCATTGGCCAGCAGATGCGACAGCGCCCGTTGCAGGGCCATATAATCCTGAAAGAGATGCACCGGGATATCGGGCAGTTCGAGGCGGAACCAGAGGCCCTGCCGCTCGACGTCTTGCCGGTATCCGGCGGCCACCTCCAGCAAGAACGCATTGAGTTCGAAGAAGGAAGGTCGCAGCTTCATGGTGCCGCTCTCGAGCTGGGCCATGTCCAGCACGGCATTGAGCGTATCCATCAGCCGCCGGCCGTTCTTCCGGATGAGTTCGGCGAATTCCCGGTTTTCGCCGCTGGTGCGCTGCTGCAGAATGTCGGCGAAGCCGATGATCGACGTCAGCGGCGTGCGTACCTCGTGGTTCATGTTCGCCAGGAGGGCCGACTTGAGCCGGCTGAGGGCTTCGGCCTGCTCTTTGGCCGCGATCAACTCTTGCTGGTATCGCCTCGCCTCGGACTGGTCGATGCGGTAGCCGATGACGGCGTGCACATGGCCCTGCGCATCCCGCACCGGGGTGGCCACGTGCAGCATGTGCCGCACCGTCCCGTCGGGCATGAGCACCGTCTCATCCACGGACCCCATCTCGCCCGTCTCCACCACCTGCATGATCCACTCGTGGCGCTGGCGGTAGAGGGCATCGTCGAGCCCGAAGGCCCGGCCGTATTCGAGCGGCGTCTTGCCGATCATGCGGGCGAGCCGCTCCTCCGGCGCGACGGCCCGGTTGGCCCACACGTAGCGCCCGGCCGGATCGAACACCTCCACCTCGACGGGGAGTTCGTTGAGCACGTCCTCATAGAAAGCCCGGAGCACCGCCGTTTCCGCCTCCGCCTTCAACAGGCCCTGCCGCTCTTCCAGGCGTTCGGCCAGCAGATGGGCCAGGTCGTGCAGGCTGAAACGCTCCTCTCCGCTCAGGGTACGCGGCCGGGTGTCGAAAAGACAGAGCGTGCCGACCGGCCGGTCATGGCGATCCCGAATGGGCAGGCCGGCCGCAAAGCGTACCGGGGTTGCTTCCGGCTGCCCCGCCAGCGACAGGGAAACGTCCCCGTCCATCTGACGGGCAAGCAGCTGCCCCCCGGCCAGCACCTGCCCGGCAAACGTCATCGGGAAGCCCTCCGGTCCGGGCTCGACACCCGCGCAGGCCGCCAGCTGATGACGCCCCGACGCATCCACCAGCGTGACCACGGACACGGGACACCGGCAGGCACGGGCCGCGATGCGGGCCAGGCGTCCCAGAAAAATCTCCCAGGCAGGCGCAGCCTCCGACGGATCCACCATCGACCTACGTGTTCCCGTCCGGCCTACCATGTCGTCCAGGGATAAGGGCTCCGACACACTACGGCTTCTCGCACCACACGATGTCGCCCGGTGGGTGGGGAGGGCGTCACATCGGCAAGCACGTGCAACCCGGCCTGGCCGCAAGCGCGCATACGCCGGGCAGCCCTAATCTCGGACGTTTTTCATCCAATGTCCAGTTATCACGATTTTTTTTAACGTCCTGCCCGGCATAGACTTCCGGCGGGCGCCCGTGCCGGGACGTCAGCCGGCCGGCGTCCAGGAACGCATCCGGTCGGCCACGTAGGCGACGACGTTGTCACGGGGAATGCGCACCTGGGCCATGGAATCCCGCTCCCGGACCGTGACGGTGCCGTCTTCGAGTGTGTCGCCGTCGACGGTGATGCAGAAGGGGGTGCCGATCTCGTCCATGCGCCGGTAGCGTCGCCCGATGGCCCCTTTTTCGTCATAAAACGTGTTGAAGTGGGGTTGCAGGTCGTCTGCGATGGCGCGGGCCACTTCGGGCATCCCGTCCTTTTTGACCAGCGGGAAGACGGCCACCTTGACCGGGGCGATGGCCGGATGGAAGCACAGCACGGTGCGGGTCTCTTCGCCGACTTCTTCCTCCCGGTAGGCCTCGCACAGCAACATCAACACGGTGCGGTCGAGCCCGGCCGAAGTTTCGACGACGTAAGGGATGTAACGCTCCTGCGTCTGCGGGTCGAAGTATTCCATCTTCTTCCCGGAGTATTGCTGGTGGTTGCGCAGGTCGTAGTCGGTCCGGGAATGGATGCCTTCGACCTCCTGCCAGCCGATGGGGAACTCGTACTGGATGTCGTGGGCGGCATCGGCGTAGTGGGCCAGTTTCTCGTGCGCGTGCCAGCGCAGCTTCTGCGGGCGGATGCCGTTGTCGAGGTGCCATTGCATGCGCTTTTCGCGCCAGGCCTCGTAGGCTTCCATCTGCGTCCCCGGCCGGACGAAGTACTGCATCTCCATCTGCTCGAACTCGCGCATGCGAAAGATGAACTGCCGGGCCACGATCTCGTTGCGGAACGCCTTGCCGATCTGCGCAATCCCGAAGGGGATCTGCTGGCGGGCCGTCTCGCGCACGTTGTGAAAGTTGACGAAGATGCCCTGGGCCGTCTCCGGGCGCAGGTAGATCTTGCTCTCGGCATCGGCCACCGGGCCGACGTGCGTCGTGAACATCAGGTTGAACTGGCGGACCTCGGTCCAGTCGAAGGCGCCGGAGTCGGGGGCCCGGATCTCCTCCTCCATGATGAGTTCGTAGAGGGCCCGGCACATCGCCTGATCCTCCAGGTGCAGCGCTTCGACCAGCCGCCGGTGCACGGCTTCGGCGCGGGCCTCCTGCCCGGCGCGGCGCAGCTTTTCGATGTGCTGTTCGATGAGCTGGTCGGCCCGGTAGCGCATCTTCGACTGCCGGTCGTCGATGAGCGGGTCGTTGAAGGCGTCGACGTGGCCGGAAGCCTTCCAGACGGTCGGATGCATGAGGATGGCCGCGTCGAGCCCCACGATGTTGTCGTGCCGGTAGACCATGGCGTTCCACCAGCGCTGTTGCACGTTGCGTTTGAGTTCGACGCCCAGCGGTCCGTAGTCGTACGTGGCGGCCAGGCCCCCGTAGATCTCGGACGACTGAAAAATGAAGCCGCGCCGCTTGCTCAGCGAGACGATCTTATCGAAAAGGTCGGTCATGTCGGGCTGTGGTGAATTCCAGGGTGGCGTGCCCCCCACGCATGCGGGGCGAAGCATGCTAGCACGTTCGCCTTCGGAGCGCAACGCGCAGCGGTTGAAATTCTCGAAGATTCGGGGGGATTGTGCCCCGGATCCGGGCTCAAATCAGCCCGCGTTCGGCGAGCGAGGTGTACTGTGTGCCGGCGATGATCAGGTGGTCGTGCACCGGGATACCCATGAGCTTGCCGGCCTCGACGAGTTGCCGTGTGACGCGGAGGTCTTCGCGGCTTGGCTCGGGGTTGCCCGACGGGTGGTTGTGCAGGCAGATGATGGCGGCCGCATTCTCGAGGATGGCCCGGCGGAAAACCCCGCGTGGCTCCACGATGCTGGCGGCCAGCCCGCCCTCGCTCACCGTCTCGTCCCCGATGATGACGTTGGCGGTGTTCAGCAGCACTACCTTGAAGACTTCCCGCCTGAGGTCGCGCATGAGCGGCCCGTAGACGGCCGCCACATCGGCCGGGGTGCGCACCTGCACCCGCTCGCCGCTCCGCTGCGACTCGACGCGCCGCCCGATCTCGAAGGCCGCCACGAGCTGCACCGCCTTGGCCGGCCCTACCCCGGCAACCCGCATCAGCTCCTTCAGCTCGCGCCGGGAAAGGTTGTGCAGGGAGCGGTAGGCCTGCAACAGCGCCCGGCCGAGCTGCACGGCCGAGATCGGCCCTTCTTTCGTGCGCGTGCCCGTACCAAAGATCAACGCAATGAGTTCGGCGTCGGTCAGCGCGGACGGCCCGCGCCGCATCAGCTTCTCCCGCGGGCGGTCGGACTCGTCCCACTGGTTGATCGGGACGCGATAGCGGATCTCCGGCTCCCCGGCCGGCCGGATCGGTGCAAGCGCATCGGAGGACGACATACGGCAACGTGGCGGCTGGTGATCGCAGCGGGCGGCCCCTCCCGTGACCGGGGCCGCTGCTACCAAAACACCTTGCGCCCCCCGCATCTAACCCGCCCCACGCTTTTTTTGCCCGCGGCGGCCTACCGCAGCGCCGCCAGACCGGCCTCGATGCGATCGAGCGCCGTGGACAGGTCGTCCATGGAGGCGGCATAGGAGAGCCGGACGCCGTCCGGGGCGCCGAAGGCATGGCCGGGCACAAGGGCCACGTCGTGGGCTTCGAGCAGGTAGAAGCACAGGTCCTCGCTGCCGGCAACGACGCGGCCGTCCGGGGCCGTCCGCCCGTAGTAGGCCGAGACGTCCGGAAACACATAGAAGGCCCCTTCGGGCCGGGGGCACACGACCCCGTCGAGGGCCTGCAGGCGTTCGAGGACGTAGTCGCGCCGGTGGCGGAAGGCGGCGACCATGTCGCGGATCGGCTCCATGCCCATCGCCAGGGCGGCGATGCCGGCTTTCTGGGTGATGCTGCACGGCGCGGAGGTGAGTTGCCCCTGCACCTTGCCGGCCGCCTTCACGATGGGGGCTTCGGCGGCCAGGTAGCCCAGGCGCCATCCCGTCATGGCATATCCCTTCGAGAACCCGTTGACCGTGATGGTCCGTTCCTTCATGCCCGGCAGCGAAGCGAAGGCCACGTGGGCGGCGTCGTAGAGGATGTATTCGTAAATCTCATCGGAGAGCACGAAGACCTGCTCGTGGCGGCGAAGCACGTCGGCCAGGGCTTCCAGCTCGGCCGGGGTATAGACCGAGCCGGTCGGGTTCGACGGCGAGTTCAGGATCAGCAGGCGCGTCCGCTCCGTGAGGGCGGCTTCGAGGGCTTCGGGCGTCAGGCGATAGTCGTGCTCGACCGAGGTCGGGACGACGACCGGCTCGGCACCGGCCAGGCGCACCATCTCGGGGTAGCTCACCCAGTACGGCGCCGGGATCAGCACCTCGTCTCCCGGACGGCAGAGCACCAGGATCGCCAGCGCGACGGACTGTTTGGCACCGTTGGAGCAAAGGATCTGTTCCGGCGTGTAGTCGAGCCCGTTATCGCGGCGGAGCTTCTCGCAGATCGCCTCGCGCAGCTCGGGCATACCGGCGTTCATCGTGTAGTGGGTAAACCCTTCCCGGATGGCCTCGATGGCGGCCTCGCGGATGGGTGCCGGCGTGTCGAAGTCGGGCTCGCCGGCACTCAGGCTGACGACCGGATGCCCGGCACGTCGCCGCTCTTTGGCACGCGCCGTCATCGCCAGCGTGGCCGACGGCTGCATCGCGGCCACGTTCGGGTTGAACTGCAATACGGAAACGGACATATCGGCTTCGGATCGAGGTACGGCGGGGATCGACGAACGGGACGGGGCGGCCGTCCTCCCGCATCACAAGTTAACGGGCCGGCCCCACAGGGGGAACCCCGGTCCTTGAACTTTGCTCTATTTCCGCTGAAGCGCTTCCAGCACGGGCGGCGGCACGAACGAGGAGACGTCCCCGCCCCAGCGGTGGATCTCCCGGACGAGCGAGGCATGGATGTGCAGGTGGGCCTCGGAGGGCATCAGGAAGACGGTCTCGAGCTCGGGAAAGAGGCGGCGGTTGGCGAAGAGCATGCGGTATTCATAGTCGAAGTCGCTCACCTGTCGCAGGCCGCGCACCTGGGCGACGGCGCCCCGGCGGCGGGCGTGCTCCATGAGCAGCCCCTCGAAGGGTACCACCGAGACGCCGGTCAGGTGGCCGGTGCAACGCCGGATGAGCTCGCACCGCTCCTCCAGCGTAAAGAGGGGCGTCTTGCTCGTGTTGACGGCCACCGTCACCTCCACCCGGTCGAAGAGGCGCAGGGCCCGTTCCAGGATGTCGAGGTGGCCGTAGGTGAAGGGATCGAAGGTGCCGGGATAAAGGGCGAGGGCCATGGGGTTCAGGCAGGCGCATCCGCCCCCTCGTCCACACGCCGGAACACCGAGACGGTGGTACGCCCGTAGGGCCGGCTCGTATCGAGGGCGGGATGGTCGGTGAAACGGTGGCGGCGGTCATGTTCGAGCACGAAGAGCCCTCCGGGCTTCAGATGCGGCAACGCGAGCCCGGGCAGGCGCGGAATCGCCGGCAGGGTATACGGCGGATCGGCCAGAATCAGGTCGAAGGGGGGGCCGTCGTACCGCTGGAGATAGGTCACCGCATCGGCCCGGAGGAAGGTGCAGCTCTCGAGCACGTCCAGGTCTTCGGCGTTCTGGCGGGTGTACCGGAGCACCCGCCCGTCGTGTTCGACGAACGTCACGGCCCGCCCGCCCCGGCTGAGGGCTTCGAAGCCGAGGGCACCGGTGCCGGCAAAGAGGTCGAGCACGTCGGCCCCCTCGAGGTCGAGCCGGCTCTCGACGAGGTGGAAAAGAGATTCGCGCGTGCGGTCCGTCGTCGGGCGGGTGAGATGACCGGCGGGGGCCCGCAGGCTCCTCCTTCGCAGCCGTCCGGCAATGATGCGCATGTTCGATGGGCCGCCTGGCGCGGCCGATGGGTTTCGCTTCACGTTCGGCGCGTATGCACCGGGTCAACCGGCGGGGCGAGGCCCGGTTTCGGGCTCAGAGCGTGATACCCAGGCACGGCGCGTACGCCTCGACGTCGAAGCTGGCGGAAAGGCTGCCCGGATCGAGGTCGACGACGGGCACCGCATTGAGCTTCTCCGGCGTCACGCCAAAGACCTGCGCGAAGAGGTCACCGGCCCCGTCTGCAAGGCCCACCCCGTAGAAAAAGACCCGGCCGACCTGCCCCGGCTCGATGCGTTGCCGGACCAGCAGGGCGAGCGCGAAGTAGAGGGCGTCGGAGGGCGGCCCGGCCGGGGCATGGTGGCAGAACTGCCACGCCCCGCCCTCGCAGAGGCAGTATTCCGTGTGCGAGGGATACCAGCCCACGGCCAGAACGAACGGGCGCCCGGCGGGGGTGAGCGCCGCCCGCTGTGCCAGCCTGTTGACGACCTGTGCCACACCCTGCATGCTCGTCACGGATCGTCGCCGGGGGGCGGGCAAAACCCGCAGCACCTTTTCAAGGCGGGTGTGAATCCGCCGGGGCAACATCAACACCTGGTACCAGCGCACCGTCTCGTCGGCAAGCACCTGCTCCCGCGCGGCGTCGACGGCCAGGTGGAAGGCGGCAGGCTCCTGCCCGCCGAGCAACGCCGCCTCGCGCTCGAAGCGGGCCCGGCACGCCGCCTCCGGCAGCGACGCCTCGCACGGGGAAAAGAACACCTGCCCGACGGGCGGATGCACCGCCAGGCGCAGCTCCGTCGCCACGGTCCCGCTAAAGACGTCGCCGATGGCCTCGGCCACCGTATCCAGATGCGCGGGGTTCTCCTCCTCGAAGAGCTCCCGTGCCGCCTCGAACTCGAAATCACAGCTGCCGAGCCGGAGCAGCCGGTATCGCCCGTTGAACTGCTCTACCTCCGCATAGCGCATGACACGCCCGTAGAGGTCGATGCCTGCCCGTGCCTGCGCATCCATAGCCTGTGGCGCGTTGCGGTTGGGTTGGTCGGGCCCCGGTGCCTGCGCCGGCCGCCGGCCTCACTCCCAGCTGGCCGCATTCAGCAGCGTCACGTCGGGGATGAGCGAGCCGATCTGGTCGTCCGAATCCGGATCTTTGAGCAGGTAGATCATCACCTGCGAGGTGTCGTTGAGGGCGTATTCGAACGGTTTGCCGGTGCGTGGAGAATAGATCAACGAGTCGAAGTTGACCGGTTCGCCGAAGAGGCTGTCGGTCCGTGCCTGGGCCAGCGAGTCGGTCTTCAAGAACATGACGAGCGAGTCCAGCGTCCTCGGGAAACGCTCGTTCACCTGCCGGTAATACACCAGGGCCTGCCGGACATCGTCCATCCGTTCCCGGGTCAGGCGGGTCAGTTCTCTTTGCCGCTCGACCGCTTGGTACGGCTCCGTGATGGAGACGTAGAGGAAATAGGCAAGCACGAGAATGACGATGCCCAGAACGACTTGAAGGGCAATACGGGTACCCTGGCCCATGGTGCGTCTTGCTCCGGCTATGGTTGAGGATGGTGTTGATCAAGGCAGCACGAGGCCGCCCGGTGAAAAGCGGAGGGGTCGAGCGGCCTCACCGGGCGAAAATACAGGAAGCCCCCCCGAAATGCAACCGCACCCGCAAGCGCCCCCACCCGGGCGGCCGCCGGGGCTTGCATGAACACGTCGTTCTGTTCTAGACTAGCCACCCCGCCGCACGTTGCTCTCTTCATCAGGAATACATCGCCGTGATCGACCTGCTCATCAACATCGACCACATTGCGACGCTGCGCAATGCACGCCGTGAGACGTTTCCGGACCCCGTCCATGCCGCGGCCCTCTGCGAAGCCGCCGGCGCCGACGGCATCGTGTTCCACCTGCGTGAGGACCGCCGCCACATCACGGACCGGGACGTGCGCCTGCTCCGGGAAACGGTACAGGGCAAGCTGGATTTTGAACTCTCGACGAATCCCGAGGTCGTCGAGATCTGCTGCGCCACGCAGCCGGACCTGGCCACGCTGGTCCCGGAACGGCGCGAAGAGGTGACCACGGAGGGCGGGCTCGACGTGCTGGCCGAACGGCCCCGCCTCCGGGCGCTGATCCCCCGGCTCTACGACGCCGGCATCCCCGAAGTCGCCCTCTTCGTGGATCCGAACCCGGACCAGGTCGAGGCGGCCCGGGAGGTAGGCGCCAACGCCATCGAACTGCACACGGGCGACTACGCCAACGCGCCGACGTTCGAGGACCGGCGTGCCGAGGCCGAGCGCCTGGCCGCCGCCGCCGAGCGGGCCCATGCCCTCGGCCTCCGCATCCACGCCGGACACGGCCTCAACTACAACAACTTCGGCCTGTTCAAGCGCACCGTGCCGCACGTAGCGGAGGTCTCCATCGGCTTCGCCGTCGTCGCCCGGGCGGTGCTCGTCGGCCTCGACCGGGCCGTCCGCGAGATGCGCCGCGTCGTGAAAGGCTATTGAGCGTCGTGCCTCCGGGGGCACGACACCGGCCCCCGAATGTTTCTCTCCACCCCCCCGCATCATCAACACGCCCGCCCCGGCACGCAACGCCGCCCGGCGGGAGCAAAGTACGACGGCCGGGCGTCTCATCCGCCGTGTACTTCCCTGCCCGACACCGTCATTGCCCGTGAGCGAAACCCCTCCGATCATCAACCTGGACGACGTGCCGGCCGACCACCGCAGCGGGTACGTGGCCATCATTGGCAAACCCAATGTGGGCAAGAGCACCCTCCTGAATGCCCTGCTCGGCCGTAAGCTGGCCATCGTCACCCCGAAGCCGCAGACGACCCGGCACCGCATCCTCGGCATTCGCTCCGACGAGCGCGCCCAGATCATCTTCCTGGATACCCCCGGCATCATCAAGCCGCGCTACCGGCTCCAGGAAGCCATGATGCGCGACGTCGCCGGCGCCATCCGGGACGCCGACCTGCTGCTCTTCATGGCCGATGCCACCCGGGACCGCCCGGACACCTTCAGCCTCGAACACCTCGGCGACCGGCCCGCCCTGCTGGTACTCAACAAGATGGACCTGATCCGGCAGGAGGAGGCCCTGCCGCTGGTGAAGGCCTATACCGAACTCCGATCCTTCGAGGAGGTCATCCCCATCTCGGCCCTCCAGGGCACCAACCTCGACCGGCTCCTCGAAGCCATCATCGCCCGCCTCCCCGTCGGCCCGCCGTTCTACCCGCGCGACATGCTCAGCGAGCACCCCGAACGCTTCTTCATCGCCGAGATCATCCGGGAAAAAATCTTCCAGCAATACCGCGACGAGATCCCGTACTCGACGCAGGTGAACATCGTTACGTATCAGGAGCGTCCGGAGGGCAAGGACTTCATCGACGCCGAGATCGTGGTGGAGCGCGACACGCAGAAGGCCATCCTGATCGGTAAGGGGGGGCGGGCCTTGAAGCGCGTCGGGCAGGCCGCCCGTGAAGACATCGAAGCTTTCCTGGGCAAGCCCGTCTACCTGCAGTTGCACGTCAAGGTCCGGGCGGACTGGCGCAACACCGATACGTACCTGCGCGCCTACGGCTACCAGCCCTGAGCCCTGCCGGGCGGCTTTCATTATCCGCCTCAATCTTTTACCTTTACGGACACCTCACGCACCGCAACGCCACGGCATCACGGAAGAACGACCGGCGCGCCATCCCCTGCTTTTGCCCTCCCTGGACGGCCTGCCTGAAACGGCGCACGGGGTCGCTCATGTCACCCGGTGGGCCGGGTCTTCCGATCGCTCCGGTGGCGCGGATACCGTGCCGGGGGTGCATGCCGCGTCCTGTCCCTGCACCGTGTGGTAGACCGTCCCCTTCAACCCCTTTCCCGACGTGCGTGCCCATGCAGGTCCCCGCATACCCGATCCCGAACCTTGCCGACGTGGCCGAAAGTGTTCGCCAGGGGCGGTGTATTCTCTTTCTCGGCGCCATGGCTTCGGCGCCGTCGCCGGCGGGCTGTCCCTACACCTACCGGACCGCCCCGCCCGGCGGGGCCGAGCTCTCCCGGCGGCTGGCCCGTGCCTGCAACTACCCGTACGACGATACCTGGAATCTCCTGCGCGTCTCCCTCTACTACCAGATCCAGACGTCGCGGAGCCGGCTCGTCGAGGCCATCCAGCGTGAGATCACGGGCTGCAACGCGCCCGATGGAACGGGGCGGATCGAATACGACCCCTCCCCGGCCCTGCACATGCTGGCCGCCCTTCCTTTCCCCATCATCATCACGACCAACTATGACCGGCTCTTCGACCGGGCCCTCAAACGCGCCCTGACCCTGGACGGACGCGAAAAAGACCCGATCGTGAAGGTCTACAACCCCGACGGGGCCCCCGAATACGTCACGCTCGACCCCTCCGAGCGCAACCCGGTCCTGCTCAAGCTCCACGGAGACATCGAAAACCGGGACTCCATCGTGGTCACGGAGGAAGACTACCTTTGCTTCATCGAAAAGATGAGCAATGAGAAGGAGCACCCGATCCATCTCAACATCCGTTCCCGCATCAACACCTGGCCGGTCCTGTTCATCGGCTACAGCCTGAAAGACTACAACCTGCGCTTGCTCTACCGGACGATGCGCTGGTACCTGGACCCGGCCACGTTGCCGCTCTCCTATTCGATCGACCCCTATCCCGACCAGCTCATCGTTTCCATTTTTCAGGAGATGGTGCGCTTCGTCGAAGACGACCTGTGGAAGTTCGTTCCCGCCCTCTATGAAGCCGTCACCGGACGCGCCTACCCGCCATGACTCGTGCTGACGACCTCCCGCCCCCCTCCCCCTACCGTGGCGTCGACCCTTTCCGCTATGCGGACCGGCGGTGCTTTTTCGGACGGGAGGAGGCCACCGATGCCCTCCTGGCCCAGATCCTGGTCTCACGCCTGGTGATCCTCTTCGGGGAATCGGGGGCGGGCAAGTCGTCCCTGATCAATGCGGGGCTGATCCCGGCCCTGCTCCGGGAAGGGATGCAGCCGGAGCGCCTCCGCGTCATGCCCTTCCCCGACGAGCCGCTCTCCATCGAGCGCATCACCGACGACCGGGACGGGCAGCCGGTCTACCTGCCTTCCCTCCTGGCCGGCGATGCCCCCGGAACGACCGTGCAATGCTCGCTCGAACGGTTCCGCCACCTGATCGAAACCGGCTCCGGGGTCGTCCGGCCGGTTCTGATCTTCGACCAGTTCGAGGAGCTGTTCACCCTCTTCGGCCAGGGCAAACAGGCATCCCCGGCCGAAGAGCTGGCCCTGCAACGCCGGCTCCTGGCTACCCTCCTCGACCTGGTCAACAGCGGGTTGAAGGTGAAGGTGCTCCTGATCATCCGGGAGGACTTCCTTGGCAAGCTGGAAACGCTGGCGACCGCCTACCCCCGCATCTTCGACCACCGCGTGCGACTGCGCCGGCTGGACGAAGCCGAGGCACGTGAAGCGATCTGCGGGCCCTTCCGAAGGCCGGAGACGGGCAACCGCCGCGAACCCTGCCCGGCTTTCCCGGCACAGCTGACCCCCGCCCTGGCCGGCCGCCTGATTGCCGACCTCACACGCACCGGTGAAGAGACGCAGATCCAGCCGACCCAGCTCCAGATCGTCTGCCGGCGCCTCTGGGACCGGTATGCCGCCACCCACCCCGTCATCGACGTCACGCATTACGAGGCCGAGGGCGGCGTCGAGCGTATCCTGGAAGACTTCTGGAAAGCCGAACTCGACCGCCTCGACCCCGACCTGCGCTACCTGGCGGTGCTCCTCTTGAGCCGGCTGATCACCAAGTCCGGCACGCGCGACGTGGTCAGTGAGGACAAGCTCCGGGCCTTTCTCGAAGAGGACCTCGAAGGCCGGCTGGACGAGGAACGCCTCCGGGACACGTTTGCCTTCCTGGACCGCCGCCGGTTCGTCAACCAGAAACCGCAGCGGGGCACCTATTACTACGAGGTGTCGAGCGAGTATCTGATCCCGCTGATCCGGCGGGAGGGTGAGGCGCTGGCACGGCAACGCACGCTGGCCCAGGCGGCCGCCGAAGCCGAAGCCGAGGCCCTGCGCCGCCTGGCCGAGGCGAAGGCGCGGGCCGCCCGGAGAAACAAACGCCTGGCCATCGCCGCCCTCGTTGCCCTGGGCCTCGCCTTGCTGGCTTCCGCCTATGCCTTCGACCAGCAGCGCCGGGCCGTCGCCGCCGCCGAACGCCTGGCCGCCGCCCGCGACAGCATCCAGACCCTCCTCCAGCAATCCTCCCACCTCAACGACGAGTTGAAAGGCACGCTGGCCGCGCTGACCGTCGAGAAGGAACACGCCGACTCCCTGGGCCGCGTCCTGGCCGCCAACCTGCACACCTCGGAAACCCAGCGCCTGGCGATCCAGCGCCTGGCCTTCCGGCAGCAGGGACTGCTCGACTCCCTGGGCATGGCCCTCCGGCTCGCCGAGTACCGCCGCCGCGAGGCGGAAACCGCCCGGGCCACGACGGACAGCCTGCTCGCCGTGACGGACGGCCTCCTGACACGAACACAATCCCTGCTCGCCCGCGAACGGGCCGGACGGGAGGCCGACGACCTCATGGACGATGCCGCCCGGTCCCTCGACGCAGGCACGCCCGGCCTGCACCATACCCTGACCCTGGCACAGCAAGCCGACAGCCTCTACCGCTTCGCCCGGCGACCCGCCGGTGTGGCCCGGGCCCTCATCCTCACGGGCGACATCCTGCTCAGGATGCGACGATTCGCACAGGCCCGGGACTCACTCCAGACCGCCTTCGACTTCCAACTCACCCGCGGCAAAGGCAATCGGACCGACATCGTCGAGCAGCTCGGGGACGTGTACGGCGCCTGGGGGGATGCCCTGGCCGAGCAGGGACAACGCCAGACCGGCCTCGCCCGGTACGACCGGGCGCTGGCCCACTACGACGAGGCCCTCGCCGACGCCCCCTCAGAAGAAACCCGGGCACGGCTCCACATGAAACGAGGGGCCATGCTACGCAAAAAGGGCAACGCGCTCCCGGCCACGAAGCCTTCGGAAAAGGCGGACGCCTACGAAGCCTCCCTCACGGCGTATGCCTCGGCCTGGCCGCTGTGGGAACGGCTCGGCAATGACCCGGGCCAGATCGCCGTGCTGAACGAACTCGAACGCACCTACAAGGCCGGCGGCCAGCGTTCGTTCGGGCGCCGCGCCGCCATCGAATCGATCGACTACTACGCCCCGGTAGAGGTCCCCGCCGTCACGCTCGAACTGCCAAGCCCCGGCTTCCTTCTGAGCGACGGCGGCGACTTCACCCCGATCCTCTGGCCCCGGATCAACTTCGACATCGGCTTCGACCTCATCGGCGGGCATTTCCGCTTCGGTCCCTCGTTTGCCGTCACGGGAGCCCGCTTCGAAGACATCCGCAGCGCCAACTTCGCGGGGCTGCGCCTTTCCTACCGCCTCGGCGAAACCCACCGGGGCCCCGTCACCAGCGGTGTCTTCCGCGTGGCCCTCGAATCGCTCCAGTCGGCCAACACGGACGAACGCCTCTTCGGGCTGACGCTGATCTACGAACGCGGGCTGGTGCATTACACCCTCCATGCCGGGCGCGTCCAAAACGTCGATGCCTCCTTCTTCAGCCGGGGTCACCAGACGTTCGTGCAGCTGACGCTGGGACTCAACCTGTTCGACATTTACCGGCTGATCGAGGCCCGACGGTTCGGTAAGCTCTTCTGAGTCGCCGTCCCCTCGCCCCTGCCCGCCCGGATGTTTCAGGGCCCCTCCGCCTCGTCCGGCAGGCGCACCCCCAGCCCGTGCGTGAGCGCCGTCCGATAGGCCCCGGGTACGGCGGCGGGCAGGGTGTGGCAGGCGAAAGCACGGCGACGGGGGTACGTCTTACGCAGCAAGGAAAAGTGCTCGGCCCGCTCGGGCGGCGGCAGGGTTGCCAGGGGACGAAACCGCCGGTCGTCCGCCTCGATGTCGTACATCTGCCGGACGACGGCATCGAGCCAGGCGGTCTCGTCCAGCGCGGGGTCCGGCGGGGTGAGGGTGAGGCGGTCGGTGGGAGCGGGCGCCAGCGCCGTCCCGGCATCCCAGGCGGGCGCCAGGCCGAAATGCGCCGTGAACGCCCGGTACAGCATCACCGTGCCGGCTACCTTTCCGTCGTACGAATAGCCGGCGATGTGGGGGGTACCCAGATCCACGCGGGCGATCAGCGCCGGGTCGGGTGCCGGCTCGCCTTCCCACACGTCGAGCACGGCGGCCCCGATCGTTCCCTGCCGCAGGGCTTCCTGCAGCGCGGCACCGTCCACCACGGCCCCGCGCGCCGTGTTGACGAGCCAGGCGCCGGGCTTCATCCGGGCCAGCGCCGCCGCGTCGATGAGGTGGTCCGTGGCATACGGCCCCGAGCGGGTGAGCGGCACGTGCAACGAGAGCACGTCGGCCGTGGCCAGCACCTCGTCGAACGGGACGAAGTGGAGGTCCCCTTCCCGCAGCGGGCAGGCCGGCGGCCGCTCCCCCCGCGCAAGGGCCTCGACCAGGGGCGGGTCGTTCACGAGCACCTCCATCCCGAGCGCCCGGAGCCGCCCGACCAGCCGCCCCCCGATGTGACCACACCCTACGATCCCCGCCGTCCGCCCGCGCAGCGCCACCCCCCGCCGCACCGCCAGCCGGAGCAGCGCCGCCAGCACGTACTCGACGACGGACCCGGCGTTGGAACCCGGCGCATGGGCAAACGCGATCCCCTCCCGCCGGAGCCAGTCCACGTCCACGTGATCCGTCCCGATCGTAGCCGTGCCGACGAAACGCACCGGCGTACCCGCGAGCAGCGCGGCCCCCACCGGGGTGACACTGCGCACCAGCAGGACGTCCACCGCACGGAGCACGTCCCGGCGGATGCACCGGCCCGGCACCAGGCGCACCTCGCCGAAAGCCCCGAACGCCTCACGCACAAAGGGAATGTTTTCGTCGGCAAGGATCCGAAAAGCCATCCGGGAACCGGTCTGATACGACAGGACGTTGAACCGCAGGGCAACGCCGGGGAGGCTCGCCGGTTTCGACCCCGGGCAGGTCGAACCGGACGCACACAAGACAAATCGCACCCTACGATCCGTCCATGCAAAAGCATCCCCGGCACACGGGCATACGGCACGGCCCCTCCCCCGACGCTCCAATACGACGTGAACACCGGATGAACGGGGGGTGAATAAAGTGTCGCATATCTTTCACACGACTGTTTTTCAAGGATTTGAATTTTATTTTCAGATCAGAACACCCGGATGGTGTTTCCGTAGGACGTCATCGTGTGGTAAGCACACGCTCGTCGTCACCTTAACGACCTTAAGGTGACGATTTCTTTATGTTGAACCAACCGCAGGAGCCCATGCGAAAGAAGCTTACGGCCTTTGCCGTGCCTTCCCTTTTCGCGGGTGTGATTGCATTGAGTGGAGGTCTCGTCGGCCTGGCGGCTTCCGGTGCCGGCACCCCGCCGCGCGCCGATAGCCTGGCCATCCCGGACAGCACGGCGATCCCGACCGCCTCCCTCCGGATACCTCCGATAGAAGAGATCCTTCGCAATCCCAGGCGGCTCGCGCCGCTTCCCCCTGACCTGATCGACACCGAAACCCTCTGGCTGGCCCGCTGCATCTTCTCCGAATCGAAGCGGCCGGAAGAGCAGGAACTCATTGCCTGGGTGGTGCGCAACCGCGTCGAGACGCAGTATCGCGGCCGGCAGACCTACCGGGACGTGGTGCTGGATCCTTACCAGTTCAGCGCGTTCCGGCCCGGCTACTACAAACGGGACTTCTACATGAGCCTCACGCCCGAATCCAACGTGCCGGGCTGGCAGCGGGCGCTCTGGATCGCGCATTACGTGCGCCATGCGCCCGACTCGCTGCGCCCGTTCTCCCTGCACACACGCCACTTCTACAGCGAGCGGTCGCTGGGCGACGTCCCGCACCCGAACTGGGCGCTGGGGCGTGAGCCGATCCGCCCGAACCGGCGGTACGAGATCGACGAACGGCGTTTCCGCTTCTTCGAGGGCGTCTCGTAGCGGGCCGCACCGAAACCAACCATGCAAAGGGCACGCTTCCGAACCGAAGCGTGCCCTTTTTTTCGACCGTGCCTCCGGGCGGGATAGGCTTCCGGGCCGAAGATTTTTTCCACCGGCCCGAAGCGGCATACCCTACAGCCCGACCCCGAGCCGGAGCATGAACGAGTTCAACCGGGCCGACTCTTCCGCCCGGACCTGCTGCCCGAGGAGGGTGAACTCGTCGTTGATGAACTTCGAGACGCCGAAGGCATAGCGCAGCTCGGGATAGAGCCGCAGGCCCAGCCCCGGGATCGCCAGTTCCAGGCCCACCCCCACGTCGGCGGAGAGCCGGAAATCCTCCACGGCATCCTCGAACTCCTCATCGACGTTCGAGACGAAGCTGAAGACCGGCCCCACCGTCGCATAGGGCTTGACCAGGGGGGTGGCGGCCAGCCGGAAACGCACATCGATGGGGACGTCGATCATGCTCACGTCGAAGCCGAAGTGCTCGGGCATGCCGGCAAGGTCAAACTCGACGTTGCTCATGTCCCGGTAGATGACGCCGGGCCGCAGGGCAACGGGCCCCAGGGCGATGTCGTAAAGCACGCCCAGATGCCACCCCGTAGCGTTCTCGAAGGTGGCTTCCCGGTCGAGCACCTCGATGTCCGTGATATCGTCGAAGTTGAGGCCGGCAGCGACGACGAGCTGTGCCCGTGAAGGCCTCGTCGTACCCAGCATCAGCAGGCCGGCTCCCAGGATCCAGAGAAGTGTTCGTCGCATGGTTCGGGTCAGGGATGAGATACGAAAGGACGCAAACCAACATACCAACAAGTATACCAAACGGCGCCGTGGCAATCCGCTTCGTGAGACAAAAGCCGCACAACAGCCGGGGCCTCGTAACAACCGGCCGTTGCAACCTGTACCCGGACGTCGCGTTCATGGGAAAGATTGCCGGCCCCGTTGCATCCACCCAACCCGCCGTCGCATGAAAATCGGCATCACGTGCTATCCCGTCTACGGCGGAAGCGGCGTCGTCGCCACCGAGCTGGGCAAGGCCCTTGCCGCGCGCGGGCACCAGATTCACTTCATCGCCTATTCCATGCCGTTCCGGCTCGGAAGCGTGCAGGAAAACATCTTCTTCCATGAGGTGAACGTCAATGCCTACCCGCTCTTCGAGTACCCGCCCTACACGCTCAACCTGACGAGCAAAATGGTGGACGTGGTGAAGTACGAGCGGCTGGACCTGCTGCACGTGCACTATGCGATCCCGCACGCCACCAGCGCCGTGCTCGCCCGGGACATCCTGGCCACCGAAGGCCTCCACGTTCCGGTCGTGACCACGCTCCACGGCACCGACATCACCATCGTCGGGCGGGATCCCTCCTTCGCCCCCGTGGTCAGTTACTCGATCAACCGGTCGGACGGCGTGACGGCCGTTTCGGAATACCTGCGTCAGGAGACGCTCTGCTGCTGCGGCGGCGTCACGGCCGAGATCGAGGTGATCCCCAACTTTATCGACACCCGGCGGTTTCGGCGGACCAACAAGGAGCACTTCAAGCAGGCGATCTGCCCGAAGGGGGAAAAACTGCTGGTGCACGTGTCCAACTTCCGCCCCGTCAAGCGTGCTCCGGAGGTGGTGGAGGTCTTCCACCGGCTCCGGTCGGAAAACCTTCCGGTGAAGCTGATCCTGGTCGGGGACGGCCCGGACCGCGTTCCCACCGAGCACCTGGCCCGGCAACGCGGCGTCTACGAGGACATCCGCTTTCTGGGCAAGCAGGAGCCGGTCGAGGAGATTCTCTCCATCGCCGACGTGTTTCTGATGCCCAGCGGCTCCGAGACGTTCGGCCTGGCGGCGCTCGAAGCCATGGCGTGCGAGGTGCCGGTCGTGGCCAGCAACATCGGCGGACTGCCCGAACTCGTCGTCGACGGCGAGACGGGCTTCCTCTGCCCCCTCGGCGACATCGAGGCCTTCACGGCCCGCACACGGGAAATCCTCCTGGATGAGGCGCTGCATGCCCGCATGGCGAAGGCCGCCCGGGCCCGGGCGGTGAACACGTTCGACGTGCGCCACATCGTCCCGCTCTACGAGGCCTACTACGAGCGCGTCCGGGAGCGCATGCTCTCGCACAGCGTCTGACCCGGGGACCGCGTTCGCCATGAAGCACCTCATCAGCCGGAAAAAGGCGGTCTACCCGATCAGCGACTTCTTCCGGGAATACCTGCTGCGGTACGGCCGTCTCTCGTCGGCTGGTATCCGGTACGAAGACCTGCGCCGCTTCGACAAAGAGATCCCCGTCTACAACGAGGCCGGCGAGGATACGCTCTGGTCCACCGTCTTCTATCCACCCACCGAGCAGGAAGAGATCCACCACCACCTGCTCCTCACCTACGCCATCCTCAAGGCCGAGGGAGACCTTTCTTTTGCACGCAACCTCTACATCGACCGCATCGATGTGTGCAACTACGGCAACACGCTGCCCTTTCGCGTGCGCATCGTCAACCGGCTCAACGAAAACTTCGACTATTTCTACATCAAACGGGTGGATGCCAACCGGATCTACGGCCTCGAACTCGAACACATCCTCTCCCCGAACCGCATCAACTATTTCATCCACGAAAACACCGTCATCGAGGAGCACGTCATCGGCATCCCGGCGAACGACTTCGCGCGGGAGAGCATGCCCATGACCCGGTTCGACCTCGTACGCCTGGCCAAGGAATTCGTCAAGTTCAACGAGCGGAGCTTCATCTGCCTGCTGGGCGACATGCACTCGGGCAACTTCGTCATCGACATCACGCGCGACTTCGAGAAATGGCATTTCCACATGCGTCCGATCGACTTCGACCAGCAGTGTCATCACTGGCGCAAGGAGACTTACATCCCGGAGTGCTACCCCCAGAACGGCCCCTTCCTCCGGGCCACACGCCGCTACCTCTCGCCCGAAAACGTGGACCAGTACCAGCGGGAGGAGCGGGCCCTGATCACGGGGCGGGTACGTGTCTCGCACGGGCGTTTCGACCGGCTCATGGAGGTGATGCAGGAAGACCTCATCGCTCCGGACGAACACGTGCGACGGCTGGGCGCGCAGCTGGCCGCACATTACGAAGACGAAACCTTTGAGCGGTGCGTCACCATGGGCGAACTGGTCTATGCGTCCATCCACCGCCTTTTCGACCGTAAGGGCACCCCGAACCCGCTGTTGCAACCCACCTGGCCCTGATGCCGGTCTCTCCGGCAACCCCGTCACTCCTTTTATCGGGTCCAGGCGGCAAATCTGCCCGCCGTGCAGTAGATTAACCCTGCTTCGATCCCTGTGCCCCGCATCGCAGCGCTGGTTCCGGCTGCTCCCTTGCAGAGAACGAGAGAGTCTTATGACCGTCGCGACGATCCGGGTTCTTCTTGTCCTGGTGGCCATGTGGTTCAGCAGCCCCGCCTCCATGCGAGAGGCCGGGATGCTCCCGGCTTCCGGAGGCGAGCCGGCGGATTCGGCCGGCACCGCCGTCCGGTCGCCCCGCCCGGCGGCAGGTCCCTGGCCGATGTTCCGGCACGACGCCGCCCGCACCGGCCGCACCGGCAACCTGGGCCCGCAGCAACCGGCCCTGGCCTGGTCGTATGCCCTGATCGGTCCCACGTTCTCTTCACCGGCCGTCGGGGCCGACGGGGCGATCTACATCGGCTCGGCCACGCAGGTCTACGCCCTCCACGCGGACGGCACCCTCCGGTGGGCCACGGCCCTGGACGCGCCGGCGCTCTCCTCCCCGGCCCTCACCGAAGACGGCATGGTCTACATCGGCTCGCTCGACGAGACGATCTACGGGCTCGATGCGGCCGCCGGGACCCCGACACCGGCTTCCTTTGCCGCCGGGAGTGAGGTCTGGTCTTCCCCGGCCGTCGGGCCCGACGGCACGGTCTACGTCGCCGCCTTCGACGGCACGATCTACGCCGTCGCCCCCGGCGGCAACGTCCCCCGGGCCGTGTGCCACCTCGACGGTGACGTCGTCGCTTCCCCGGCCGTCGGACCCGACGGCACGGTCTACGCCGGCTCGCTCGACGGCCACCTCTACGCCTGCCGCCCGGACCAGAGCCGGCAGGCGTGGTTTCTCCAGGGCGACGTCGTCGCCTCTCCGGCCATCGGGCCCGACGGCACGGTCTACGCCGGCGCCTTCGATGGCACCCTCTATGCCCTCCGGCCGGGCAGCGACACCCCGGTTCCCTGCCAGGTCACCGGCGGCCGGATCGTCGCCTCCCCGGCCATCGGACCCGACGGCACGGTCTACGTCGCCTCCTTCGACGGCCACCTCTATGCCGTCGCCCCGAACTGCACGCTGCGCTGGCGCTTTCCGGTCGGCGCGCCCGTCACCTCGTCTCCGGCCGTCGATGCGGAAGGGGTCGCCTACTTTGGCGCCTTCGACGGCCGCCTCTACGCCGTCGGGCCGGACGGTTCGGCCCGGTGGTCGTTCCCGACCGGGCACGACGTCGTCTGGTCCTCTCCGGCCCTCGGTTCCGACCGCACGCTTTACGTGGCCGCCACGGACACCACGGGCGCGCGGGCCCACCTCCTGGCCATCGCCTCGACCACCGTGCGCGTCGACGCCGGCGACGCCACGGCCGGGACCAGCGTGCGCCTGCAGGTCAGCCGGTTCGACGGCCGTCCGGCCGGCGGCACCCTGTACTTCCGGCCCGGCGGTGCGCGCACGTACCAGCCCCCGATCCCGATCACGAACGGCATGGTCGAGATCCCCGGTCCCTTCGTCACCGCACGCGGCCTCGAGTACTGGATCGAACTGGGCGACGGCACCACCTTTCCCCCGCGCGACCCCCGGAACCGCCCGGCCGTCCTTCCGGTGCGCGTCGGCACGCTGGAGCCGCCCGTCCCACCGCCCCCGCGGGCCTACCGGATGGTGTCCGTCCCGCTCGTGCTCGACGCCCCGGGCACCGACGCCGTCCTGGCCGACGACTACGGTCCCTACGACCGCGCGCGGTGGCGCCTGCTCCGGTGGAGCCCGGCCCGCAACGCCTACGTCGAACACCCCGAAACCGGCGAAGGCTTCACCCCCGGCACGGCCTTCTTTCTGATCACTGCAGACGGGCAGCCTTTCGGCACCGGCAGCGGGCACTCGGTCGACACGTCGACGCCGTACACGCTCTCCCTGCCTCCGAACGCCTGGACCCAGATCGGCAACCCCTTCGCCTTCCGTGTCGCCTGGGACGAGGTCCGCTTCGAGCCTGACGTCATCAACCGGAACGAGATCTACGCTTTCGACGGGGAGTTCGTCGCAGCTCCCGGGCGTACCCCCTGGATGGAGCCCTGGACGGGATACTTCATCCGGAACGACAGCGACGAGCCGGTGCGCATGATCATTCCGCCGCACGAGGCCGCCGGCGAAACGACGGCGACCGGATTCCGCAGCTCGCCGCCCGGCGGCCCGGTGGTGCGCCTGCAGGCCCGGGGGCCGGGTGCCCTCCGCGACACCTGGAACTGGATCGGCCTCCTCCCCGGGGCCACGGTGGGCCGGGACCCGTTCGACTTCCTGGAGCCGCCCCCCGTGGAATCCTCGCTCCGGCTCTCCATCGTCGAGGAAGGGCGACGCTATGCCGGCAACTTCAAACCCCTGCAGGAACCGGGACAGGCGTGGGACATCGAGGTCGTCGCAACCGAACCGTCGCTTCCAATCGAGTTCGAGATCGACATGGAACAGCCGCTGCCGGACGGCTTCCGGATCTACGTCGTAGACCGGCAGACGGGCCGTTTCCTGCCGGCCGGGCCCGGGGGGTTCCGGCTGTCGCCGGAGGCGGGGGAGCCCTACCTCCTGCGTATCCTGATCGGCACCGAAGCCTTCGCGGCCGACCCGGCACACCGGGTCTCCACCCCGCCCGGGACGTTTGCGCTGGAGCCGAACCATCCCAACCCTTTTCAGGATGCCACGACGATCCGCTACCGGCTGCACGCCCGGCATCACGTCGAACTGGTGATCTTCGACGTGCTGGGGCGCGAGGTGACCCGGCTCGTCGACCGGGTGGAGCCGCCGGGCACGTACGCGGTGACCTGGGACGGCCTCGACCATGCCGGTGCCCGCGTGCCGGCAGGCGTCTACCTCTACCGGCTGAAGGCCGGGCCGTCTGCCGAGGTCCGGACGATGCTCCGCCTACGCTGATCTGCGATCCACCATGCGCCTTTTCCTGCTGTCACTCCTGTTGCTCCTGCCTGCCCCCCTCCTGCACGCCCAGGACCTCCGGGAGACCCTGAGCCGGGTCGGCGAGGCCTATGCCCGGGCCTACACGCAACCCTTTGCCGACGCCGCCGGAGCCAACCTCAACACGGGGCTGTTCCACACCGCCCGCGTGGGTAACGAACGCTTCGGGCTCAACGTGTACCTGGGTATCAAGGCCTTCGGCACCCTCATCCCCGAGGCCGGCAAGCGGTTCGACCTGATTCTGACCGACAGCGTGACGCTGGAGCAAAGGATCGGCTCGACCACCATCCCCGTCGACGTGCCCGGGACCGTGGTCCTGCAGGATGCCCCGACGATCTTCGGCGAGACGCAGGCCCCCGAAGCCGCCATCGTGGTCGATCACGACACGACGCTCCACTACCTGGGGCTGGTCCTCCCGGCGGCGTTCGACACGACGATGGACTATGCCACCATAGGCGGGCTCGTGGACCTGCCCGCCCTGCCATCGGCGGTGCTGCAACTGGGTCTCGGCACCGTGCTGGGCACGGACGTGATGGTCCGCTGGCTCCCGCAAACCACCGTGTCCGACTTCGGCGGGGTGGCCCTCTACGGGGTCGGCGTACGCCACAGCCTGGCGCAGTACGTTCCGCTGCTCCCCTTCGACCTGGCCGTACAGGCCGCCTGGCAACGCGTCACGGCCGACGACGCGACGGGCAGCCGGGTCGTGGAGCTGGAGACCGTTGCCGCCAACGTGCAGGTCAGCAAGCGCCTGGGCGTGCTCACACTCTACGGCGGGCTTCAGAGGGAGGAATCCACCGTCACCATCCGCTACACGCTGGACCCCTCGGTGCGGGGGCGAAGACCCGTCCCGATCCATTTCACGCTGAAGGGCATCAACAAGACACGGGGCATCGCAGGCCTGAGCCTGCTCCTCGGCCCGGTGACCTTCAACGCCGACGCCGGCCTCGGCCACATGACCACGTTCTCGACAGGCCTGGGGCTGACCTTCTGACACCGGCTCCGGGGAAGAAGGGGGGGGCCGGTTTCAAACCGGAACCTGAAACCATCTCGCACACCCACCCGGATCGCCCGGGCCTTCGACCGTCAAAACGACGAGAAGCTGCCGGTGAGAAAAGGGTTATGGGTTCGTTCGCGGCCGATGGTCGTGGCCGGGCCGTGCCCGGGATAGACGCGGGTTTCGTCGGGCAGGGGCATCAGCTTCTGGTAGATGGACGCCATGAGTTCGGGCAGGGAGCCGCGCCAGAGGTCGGTGCGGCCGATCGACCCCTGGAAGAGCACGTCGCCGGAGAGGACGAAGCCGCCCGCGGCATCGTAAAAGCAGATGGAGCCGGGGGAGTGGCCGGGGGTATGCAACACCTCCCAGGCATGCCCGCCGAAACGGAGGGTATCGCCTTCGTCGAGGAAGTGTTGCACGGGCGGGGGCGGTTCGACCTCCAGGCCGAAGAGGATACCCTGGTCCTGCGCCCGGTCCAGCAGCGGCAGGTCGTCCCGGTGCATCTTGAACGACAGGCCGAAGTGCCGGGCAAAGGCGGCACAGCCGAAGATGTGGTCGATGTGTGCATGCGTCAGCAGCAGGTGCCGCACCGTCAGGTCGTTGGCCTCGACATAGTCGAGCACGGCCTGCTGCTCTTTCGGCGTGGAGGCGGCGGCGTCGACGAGCACCGCCTCGCCGGCGGCGTGGCAGACGTAGCAATTCGTCATGAAGGGGTTGAAGGTGAAGGTCTTGATCGTCATGCGGCCTGCCGTTCTGCTGGAATCAGAGAAAACCGGTGCGGTGGTATGCCATACGGCCTGCCGGGATCCCGCGCCGCCCTCGGCTTTTCTCGTGGAACAATAGGACCGGGCAAACGATAAGCGCGTGCGCGACGGGCCCGTCTCTTCCCTGCCTCGTCGCCTCTCCGACGATCACGGCCATGCTGAACTTTGTTTTCCTGGCACTCGGCCTTGCCGCCGGCCTTTTCCTGCTCGACTATTACGTGTACCGGAACTGGCGGCGTTTCGCCGGACTCCGGCGCTGGGCCCGCCGCACGTTGCCGGTCTACCGGGTTGCTCTCTGGGTAATGCCGTTTCTCCTGCCGGCGTACTTTTCCGTCTCACGCTGGTGGGAGGTCGAGCCCAAGCTGGTGCGGGGGCTGGTGGTCGGCGTGTGGGTCATCTACTACCTGCCCCGTGTCGTCATTGCCGCCGGGTTGCTCGTGAAAGATGCGATCCGCTTCGTGATCTGGCTGTTCGGGTGGTTCCAGCAGCGGCTGCTCCCGGCGACGGCGTCCTCCGCCCCGGCCGATGCGCCCGGCGAACCGGCCCTCGACCTCTCCGACATGAAACGCATGCCCCGCCGGGCTTTCCTGCAGAAGCTGGGCTGGAGTGCCGCCTCCGTGCCCTTCGTGATCGTCGGCTACGGGGTTTTTCGCACCCTCTACGACTTCACCCTCTTCCGCGTGGAGGTGCCGATCCCGGGCCTGCCCCGCGCCCTCGACGGGCTGCGCATCGCCCAGCTCTCGGACCTGCACGCCGGCTCGTTCTTCAGCCCGCGGCCCATGCACGAGGCCGTCGCCCTCGTGCGCGAACTGCAACCGGACCTGGTGGCCGTCACCGGAGACTTCGTCAACAACGACGAGCGCGAACTGGACCTGATCCTGCCGGCGCTGCGCACGCTCCGGGCCGAGCTGGGGGTCTTCGGCTGCCTGGGCAACCACGACCACTACGCCCACACCCCGGCCGTCGTCGACGCCGTGCGGGCAACGCCCGTGGACCTGCTCGTCAACGAAAACCGCATCCTGGAGATCGACGGCGCCCGGCTCTACGTCGTCGGCACCGATAACACGGGCTTCCGCCAGAACTATGCCGACCTGCCGGCCGCCCTCGACGGCGTCGTCCCCGGCGACGACAGCACCACGCTCCTGCTCGCACACGACCCTTCGTTCTGGGATACCCACGTGCGGCCGCACCATCCCGAGATCGACCTGATGCTCTGCGGGCATACCCACGGCGGGCAGCTCGGCATCGAGGCCGGGCCGCTCCGGTGGAGCCTGGCCCGCGTCGTCTACCCGCGCTGGGCCGGTCTCTACGCCGAAGACCACCCCGGCACCGGGCGTCGCCAGTTCCTCTACGTCAACCGCGGGCTGGGCACCGTCGGGCCGCCGGTCCGGCTGGGCATCCGCCCCGAAATCACCCTGCTGACCCTCCGGCGAGCCTGAAGCCCCGATCCGGAGTGTCGACCGCCGCCGGCCTCATGCTGACCCGTTTTCACCGGATGATCCTCCGCCTCCTGCCCGGCCCGTTCCTGGGCTGGCTGGGGATCCTCATGTTTCTGCTGCTGATGCAGTTTCTGATCCGGTACCTGCCGGATCTGGTCGGCAAGGGCTTGCCGCTGGCCGTGGTGCTGGAGTTGATCGTCTACAATCTGGCCTACATGCTGGTGCTGGCCGTGCCCATGTCGGTGCTCATCGCCACGCTGATGACCTTTGGCCGCCTGGCCGAGTCGAACGCCTACGCGGTGATCAAGGGTGCCGGCGTGTCGCTGCCCCAGCTGGTCTGGCCCGTCCTCGTGGCCGGTGCCCTGCTGGCCGGAGGCATGTGGTACTTCAACAACGAGGTCCTTCCCGAGGCCAACTTTCGCGCCCGCAACCTGTGGTGGGACATCCGGAAGAAGAAACCCGGCTTCGAGTTGCGGCCCGGCGTCTTCTACGAGGGACTCAACAACTACAGCATCCTGGTGCAGCACATCCCGCCCGACGACCCCAACCGGCTTCAGGACGTGCTCATCTACGACTACACGGAGGGCTCCCGGCAACGCGTGGACATCAAAGCACGGCAGGGGCGTATCCGCCCCCTGGAGGACGGCCAGCGGGTCGACCTGATCCTCCACGACGGCGAGATCCACCGGCGCAACCGCCCCCCTTCGATGCGGGAGCCGGAGCGCTACGAACGCCTCGCCTTCGAACGGTATCGCCTCCGCCTCGACCTTTCCGACTTTATCTTCGAACGCAGCGACCCGGACCGCACCCGGCGCTCCGACCGGACGATGCGCTCGGCCGAGATGCTTCGTGTCGTGGATTCGCTGGAGCAGAGCCTCGCCCGGGAACGGCAGGCCCTCCTGGCGCAGACGCTGCGGCTGGCCACCGCCCGGGACACGACGTCGCGCGGGGCGGACCGCCCGCCGGCCCTGCCGACCGTCGCCGCCGGCCCCGACACCCTGCACCGTGCCGCCCGGGCCGTGCTCCGCGACCTCCCGAGAAGCCGGCAGTACGAGGTCTATGACGTGGCCGTGCAACGGGCCCGCCAGACCCGCACCGAGATCGACAACGCCCGGCGCACGCTGCAATGGCAAGAGGAACAGGCCAACCGTTACCGGGTGGAGATCCACAAGAAACGCTCGATCGCCCTGGCCTGCCTGATCTTCGTGCTCGTGGGCGCCCCGCTGGGCCTGAGTATCCGGCGCGGTGGTCTCGGTACGGCCGGCGCCCTGGCCCTCGGCCTGTTCCTCTTCTACTGGGTCACCCTGGTGCAGGGCGAAAAGCTCGCCGACCGCAACCTGCTCTCACCGTGGGTCGGCATGTGGGCCGCCAACCTCGTCACGCTCGTGGCCGGCCTGTGGCTGGTGCTCTACGTGACGCTCGACCTGCGCGCCACGCCCCGCCTGCGCACCCGGCTGGCGACCTACCTGCGCCGCCGCCGGGGACAGAGCACCGACGCCCCCCCGGCCGCCGGGCGGCCTTCGACGAACGATCCGGCAGCCCTTCGCCCCCGCGACGTGGAACGCCGTGATCGCAGCCCGTAGTTTGTAGGGTAGGGTGCGGTTCGGATGAGGGACCAGGTCGGGCGCGGTGGCCGGAACCCGATCACGGGTCGCGAACGCGACGCCCCGGAACCCGAACTCCCGATCCCGCTGACAGCCACGAACACGCCTTGCTGTACCTCGTTCCCACACCGATCGGCAACCTGGAGGACATCACCCTCCGGGCCCTGCGCATCCTGAAGGAGGTGGACCTGATCGCCTGCGAGGACACCCGCACCTCGGGGGTGCTGCTGGACCACTACGGCATCGAGACGCCACGGACGAGCTACCATGACCACAACGAGACCCGCAAGACGCCGCAGCTCATCGCCCGGATGCAGGCCGGCGCCCGCGTGGCCCTGATCACCGACGCCGGCTCACCCGGCATCTCGGATCCCGGCTTCTACCTCGTGCGGGCCTGCCTGGAGGCGGGCCTGCCCGTCGAGGCCCTGCCGGGGCCAACCGCCTTCGTGCCGGCCCTGGCAGCAAGCGGGTTGCCGTGCGAGCGCTTCGTCTTCGAGGGCTTCCTCCCCGTCAAAAAAGGACGCCGGACGCGGCTGCAGGCCCTGGCGGCCGAACCCCGCACGATGGTCTTCTACGAGTCGCCGCACCGGCTGGTCAGAACGCTGGCGCAGTTCGTCGAGGTCTTCGGGGCGGAACGCCCGGCGGCCGTCGCCCGCGAACTGACGAAAAAGTTCGAAGAGATCCGCCGCGGCACGCTGGCCGACCTGCATGCCGCCTATGCCGGGCAGGAGCGGGTACGCGGGGAGATCGTGCTCGTCGTCGGCGGCAACCGCTGACCGGCGGGCGAATCAAACCGGCACCGGCTGCGTTCATAGCGGGCGTGTCCGGAACCCGCCACGGTACACGCAGCGGCCCGCTCAGGCCCCGAAACGGGCCGGGAATCGCGTATTCCGGATCGCGCACGGGTGCCGTTCCCACGCCACATGCACGGTGCAATAAAACCCTGAAAATGAACTGGAAGCTGACGGAGCGGCTCGTCGCCGCCGCTGTTTTTCTCTACGCGCTGGTCCTCTACGTCCTGACGGTCGCCCCCACGGCGGAGTTCTGGGATTCGGGTGAGTTCATCGCCATCGCGAACCGGCTGGAGGTCTCCCACCCGCCCGGTGCGCCGTTCTACATGCTCATCGGGCGGCTCTTTTCGATGTTCGTGCCGGCTCCTCACGTGGCGCTGGCGGTGAACCTGGTCTCCGTCCTGGCCAGTGCCCTCACCGTACTGCTGACCCACCTGATCATCGTGCGGCTGGTGCGCGAATGGCAGGGGGCACCCGCCACGTGGACGACGGGGGACCGCCTCGCGGCGCTCGCGGGCGGCGTCATCGGCGCCTGCACCTTCGCGGCAACCGACTCGTTCTGGTTCAACGCCGTCGAGGCCGAGGTGTATGCCCTGTCGATGCTCTTCACGGCGCTGGTGGTCTGGCTCATCCTGAAATGGCGGGAGGAGGCCTTGCAGGAGGAAGCAGCCCTGGCCGGGCGCGGGCAACACCCCTTCGGCCTGGCGACCAACCGCTACCTGTTGCTCATCGCCTATCTGTTCGGCCTGGCCATCGGGGTTCACCTGCTGAACCTGCTGGCGATCTTCTTCATCGCCCTCATCTTCTTCTACACCGAGTTCGAGAAGCCGGACTGGACCCCGCGCCAGCGCTGGCTCGGCCTGCTCGGGACGGGCCTCGTCTCCACGCTCGCCTTCTTCCTGATCTTCCCCGTCATCGTCCAGTGGCTGCCCGACTGGGCCGGCCGTTCGGGCGCGCCGTTCCTGTTCTTCTTCGCCGTCGTCGCGCTCGTCGCCTTCGCCGTCTACTACACGCACACACGGGGCCTGCAGGCCGCCAACCTGGTGGCCCTGTCGATCACCCTGGTGCTCATCGGCTACTCGACGTACGCCCTCATCTTCATCCGCAGCATGGCCGATCCGCCCATCGACGAGAACGACCCGGAGACGGCCGAGGCCATCGTCTACTACCTCAAACGCGAGCAGTACGGCAACACCCCGATCCTCAAAGGCCCCACCTTCGACAACCGCCTCCGCCGCGTGGACACCCGCCGCGAGGTGCTCTTCCCCCGCCGTCACTCGCCCGATCCGAACCACGAACGCGTCTACGCCCAGTACGACTCCGACCTGGACTTCTTCCTGCACTACCAGCTCGGGCACATGTACGTCCGCTACTTCCTGTGGAACTTCGTCGGCAGGGCGGCGGACGTACAGGACGCTCCCCACATCGTGACCTTCTCGGATGCCCGGGCGAAACCGTACCTGCAACAGACGCCCAGCGAGCGGGCCAGCCGCAATGCCTACTACGGCCTGCCGCTGCTGCTGGGCCTCATCGGCATGGCCTTCCATTTCTGGCGGGACTGGCGGCGGGCCTTCGCCGTGTTCATCCTGTTCTTCGTCACGGGCATCGGCATCATCCTCTACCTGAACCAGCCGCCGCTCCAGCCCCGTGAACGGGACTATTCCTACGTCGCCAGCTTCTTCGCCTTCAGCCTGTGGGTCGGCATCGGCGCCTCGGGCCTGATCGAGACCGCCTCCCACAGCCTGCGGCGCCGCCTCGGGACGTTGCCCCTGGCGGCCCCGCTGGGCATCGCCGCCGTCCTGGCCGCCGCCGTGCCGTTCTGGATGACGTACGTCAACTATGACGACCACGACCGCTCCGGCCGGTATGTGGCACCGGACTACGCCTACAACATGCTCATGAGCGTCGAGGAGAACGCCATCCTGTTCACCAACGGCGACAACGACACCTTCCCGCTGTGGTACCTGCAGGAGGTCGAGGGCATCCGCCGCGACGTGCGCGTGGTGAACCTGTCGCTGCTGAACACGGACTGGTACATCCGCCAGCTCAAGAACCAGTGGTCCCGCGAGTCGGCCCCGCTGCCGATCTCCCTCTCCGAACGCGAGATCGCCAGCCTGAACGTCGTACGCTGGCAACCGCGCGAGCTGGCCCTGCCCGTAGACCGGCAGAAACTCTTCGACAACCCGGAGTTCCCCATCCCCGCGCCGGACACGAACCGGATCGAAAGCCCGATGCGCTGGACCCTCCGGGGACGCCCCTTCGGACGGGATGAGAACGGGCAGGAGATCAACATCCTCTACGTGGCCGACCAGGTGGTGCTCGACATCCTGACGACCAACGCCCGCCAGAACTGGGAGCGGCCCGTCTATTTCGCCGTCACCGTCAGCCCGGACGGGCAACTCGACCTGCAGGACTACTTCCAGCTCGAAGGACAGGCCTACCGCGTCGTGCCGATCAAGACCGACGACCCCCTGGGCCGCGTGGTGCCGGAGATCACCCCCCGGCGCCTCCGCCAGTTCCGCTTCACCAACCTGAACGACCCGGACGTCTATTACGACGAAAACATCCGGCGGATGGTGGACGGCTACCGCACCGTCTTCTCCCACACGGCCGAGAGCCTGGCCGAACAGGGGCACGCGGAGGAAGCCCGCACCCTGCTCGACGACTTCATGGAGGCGGTCCCCTTCGACACCATCCCCGGCGACGAGCGCTCGTTCCTTTTCATGGCCCGCGCCTACCAGGCCGCCGGGGACAGCGCCCGTGCCATCGCGATCCTGCAACAGGCCGAACCGGTGGTGCTGCACCGCCTCCGCCATCCCCGCAGCGAACGCGACCTCGAGATGGCCGCCCGCTTCGTCCAGATGCTGCAACTGGCCTACCTGGACGCGCGCGACTTCGAGGCCGCCGCCGCCTTCAGCACCCGCCTGGCGGAAACGCTGGAAGACTCGACCTACCGGCAGGACGCGGAAGAACTACGGCGGCTCTACGACCAGATGCTCGGCCGCCCGGCACCGCAACCCCCTCCGGGACCGTAAGCCGCATCCGCTTCGTGCCCCCCAAACCGGGACGGGACGGTCAGCGTGCGAGGTGCGCCGCGGAGCCGAAATGGGCCATGAAATAGACGGCGCCGGCGGTGCCGTCCATCGTCGGCTCGTTCGTTGCGTAGTCGCCGATGTCGTCGTGATAGACCACGTAGGGGTTCTGGAAGCGGGCGAACTCGTCGGGGGCGGTCAGGTGCAGGCCCCGCAGGCTGTTGAAGATCGTGGCGTAGACGGGGCCGTCCACGAGGCCGCCGGGGACTTCACGGCGCGTCAGGGCCCAGATGCTCGTGTGCACGTCCTGCGGGTATTCCCCGTCGCGCGGAATGCTCATGAACATGGAAGTCCCCCAGGGGTTGCGGCCGAGGAGCCAGTCGCGCTGGGCCAGCATGAAGTCGTGGTACCGAGTGTCGCCCGTCATGCGCTCGTAGAGGAGGATCTGGGTGATGAGGGCCGTGGCCAGGTTGTTCGAGCACCAGATGAAGGGCACCCCGATGCGGAAGGGATTGGTCTGGCCGCGCCGTAGCGCGTGTTCGATGCCGTCGCGGTAGTAGCCGGCCAGCGTGTCCCGGAAGGCTCCGTCCACGTGGGGATACAGGGCGAAGTGACCGACGTTGACGAACGGGTAGTATTCGTAGTGTTCCGTGGTGTCGCGGGGCATCCAGGAGGTCGCTCCGGCGAGGCGGGCGTAGCGCCGGGCATCGGCGAGGTAGGCCGGATCCCGCGTCACGGCATAGAGTTCGGCGGCGCCCCATTCCATGTCGTCGGCCCAGGTGCGCTCGGCGTAGCGATAGGGGGCGCCGTAGGAGTTCCCCTGCTGGTAGCCTTCGTGGGCCCGTCCCAGGGCGTAGGCGGACTTAGCCGCCGCCAGGCATTTCGCCGCGAAGGCCGGATCGAGGTCCTGCCAGAGACGGGCCGCCAGGGCCATGGCCGCGGCGAAACGTCCGGCGAGGTTGGCCATTCCCGTGGCCTCGCTCTGGTACTGGCGCAGGCCCTGCGGCCGCCCCGTGGCGACGTAGGCGGGGCGATAGCTGTTCGGCCCCCAGCCATAGTCCGAGGGGTCGCGGTCCGGCCATTTCCAGCCGATGTGATCCCGGTCGTCGGCCACCTGATGGACGAGCAGATGCGGTTCGGGGTGCAGCTTGTGCAGCCAGTCGAGTCCCCAGCGGGCCTCGTCGAGCACGTCGGGCAGGCCGTTCGGCCGGGGCTGCCCCAGGTCGTTGACGACGTCACCGAACTTGTCGGGCTCGAGCAGATAGGCCAGGAGCAGGCGTGCCGTGGCATTGCTGCCGGTGATGAGGTATTTGAGCTGGTCGCCCGCGTCGTGCCAGCCGCCGCTGACATCGAGGTAGGTGGAGTCCGGCACCGGGCCATAGAAGGTGCGCCCGTCACGCCGGTGGCAGACGCGGTCCAGGAAGGGGTTGTAGCCGCAGCGCTGCTGGCGCAGGAAGCCGAGCAGGTCTTCGTGGTAGGCCCCGTAGGCGTCCGGCCCGATCGTGAAGGGGGCCGACACGTCGCCCGTCTGCTCCATGCGGACGCGGTAGCGGCCCGGCGTGGCGAGCCCGCTGAAGTCCAGTTCATAGTAGTGGGCGAACCGCCCCCAGCCTTTTGCCGGTGCGGGCCGCACCTCCCCCTGAAAGACGACCGCCCCGGCCGGCTCCTCGACGACCGTGAACGCGCCGTGCACCGGAGCCTCGGAAAAAGCGACGGCGACCTTGGCGTCTCCCGGCAGGTAACCGACGAGGTTGACGCGCACGAAGACCGTGTCGGCGGGCACGGCAGGCCGCACGCCGCCGGAGGTACCCGCGCAAGTGGCCGCGACCGCTCCCCACAGACCGGCCATCAGCACGCCGGCGAGGCGCAGGCGAACGTACGATGAACCCGTCATCTCTGAAGGTCGGAGAAGGTGCACAACGCGGCGGGGGCGTGGTGTTCGAGATAGGCTCGCCGGGCGTGCCGGCGGTGTACGAAGCCGGGCGCGTCCTGCCCGATGGGCGAACCGGGAGGCAGGGTCAGGTCGGCCCGGGGCTCATCCGGCCGGTATTCGCGGAAGAGGTAGCGGTCGATCTGGTCGAAGACGAAGGCGCGGTGGGCGACGGTTTCATGGTCCCGCGGGTTACCGGGGTGATCCTGCAGCCACGCGTGCACCTCGCGGAGGTGCTGTGTCATGCGGGCGCGGACGGCGGGCGCCAGGTCGTCCCGGGTGGACACATCGAGCAGGGCGTCCGTCCACACCTGCTGCACGGTGCGCTGCAACTCGGCGTCGTAGGGGTCGTCTGGCACGCTGCGTTCCCAGACGAACTCGGAGACGGTCGTGAGCACCTCGCTCAGGTCCGGCAGCGACGGGTCGAAGTCTTTCTGATAGGTGAGCCGTGCGGCACGCTCCGGGTGGACGAGCAGGCCGAGGACCAGTTCGGCCGCCCCGGCCGCGGGAGCGTAGGGATCGAAGACGAGGCCCGTGTGTCGGTCGAACAGCTCACGGTGGGGGCCATAGCCGGGGGGGCGCGGCGGGATCGTGGTGCGGAGCTGCCCGGGCAGGCGGAGGGCCTCGGGGGCGAGCGTGGCCAGCAGCGCCTCGAGGGCCGCCCGCTGGCGGGCGCCGGGCACCGGCTCGGGTAGCGACTGCGTGTCGCCCCGGAGGGCGTACGTGTAGTGCACCCCGCCGACGAGCTTCACCGTGGCCTCGACCTGATACCGGTGGCGCAGGTAGAGCGGCACGAGCACCTCTTCGAGCGTGGCCAGGGGCCGCCCCACCCGAATGTTCGAGAGCCCGAACCGTTCGAGGGCCGCACGGCGAACGGCCATCTCCTGCGCCAGGGTGCGGACGGCGTCGTCGCCGTTGTCCCAGAGGTGTGCGGCCGGGTGCGCACCGCCGGCCGGCCGGGCATCGGCGTCGGTGACGTACTGCAGCCCGGCTGCGTGCGCTTCATGCAGGATGGCCTCCAGCGCGGCCTTCCGGTCCACCGTGTCGGGAAGGTCGGTGTAGCCGTAGCGGATGGCGACCTTGTCCCAGGCGCCGATGCCGGTGGCATAGGCCCCATCGAGCACGACCTGCCCGTCCTCATCGAGCGTCACGAGCGGGGCGGGGTAGTCCATCACCGAGGCCCGATCGCTGACGGAGGCGGCGAAGTTGTGAGCCAGGCCGAGCGTGTGGCCCACCTCGTGGGCCGAGAGCTGGCGCAGGCGGGCCAGGGCCATGGCCAGCATCGGATCGTCTTCGGGCGGGGGGCCGGCGGCGCGCTCGCCGGTGTAGGGTGCCAGCAACCCCTCGGCCAGCAGGTAGTCCTGCCGCACGCGGAGCGAGCCGAGGAGCACGTGCCCCTTGATGATCTCGCCGGTGCGCGGGTCCGTCACCGAAGAGCCGTAGCTCCAGCCGCGCGTCGCCCGGTGCACCCAGTTGATGACGTTGTAGCGCACGTCCATCGGGTCGGCGTCCTCCGGCAGCATTTCCACGCGAAACGCATTGCGGTAGCCGGCGGCGGTGAAGGCCTCGTTCCACCACCGCGCGCCCTCGAGCAGCGCCGAGCGGACCGGCTCCGGTGTGCCGGGATCCAGGTAATAGACGATGGGCTCGACGGGATCGCACAGGCCGTCGGCGCCCCGCGGGCCGGCACACGCGAGGCGGTGGCGCGTGATGAAGCGCCGCTCCTTTTCCTCCCCGATGGGCACGGCATAGTCGGCGTACGTCAGAGGGTAGAAGCCGGCGCGGGGATCGAAAGCGCGGGGCTCGTAGCCCGGCGAAGGCAGTTTCACGAACGAATGACGCACCCGCAGCGTGACGGCATAGGGATCCGCGGCCACGTCGCGCACGAACCGGCCCGGATCGTCACTCACGAACGTCAGGCGTGCCTCCATCTCAGTGTTTTCGGGAAAGGCCTTGAGCATCGGCACGTGGAGCGCACTGCGGGCCGCATCCAGCCGGAACGTGCCCTGCCCCGTCTCGCGAAGGCGCCGGATGACCCCGTGGGCATCCCGCACGACGAAGTCCGTCGCATCCACGAGCACACGGCCGGCGGTTTCGGCTTCGGCCTTGAAGCCCCACACCACGGCCGGTGCAAAAGCCTCTTCGACGGCCTTTCGCTCGGCGGGGTTGTCCGTCCCGGCCCGGAACCGCAGGTTGGGTTCGACGAGCAGCACCTTCGGCCCGACCCGCTCGAAGCGGACCACCCGCTCATCGCCGAGCTGGTGGCGGTCCAGCCCCACGTCGTTCGACCCCAGCCCCGCCGGCAGCGAGACCACGTACAGGAAATCCTCGTCGAAGCGCGGGATCTCCAGCCACACCTTGCCTTCCGCCGCGTCCCAGTAGAGCGGGAAGAAGCCGTCCTGCCGCTCGAAGCCGCGCGTCTTCTCGGCGATGGACGGCAGGCCCTGCGCCGCGGCGATCAACGGGACGAACCAGCAAAGCAACAACACGTAACCGGGACGGAGGAAACCCATCATGACACCTGCCGGACGCATGAGACGTCCAATGTTGATCGTGAAGGAACGTGCCCGCAAGATAGCATGCAGCCGGAACGGAGCCAAGCACAGGCCCGGCAGCCCGGCCGCCTGCTTCGCACGAAAACGGAGGGGAATTCCCGGTTTCTTTGCGATCCGGGACGGGTTACGGGCGTTGGAGGGGGCGCATTTCGGCGGCAGGCGCTTTATTTTTACCCGTCTCCCGCCGTGCCCGCCCGCCGGGCCGCCCGACGCCCTGCGCTCCCGCATCGCCGTTCCCTGACCGGCTCACCGCGGACCGCAGCGCCCCCTGCGACAATCGTTCAGAACATAACGCCTTCAACAGCTGATGGAAGCCAAGCAGACAACCGGCAAGGTGGTGCAGATCGTTGGCGCCGTGGTGGACGCCGAGTTCCCCGCCGACGCCGTGCCGGAAATCCTCGACGCCCTGGTCATCGACCGTGAAGACGGGAGCCAGCTCGTGCTCGAAGTGCAACAGCACCTCGGCGAGAACCGGGTTCGCACCATCGCCATGGACTCGACCGACGGCCTCACCCGGGGCACCGCCGTGCGCAACACCGGCCGCCCCATCGCCATGCCGATCGGCCAGGAGGTGCGGGGCCGGTTGTTCAACGTCGTAGGCCAGGCCATCGACGGGCTCCCGCAGCCGAAAGCCGAAGACTTCCGCCCCATCCACGCAGAACCCCCTCCGTTCGAGGAGCTGGCCACCCGCGTCGAGATGCTGGAGACGGGCATCAAGGTCATCGACCTGATCCAGCCCATCGCACGGGGCGGCAAGGTCGGCCTCTTCGGCGGCGCCGGCGTGGGCAAGACGGTGCTCATCATGGAGCTGATCAACAACATCGCCAAGGCCCACGAGGGCCTCTCCGTCTTCGCCGGCGTGGGCGAGCGCACCCGTGAGGGCAACGACCTGCTCCGCGAAATGCTCGAAAGCGGTGTGGTCAACTATGGCGAGGCCTTCATGAAGAGCATGGAGGAAGGCGGCTGGGATCTCTCGAAGGTGGACCTGGACGCCGTCAAGGAAAGCCGCCTGGCCCTCGTCTTCGGGCAGATGAACGAGCCGCCGGGCGCCCGCGCCCGCGTGGCCCTCTCCGGCCTCACCATCGCCGAGTACTTCCGCGACCTCGGCGGCCGCGACGTGCTGCTGTTCATCGACAACATCTTCCGCTTCACCCAGGCCGGCTCCGAGGTTTCGGCCCTGCTGGGCCGGATGCCCAGCGCCGTCGGCTACCAGCCGACCCTCGCCACCGAGATGGGCGAGATGCAGGAACGCATCACCTCCACGAAGAACGGGGCCATCACCTCGTTCCAGGCCGTCTACGTGCCCGCGGACGACCTGACCGACCCCGCCCCGGCCACCACCTTCGCCCACCTCGACGCCACCACCGTGCTCTCCCGGCAGATCGCCTCGCTCGGCATCTATCCGGCCATCGACCCGCTGGACTCCACCAGCCGCATCCTCGATCCCAAGATCCTCGGCGAAGACCACTACCAGACGGCCCAGGACGTCAAACAGCTCCTGCAGCGCTACAAAGAACTGCAAGACATCATCGCCATCCTCGGCATGGACGAGCTCTCGGACGAGGACAAGCTCGTGGTGCAGCGCGCCCGTCGTGCCCAGCGTTACATGAGCCAGCCCTTCTTCGTGGCTCAGCAGTTCACGGGCTTCGAGGGCAAATACGTCAAGATCGAGGACACCATCCGCGGCTTCCGCATGATCCTCGACGGCGAGCTGGACCACCTGCCCGAACGCGCCTTCGCCTACAAGGGCGTCATCGAGGAGGTCATCGAGGACGGCGAGCGCATGCTTCGCGAAGCCGAATGAGCCCCGCTCCGGGGCGGCCGGTCGAACTGCCCCGGAGCCGGAAACGACGAACGGTCATGCCAGGAAAACTCTTCATCGACATCGTCTCGCCGGATGGAAGCGTCTTCCGGGGTGAAGCCCGGGCCCTGAAGGCGCCGGGCGTGGAGGGCTCCTTCGAGGTGCTCTACAACCATGCCCCGATGATCGCCGCCATCGAGATCGGTCCCCTCGTGGTGGTGGATCCCTCGGGCGAAGAGATCGTCTTCGCCACCAGCGGCGGGTTCGTCGAGGTACTCAACAACACGGTGACGGTGCTGGCCGAGACGGCCGAACCGGCTTCGGCCATCGACGTGGAGCGGGCCCGGGAGGCCGAACAGCGGGCCCTCGAACGCCTGCAGGCCGGCGGCTCGGACATCGACCGGGCCCGGGCCCAGCGGGCCCTCGAACGGGCCCGCAACCGCCTGCGCGTCGCCATGGGCCGCGTCGGCACCCGGGCCTCCTGACGCCACCCGCACCCGGCACGCCCGCGGCGGCCGCCGGCTCAGAAACCCCCGGCAGCCGCCTGCGTTTGCCTCCTCCAAAAGCCCCGCCCCGTTTCCGGCATTCACGGCGGATCACCCCGTCCTCCGAAACGCCGGACGCCGGTCCCCGCGCCCCCGAAGCGCCGGCGTACCTGCGTACCGCCGCGTTACACGGCCTGCCGGCTTCCCGTTCACCCGAAGGCCCCGACCGAACGGATGCAGACGACGACCGCACCCCGACCGGCGACGACGCCCGCCCTGCGGCTGGATGACCTGTCGACGCCGTGCGTGCTCGTCGAACACCGCCGGCTCGAACGTAACCTGGCCCGGATGCAGGCGCTGGCCGACGCACAGGGGGTGGCCCTTCGCCCCCATGTCAAGACCCACAAGTCCGTGGCCCTGGCGCGGCGGCAGGCGGCCCTCGGCGCCCGGGGCCTCACCGTGGCCAAGCCGGGAGAGGCCGAGGTGTTCGTGGGTGCCGGCTTCGACGACGTGCGCCTGGCCTATACGGTCGTCGGCGAGGAGAAGCATGCCCGGCTGCTGCGCCTGATGGAACGGGCCCGCATCTCCTTCTGTGTGGACACGCTCGACGGCGCCCGGGCCGCCTCGGCCTTCTATGCAGCCCACGGACGCCGTGCCGAGGTGCTCGTCGAGGTCGACGTCGGCTATGGCCGCTGCGGCGTCCGGTGGGATCATCCCGAAAGCATCCGCTTCGTGCGCGAGGTCGCCGCCCTGCCGGGGCTTCGCCTGGCGGGCCTCCTCACCCACGCCGGGCACGCCTACCACGGCCCCCGCGAAAACGAGACGGCCGAGGACGCCCTCCGCCGCGTCGGCGCGGAGGAACGCGATCGGATGCTCGCCTTCGCCGCCGCCCTGCACGAGGCCGGCATCCCGGGCGTCACCCCCGGCACGTTCGAGCTCAGCATCGGCTCCACCCCCTCGCTCCGCTTCTTCGAAAACCGCACGCATGCGGGCTTCCGCATCACCGAGATCCGGCCGGGCAACTACGTCTTCCACGATGCCATCCAGGTGGGTCTCGGCGTGGCCGGCCTCGACGCCTGCGCCCTGACCGTCCTCACCACCGTCGTCAGCAAGCACCGCGATGCGACCGGCCAGGACCGGCTCTATCTCGACGCCGGCAAAAAGGTCTTCACTTCGGACGTCGGCTACCACACCCTGGGGTACGGCATCCCGCTCTACAACGCCCGCACGATGGACCCGCTGCCGCACGCCCGCATCACCGGTCTCTCGGAAGAGCACGCCTGGGTGCGCGTCCCCGGCGGTGCCACCCTCCGCGTCGGCGACCGCCTCCGCGTCATCCCCAACCACGCCTGCGTCGTCGTCAACACCCAGCCCCTGCTCTACCTGGTCGACGGCGAAGACGTGCTCGCGACGTGGGCCGTCGACGCCCAGGGACAGGTGCGGTAGCCCTCAGGCGAAGGCCGCCTTGATGAGCCCTTCGTGCTTGAGCACCTCGGCAACGGAAACCCAGGTGTGGGAGGCATCCGCCTCCAGCTTGAAGGACCCGGTCAGGCTGGTGAGCGGGTCGTCGTCCGGGACGACGAACCAGATCGTGGCCACGAAGCGCCCGAACGTGGTGGCGTCCTTGTAGGACCTCAGCAGGCAGGGACGGTCGAGCAAGAGTTCCTGCACGCGCGCCTTCGCCCGGAAGGCCGCCTCCCGCTCGGCACCCGAGGTGCCGCGCAGCTCCGGCGTGTCCACATCGTAGAAGCGGACGGACACATAGGCGTACTGGAGCCAGCCCAGGTCGATGAAGAAGTCCGCCGTGTCGCCGTCGACGACGTAGCGGCAGACGGCCCGGTGCAAGCCGCGCGCGTTCACGGCCTCATAGGCGGCCGGATGAACCTCGAACTCCCGTGGAAGGCGTGACATGACAGTCCTCTCCGGCCACCTTGCGCGGCCAACAGGTTCCTTTGAAAGGCAAGGAGGGACCCGCACCAGCGCCCCAACGTCGTTCAAGATACGACGCCGGCCCCATGAACGCACGCCGGCCTTCCGTCTACCGGCAGGCCCGGGGTGAAGCCCGCGGCTACACGGGTGCGTGGCTTTACGAGGAAAGAACGGCCTTCAGGTATTCGCGCCGCATCAGGGCGATGGCCGAGATGGAGATGCCCTTGGGGCAGACGGCCTCACATTCGCCGTGGTTCGAGCAGTCGCCGAACCCTTCGGCGCGCATCTGCTCGACCATGGCGACGACGCGGCGCTTGCGCTCGGGCGCGCCCTGCGGCAGCAGGGCCAGGTGGGCGATCTTGGCCGCCGTGAAGAGCGAGGCCGAGGCGTTCGGGCATGCGGCCACACAGGCCCCGCAGCCGATACACGTGGCGTAGTCGAACGCCTGGTCCGCATCCTCCTTCGGGACCGGGAGCGTGTTGGCATCCGGTGCCGAGCCGGTGTTGACCGAGACGTAGCCGCCGGCGGCGATGATCCGGTCGAACGCGCTGCGGTCGACGACCAGGTCGCGGATGACCGGGAAGGCCGTCGCCCGCCAGGGCTCGACGACGATCGTGTCGCCGTCCTGGAAATGGCGCATGTGGAGCTGGCAGGCCGCCGTACGTTGCTGCGGGCCGTGGGCGATGCCGTTGATGACCATGCCACAGGAACCGCAGATGCCTTCACGACAATCGTGATCGAACTCGACCGGTTCTTCGCCCCGCTTGATCAGCTCCTCGTTGAGCACGTCCAGCATCTCGAGGAACGACATGTGCGGGTTGACCTGCACCGTGTAGTCGACCAGCCGGCCCGGCGCCTCCGGCCCGGCCTGCCGCCACACCTTCAGGTGGATGGTCATCGTGCTGTCACTCATAGCGCTTCTGGCTGTCGGCTCTCCCGATTGCGGATTGGACGCGCGGCCGGCGAGGCGGTGCCCCTGACCGCGCCACCGGGCAGACCACCGGCCGCACGTCCCGAAAAGCACCGCCGGCCGGCAGCCCGGAAACCGAACGTTATTTGTAGCTTCGCGTGGTCAGTTTGACGTTCTCGAACACCAGGTCCTCTTTGTGGAGGACGGGACGGGCCATGTCGCCGGTGTACTCCCAGGCGGCCACGTAGGCGAACTCGTCGTCGCGGCGGAGCGCCTCCCCGTCGGGCGTCTGGTACTCCTCCCGGAAGTGGCCGCCGCAGGACTCCTCGCGGTGCAGCGCGTCGAGGGCCATGAGCTGGCCCAGCTCCATGAAGTCGGCCACCCGCCCGGCAAATTCCAGGTTCTTGTTGTACATCTCGTTTTCGCCCGGGACGCGGACGTTCTCCCAGAACTCGTCGCGAAGCCGCGCGATGGCCTCGATGGCGTGCTCCAGTCCCTCCCGGGTCCGCGACATCCCGACGTAGTCCCACATGATCTTGCCGAGCTCGCGGTGGTACTCGAGCACCGTCTTCTCGCCCCGGATCGAGAGCAGCTTCGTCAGGCGCCGGCGGGCGGCGTCCTCGGCCTCCGCGAACGCCTCGTGATCCGTCGTGACCGGCTTGAGGTCGGTCTGTGCCAGGTAGTTGCCCAGCGTGTAGGGGATGATGAAGTAGCCGTCGGCCAGGCCCTGCATGAGGGCGCTCGCGCCGAGGCGGTTGGCGCCGTGGTCGGAGAAGTTGGCCTCGCCGAGGACGAACAGGCCGGGGATGGTGCTCATCAGCTCGTAGTCCACCCAGAGGCCGCCCATGGTGTAGTGCACGGCCGGGTAGATGCGCATGGGCGTCTCGTACGGGTTCTCCCCGGTGATGCGCTCGTACATCTCGAAGAGGTTACCGTAGCGTTCCTCGATGACCTCGCGGCCGAGCCGCCGGATGGCGTCGCGGAAGTCCAGGTAGACGGCCTGCCCCGTCTCGCCGACGCCGCGCCCCTCGTCGCAGACGTACTTGGCGTTGCGCGAGGCCACGTCGCGGGGAACGAGGTTGCCGAAGCTGGGGTAGCGGCGTTCCAGGTAATAGTCGCGCTCATCCTCCGGGATCTCGTTCGGCGGCCGCTTGTCGCCTTTCTTCTTCGGCACCCACACCCGTCCGTCGTTGCGGAGGCTCTCGCTCATGAGCGTCAGCTTGGACTGGTAGTCGCCCGAGACGGGGATGCAGGTGGGGTGGATCTGCGTGAAGCAGGGGTTGGCGAAGAAGGCCCCGCGTTTGAAGCAGCGCCAGGCGGCCGTCACGTTCGAGTTCTTGGCGTTGGTCGAGAGGAAGTAGACGTTGCCGTAGCCGCCGGTGGCCAGCACGACGGCGTCGCCCAGGTGCCGCTCGATCTCGCCGGTGACCAGGTCGCGCGTGACGATGCCGCGGGCCTGCCCGTCGATGACGACGAGGTCGAGCATCTCGTGCCGGGCGTACATCTGGATGCGGCCGGCCTGGATCTGCCGGCTCATGGCCTGGTACGCCCCGAGCAGGAGCTGCTGCCCGGTCTGCCCGCGGGCGTAGAAGGTGCGCGACACCTGCGCCCCGCCGAAGGAGCGGTTGGCCAGCAGGCCGCCGTATTCACGGGCGAAGGGCACGCCCTGCGCCACGCACTGGTCGATGATGTGGTTCGAGATCTGCGCCAGGCGGTAGACGTTGGCCTCCCGCGAGCGGTAGTCCCCGCCCTTGATCGTGTCGTAGAAGAGCCGCCAGATGGTGTCCCCGTCGTTGGGATAGTTCTTGGCGGCGTTGATGCCCCCCTGCGCGGCGATGGAATGGGCCCGCCGGGCGGAGTCCTGGATGCAGAAGCTCTTGACGTTGTAGCCCAGCTCGGCCAGCGTCGCCGCCGCCGAACCGCCGGCCAGCCCGGTCCCGACGACCAGGATGGTGTGCCTGCGCTTGTTGGCCGGGCTGACCAGCTTGCAGGTGTTTTTGAAGTTGTCCCACTTTTCCTGCAACCGCCCGGCCGGTACGCGGGCATCGAGCCGTTTCGTTTCCGCAACGAGCACGTCCTTGTTCATCGGATGGCACCTCCGAAGTAGATCCAAAGGGGGACGACCAGGAAGCCGACGGCGATCAGCACGGCCAGCAACCCGCCGAGGCCGTAGACGAGCGGCGTCAGCCGGGGGTTCATCGCCCCGAGCGATTGCAGGGCACTCCAGACGCCGTGCCGCAGGTGAAAGCCCAGCAGCACCATCACCGCCGTGTAGCCGAAGGCGTAGAGCGGGTTCTGGAACTTCTCGATGACGAGCTTCGCCAGGTCGCGCATCTGTACGCCGTCCACCGTGGTGACGTAGTTCGGGTCGGCATGGCCCGGCCCACCGGGGCCGAACTTGAACGAGGCCAGGTGAATCACCAGAAAGACGAGCAGGACGGCACCGGTGAAGATCATGCTGCGCGAGCTGAACGACTGCAGGCTGGGCCGCCCGGCACTCCGGTACAGGTAGTAGTCGTCTCCCCGGGCCATGCGTTTGCCGATGAAGATCCGGATGCCCAGCACCGCATGGATGATGAAGAACGCCGCCAGCCCCAGCTCGATCGCATAGAGCAGCGGCCCCAGGCTGACCAGGAAGTGCGAATAGGCATTGTACGCATCGCGACCCCGGAACAGCAGGGTCAGGTTGCCCGCCATGTGGAAAAAGACAAACACCGTCAGTCCCAGCCCGGTGAGCCCCGTCAGGATCTTCTTCCCGACGGGCGAGGCAAAGAGGGATCGGCGCGTGGTCGAGGAGTTCATGGCACCCGGTTCAGGTTTCCAAAAAGCCGCCCGTAAAGTAAATCAAAGCGGCCAAGAAAGACACCCCGGGGGGCAAAACGCGCGTGAAGATCGCCCGTTTCACGGTGCACGCCGCCGCCTGCATCCCCTTCCCTCCATCCCACCCCGGAAGTGCGGACGACGGCACCCACAAAACGACGCCACACCTTTGACAAACAAGGCCTTATGTGATATAATGCATCCATCCTTTTTTCTTCCATTCTTCTTCTTCTCATCCCGCTGCCGGGGCGATGCGGCGGGCAGGCCCGGAGGAACCATCTTATGCCGGAACACGACGTGGTCATCGTCGGGGGAGGTGGAGCCGGCCTGCGGGCGGCCATCGCGGTGGTCGAAGCCAACCCGTCGCTGGACGTGGCCCTGGTGAGCAAGGTCTATCCGATGCGCAGCCACACTGTCTCCGCCGAAGGAGGCGCGGCGGCCGTCATCAAGGAGCACGACAGCTTCGAGGCCCACGCGCTGGACACCATCGCCGGGGGCGACTGGCTCGTCGATCAGGACGCGGTGGAACTGTTCGTGGCGGAGGCGCCCCGGGAGCTGTTGCGCCTCGAACACTGGGGATGCCCCTGGAGTCGCGAACCCGGCGGCCGGGTGGCCGTCCGGCCCTTCGGCGGCATGAAGATCGAGCGCACCTGGTTCGCCGCGGACAAGACGGGCTTCCACCTGCTGCATACCCTGTTCCAGACCTCGCTCAAGTACGACAACATCACGCCCTACGACGAGTGGTTCGTCACCCGGTTGCTGGTCGAGGACGGGCGGTGCCAGGGCGTGGCGGCCCTGGAGTTGCAGACGGGACGGGTGCACGTGCTGGCCGCCCGGGCCACCATCCTCTGCACCGGCGGCGCCGGGCGCGTCTTCCCCTTCACCACGAACGGGGCCATCAAAACCGGCGATGGCATGGCCCTGGCCTACCGCGCCGGCGTTCCGCTGAAGGACATGGAGTTCGTCCAGTACCACCCCACCGGCCTGCCCGGCACCGGTATCCTGATCACCGAAGCCGCCCGCGGCGAAGGCGGCATCCTCGTCAACAAAGACGGATATCGTTACCTCCAGGATTACGACCTGGGAACCCCGCTGGACGTGACCGACCCGCGCCATCCGGTCAAGAAGAGCATGGAACTCGGCCCGCGTGACCGGCTCAGCCAGGCTTTCGTCCAGGAACAACGAAAAGGCCGTACCCTCCCCGGTCCCTACGGCGACGTGGTGCTGCTGGACCTGCGCCACCTCGGGGAAAAACGGATCAACGAAAAGATCCCCTTCGTGCGCGAGCTGGCACGCAAGTACGCCGGCATCGACCCGGTCGACGAGCCGATCCCGGTACGGCCCGTGGTTCACTACTTCATGGGCGGAATCGACACCGACCTCGACGGCGCCACCGCCCTCCCGGGCCTGTTCGCCGCCGGGGAGACCGCCTGCGTCTCGATCAACGGCGCCAACCGGCTCGGCTCCAACTCGCTGACCGAGCTGCTGGTCTTCGGCGCCCGCGCCGGACGGGCGGCCGCCGCCTACGCCGCTGCTCATCCGGACCTCGACGTGGTCGCCCTCGAAAAACAGGGGGTCGACGAGCAGGCCCGGCTCACCCGGGCTTTCCTCCGCAAGGAGGACGGCACGGAGCGGGTGGCCCGGCTGCGCCGGGAGATGCAGGAGGCGATGGAAACCGGCGCCGGCATCTACCGCCACGCCGATGACCTGAAACGGACCTGTGAGAAGCTGGCGGAGCTGCGCGCACGCTTCAACCACCTCCGCCTCGACGACCGCAGCCTCACCTTCAACACCGAACTCGTGGCCGCCCTCGAACTCGACGGCATGCTCGACGTGGCCGAGACCATCGCACACAGCGCCCTGGCCCGCACCGAAAGCCGGGGCGCCCACCAGCGTACCGACCACCCCGGCCGCGACGATGAGCGGTTCCTCAAGCACTCCCTGGCCTATCGCACGAACGACGGCCCGCCCCGGATCGACTACAAGGACGTGGTCATTACCCGCTGGCCCCCGGGCGAACGGGTCTACGGGCGATAGCCGCACCCACGGCACCCACCCCTCCACAACAGCACGCCATGACCGAAGAAACCATCACCCTGGAAATCTTTCGCTACCGCCCCGAGCGCGAGGAAGCGCCGGCCTTTCAGGCGTACGAAGTCCCCTGCCGGAAGGACTGGGTCATCCTGGACGCGCTCAACTACATCAAGGACGAGCTGGACGGATCGCTCTCCTTCCGATGGTCGTGCCGGATGGGGGTCTGCGGGAGCTGTGGGATGATGGTCAACGGCACGCCGGTACTCACGTGCGGCGCCTTCCTGTCCTCCTATCGTCCCGGCCCCATCCGCGTCGAGCCCCTGGCAAACTTCCCGGTCGTGCGCGACCTCGTCATCCTGATGACGGATTTCATGGAGAAGTTGAACCGCGTCCATCCCTGGCTCATCCGGCACGAGGAGCAACCCGTGAGCGCAGGGGAATACCTGCAGACCCCCGCCCAGCTGGCCGAATACAAACCATACAGCATGTGCATCAACTGCCTGCTCTGCTACGCCGCCTGCCCGGTCTACGGGCTGGAACCGACGTTCATCGGACCGGCTGCCATCGCCCTGGCCCAGCGCTACAACCTGGACAGCCGGGACGAGGGCTTCCGGCAACGGACCGACGTGCTCTCGCAGGACGACGGCATCTGGGAATGCACGTTCGTGGGGGAATGCTCTACGGTATGCCCGAAAGGCGTCGACCCGGCCGGTGCCATACAGCGGTACAAGCTTACCGCCGCCGTGGCCTGGTGGAAGCACTTCCTGCTCCCCTGGCAGCGCGGCACATAGCCGTGCGGAAGAGAGAACGGCTTCAGGGAAAAACGCAACACGAAAAGACGTCCTGCCATGTCGCACCGGCCGCGATACCGCCGATACCAGCCCCGGCTCTACCAGCGCCGCATGCCGATCTTCTGGTGGGTGCACCGGGCCGCCCACATCCGTTTCATCACGCGGGAACTGACCAGCGTGTTCGTGGCCTTCGGCGCGCTCGAGCTGCTGTTCCTGGTGCGAGCGCTGGGACAGGGGCCGGCGGCCTACGCGGCCTTCCTGGCCTGGCTGCAAACACCGGTCGCCCTCATCCTGAATGCGGTGACGGTGCTGATGCTGCTCTTCCACAGCCTCACCTGGTTCAACCTGGCCCCCCGCGCCCTGGTCCTTCACGCCGGAGGACGGCGCATTCCGGATGCCGCCGTGCGCGGATTGAATTACGCGGCCTGGGTCGTCGTCTCGGCGGGACTGGCCGGCCTCCTTCTGGCAACTTAAGCCGCAACCGCCGTCATGAAGAAAACGCGCGATCCGTTCTGGTGGACGTTCTTTAGCGCCGGCGGCACCCTGTCGGCGCTGTGCCTGCCGGTTCTGCTCCTTCTGTTCGGCCTGGCTATCCCGCTGGGCTGGGTCGAAGCACCCGGCTACGAGGCGCTGCGGGCACGGATCGCCTCCCTCCCGGCCCGGCTGTTTCTCTTCGTCCTGATCACCTTTTCCCTGCTTCACTGGGCGCACCGTTTCCGCTTCACCCTCTACGACGGCCTCCAGCTCAAACACCTGGAGACGCTCATTCTGGCCTTCTGCTACGGTGGTGCCCTCGCCGGCTCTCTCCTGGCCGGCATCCTGCTCTGGCAGCTCTGAGCCGAGAACTGCCCCAACCCCACGGAGGCGTACCATGTTCGAACTCAAACCCATCCGCAGAGAAAGCATCCCGGCGGCGCTGGAAAAAGCCCGCCACTACCGCCTGCTCAACGAGCCGATGCAGGCCGAAAGCATCTGCCTGGACATCCTGGAAGTGGAACCCGGGCACCAGGACGCCCTCATCACGCTGCTGCTGGCCCTGACCGACCAGTTCGAACGGACGTTGAGCGAGCCGTTCCAGCGCGCCTGCGCCCTGCTGCCACGCCTGAAAGACCCCTACCACCGGGCCTACTACGACGGCCTCATCTGCGAGCGGCGGGCCAAGGCCCACCTCCGGCAGGGCACCCCCGGTGCCGGGCACCTGGCCTACGCGTGGTTCCGGCAGGCCATGGAACGCTACGAGGCAGCCGAACCGCTCAGCCCCGAAGGCAACGACGACGCCATCCTGCGGTGGAACACCTGCGCCCGCATCATCATGCGCCACCCGGAGGTCCGTCCCGAGCCCGAATACCCCCGCCCGGCAATGCTGGAATGAACACAACCGCCGTCGCGTGTCCGGGCGACCCGCGGCTCCGGACCGTTCGTGCCGCCCTCTCCCCGGGCTACTCACCGCGCAGGTCCGGAGGCGTGGCCGGCACTGCCTCCAGATCTCGGGGAGCAGGGGCGGGCTCGTCATCCGGAGGATCGAAGCAGCGGCGGCAGCGGGGTTCATAGGTTTCCTTGGCGCCGAGCAGCACCCGCCCCCCCTCACGGACGAGTCGCTGTGAATGATTGGCCGGTGCACCACAGACGACGCATACCGCATGCAATTTCGTCACGTACTCGGCCACGGCCATGAGCTGGGGAATCGGTTCGAAGGGCCGGCCGAGGTAGTCCTGATCCAGCCCGGCCACGATCACCCGCCGGCCGTCGCGGGCAAGCCGTTCGCACACCTCCACCAGCGTCAGGTCGAAGAACTGCGCCTCGTCGATGCCGACCACGTCTGCCCGCCCGGCAAACAGGAGGATCTGAGCCGCGGCGTCGACGGGGGTCGAGGGGATGGCGTTTTCGTCGTGGGAAACGACCGCATCGGCGGCAAAGCGGTTGTCGAGCGCCGGTTTGAAGATCTCGACGCGCTGCCGGGCGATCCGGGCCCGCCGCAGGCGCCGAATCAGTTCCTCGGTTTTTCCGCTGAACATCGACCCGCAGATCACCTCGATCCAGCCCGGCTTTTTGTCCCGGTGAAAGACGTGTGGTTCCACCATGCCTGCCTGTGCGTTGTGGGTTTGTAGGCGGGGAAAACAGGTCCTGAGGCGGCACCCGGAGGCTTCCTCAGATCTCCCCGAGGGTGCCGGCACGCAGCCAGCCGGTGACGCCGTTGGGCAGCCGCACGGCGATCCAGCCGCCGTCCTCGCCGGTGACGTCGACGACGAGCCCCTCGTGTACGGTGAGTGCGGCCTCCCCCGTTTCGCCGGGCCGGGTCCGCAACTCGACCTGCTCGACGACGACGACCGCCCTTCGCCCGCCCTCCTCGGCAACGGACGCGCCGAAGGCGGCAACCAGCCCGACGCCCCCCACGAGGGCCGCCAGCGTGAGCATCCGCCGGTGCCAGGCGTGCGGCCGCGCTCGCCAGATCCGCAGGCCGGCCAGGCCGAGAGCCGTCAGGTAGCCGGACAGCCCGACCAGAAAGAAGCCGCGGGCCCCGAGGGCGGCGACGGCCTTCTGCCACCACCCCCGCCAGAACGGTACCGGCACCTGCGAGAACTGATCGACGGCACGGCTGCGGGTGATGCGCAGGTTGTGGCTCACCTCCCGGCTTTCGGGCAGCAGCCGCCGGGCCTTCTCGTAATACCGGATAGCCTGGCCGAGTTCGTCGAGCCGATAATACGCATTGCCCAGGTTCAGGTAAAGCGCGCCGCTGGCGAAGCCGGTGGCCAGGGCACGCTCGTAGGCTTCGAGGGCACCGCGGTAGTCGCCTTCGGCGTACAGGCGGTTGCCCGCGTCGAAGTGCCGTACCGCCTCGGTCACCTGAGCCGGGGCGCGGGCAGCACCGAACAGCACGAGCGCGGCCATCATGAGAAGCACCCGCGGTCCCGGTCGTGTGGCCGGGGCGGGCGGCCGGTCGAGTTGCTCGTCGAGCAGGACAATGAGCCGTCCGGCCCGGTCGAGGGCTTCCTCCATCGCCGCACGATCGGAGGGAACGGGGGCGAAGCGGGCGTGGTCGCACGCATCGAGCAGGCGATGCAGGTCCTCCCGGCAGGCGGGTGCCACCCCGGCAGCGGCGAGGCGTTCGTCGAGCTGGGCGCGTGTCAGGCCCGCCTCGGCGACGTTCAAGCGGTTGCCGACGAAGCCGCGCACGGCCCGATCCAGCTCGGCATAGAAGGCGCGGGCTTCGGCCTCGTTGCCGCGGGTACACGCCTCGAGCAGGGCGGCGGCCTGTTTCAGATGGCGTCGGGCCACGGGATGGGCCCGGCGTCGGCGGGCATAGGCCACGTCGGTTGCCAGGCGGGTCACGTACCGCCGGTAGGCCGCCAGGCCGGCGAGCGCCAGCGCCGGCAACACGAGCAGCAGGTAGGGCCAGTGCTGGCGGTGCAGGGGCGTGCGGCCCGTCTTCACCCACCCGTCCGCCCGGACCAGCGGGCCGGCGATGTCGTCCACGGGCAGCCCGGCGGAGGTGGCCGTCGCCGGGGCGGCACGGGGCATTGTCCCCCGCACGTGGAGGGGATGCGGGGCCGAACGCAGCGTCCGATACTGCCCCTGCTCGGGATCGAAGAAGGCAAAGGTCACCGGCGGCAGTTCGAAGGTGCCGTTCGACCGCGGCACCAGCACATAGGTGAAGGTCTTCGTTCCGCGAATGTGACGACCGCTCCGGTCGATGGTGAGATCGACCTGTGGATCGTACACCTCAAAGACGCCCGGCGGATTGAAGACCGGCGGCGCCAGCGTCGCCAGGTTGCCGGTACCGGAAAGGGTGACGCGGAGCTGCACGGAGCCGCCGAGATCCACCTCGGCCCGGTCCACCGTGGTGCGCATCTCGAACTGCCCGACCGCCCCCCGGAAAGCGGGCGGGGCCCCGTCCGGCAGCGGCCGTGCCGTGATGACCAGCGGGGCCGAGGCCACCTCCACGGTTCGGAAACCGCGGGTTCGGCTGAAAAAGCGTTCGAAGGGATCACGCGAAGCCGAGGGCAGGATCGCCTCCGTCTCGATGCGCAGCGGGTCGATCCGCAGCTCCCCCGTGCGCGTGGGAAAGACGGCGGCCCGCTTGAGCACGATCATGTGGTAACGCAACCCGTTTTCGACGACCGAGCGCGGGATGGGCCGGGTGTCCACCTCGAACTCCTCCCGCCAGAACCCTTCGGCGTCCCACGAGTCGGCGAGCCGGCTCTGGCGAAGCTGGACGCCTTCGCGGAAGAAGAGCTGGTATTCGACGGTGACCTGCTCGTTCTGATAGGCCTGCTGCCGGCTGGGGATGACGCGGATGAACAGGTCCTCCGGCGCCGGTTCTTCGGCCGGCGGCTCGTCCGGGGGTGCGGCAAAGGGGTCGAGCAGGCGTGCGAACGGGTCGCGGCGTGGGCGGGCCGGACGCTGCGCCTGGGGCACGACCGTCACCGTGATGGCCTCGGTCTGGTAGACGGCATCGCCGATCTTGACGCGGGCCGGCAGGATCTGTGCCGTGCCCTCGCGCACCGGCTGATACGTCCACTGAAAGCTGATGCGCTGTTCCATCTGCCCGCCCACCAGGGAGATGCTGCGCGAGGTGCTCGGGAACTGCTGCACGAGCACGAGCCCGCGGGTCTCGGGCGGCTCCGGCGGCTCGACCCGCCCCAGCTGCCCGCCCTTCACTTCGACGGTGTAGACCAGCCGCTCCTCCGTCCCGATGGTCGTCTCACTGACGGAGGCGGAGACGACCGGCTGGGCCTGCGCTGCCACCCCGAGCACGATCCACAGGACCAGCACGGACCCGCACGAAAGGGCGCCGCACAGTCTTCTCATCGCTGTTCTCTTTCGCTTCGACATCCGTCTCCCGCTCACCAGTCTTTCTCAACCCGGCGCGGCGGGGTTTTCATCTGCTGCACCTGGCGCAAAAGCTGCGCTTCGTCGTTCTGGAGGGCCTGCAGGATGCGCTCCGCCTCTTCCCGGCTCAGCGCGTCCGGTGCGGGGGGACGTGGCTGGGGCTGGTCCTGTCCCTGCTGTTGCGGTCCCGGCTCCGGCTGCCCTTCCTGGTCCGGCTGTTCCTGCGGCGGCGGTTGCCGGCCCGTATCCTGTGGTGTTTCCTGATCCGGCTGCTGTTCCTGTGGCCGGTTCTGTTGCTGCCGGGATCGTTGCTGCTCGTCAAGGCGACGCCGGGCAAACTCGTAGTTGAATTTGGCGTCCTCGTCGTCGGGGTTCGCCAGGAGCGCCTGCCGGTAGCGGTCGACGGCGGCCTGCAGGTCCTCCCGTCGCATGGCGGCGTTGCCCGCATTGTAGGCGGCCCGTGCAAAGTCGGCGTCGGCCACGGCGGCGCCCATCGCGTTCCGGAAGGCTTCGGCAGCGGCTTCATAGTCTTCGCTCCGGTAGAGGGCCGCTCCCAGGTTGTTGAAGAGCCCGCTGCGGACGAATCCGGGGCCGCGTCCTTCGGAAGCAGCCAGCCCGTCCCGGTAGGCGGCGGCCGCCCCGGCATAGTCCTCTTGCCGGTACAGCGCATTGCCGCGCCGTCCCTGCCTCGACCCGTCGCCGCCCGGCGCGGGCGCCACGGCCTGCAAGACGACGAAGAACATGAGCGTTCGGATCCACATGGTCTGCACGCGATCAGTTGACGTTGCCGCCGGCGTCGGCGGCGAAAAGCGTTCCCGTATACGATCCGGGCCCCGGGCGGCGACGCCGGTCGCCGATCAGGTATTCGGCCACGAGCAGCAACAGCGCCAGCGCCAGCGGCCACTGGTACCGTTCCTCATACGCCTCAAACTGCTCCCGCCCGAACTCCGTCCTGTCCAGGTCTTCGAGCGCCGCCGCCAGCTTGCCGAGCGAGCTGGAGGTGCGGGCGATGCGGAAATAGGCGCCCTCCTCGGCCAGCGTCTTCAGGGTTTCCTCTTCGAGCCGTGTCGTGACGACGCGCCCTTCGCGGTCCTTCTTGTATTCGACGCGCCGCCCGGCACGGTAAAGCGGGATGACGGTGCCTTCCGTCTCGCCCACCCCGGCGGCGAAGACGACGATGCCGGCCCGCCGCAGCTCGTCGAGGAGGTCGTCGTGGAGAGGGGTATGGCTCTCCCCGTCGGAGACGACGAGCAGGGCACGGGTACGCGGGGCGTCGGGCGCGGCCGGGGTGTTCTCGAAGGCTTTCAGGGCGGTGCGCAACGCCGCGCCGAAGTCGGAGCCGGGAGTGGGAATGAGCGTGGGGTCGGCCACGTCGAGGAAAAGGCGCAGGGCGTTATAGTCGGTCGTCAGCGGGCACTGGATGAAGGCGTCTCCGGCGAAGAGGACCAGCCCCACCCGGTCGCCCCGTAGTGTGTCGAGCAGCTTCTTGATCTCGTTCTTGGCCCGGGCGAGCCGGTTCGGCGCCACGTCTTCGGCCCGCATCGAGAGGGAGACGTCGAGCGCGATGACCAGATCCACGCCTTCGCGCTTGACCTCGCGCAGCTGCGTCCCGAAACGGGGCCCGGACAGTGCCACCCCCAGCAAGAGCACGCCGAGGACGAGGAGGGCCGCCTTCCATCGCCGCCGGCGCGGGCTGACGACCACCGCCAGGCGCGCCACCAGCGCCGGATCACCCAGCCGCCGGAATCCCTCACGCCGGCGCCATGCCGCCCACAGGAACAGTCCCACGGCCACCGGCACCGCCAGCAGCGCCCAGAGGTATGACGGATGCAGCCAGTCCATGTCGGGTTAGACCTAAGAAGATTGCAAATGGCAGATTACAAATTGAACATTGTCAACTTTTTACAGCGTACGACACCTTTCCTCCCGCCTGCATCCATCGACACATCTCGCTCCCCCGTGATCACGGCAGGCGTCGGAGGCGGGTGTTGACCAGGAGCAGTTCGAGCAGCAGCAGCCCGAAGGCAGGCCACAAAAACGCCGCATACCGCTCCTCGTGGTCCACATAGACCCGTTCCTCGATCTTGGTCTTCTCCAGTTCACCGATCTCGCGGTAGATCGCACGGAGGGCCTCGTTGTCCGTGGCCCGGAAATATTTCCCGCCGGTCTTTTCGGCGAGGGCCTGGAGCATTTCCTCGTCGATCTCGACGGGGACCATGCGGCGCTGCGGGCCGGCGAACGGGTGATCGACGATGAAGGGGGCCTCGCCGCGGGCGCCGACCCCGATGGCGTAGATGCGCACCCCCATCGTGGCCGCCACCTCGGCGGCGGTCTCGGGGCTGATTTCGCCCCGGTTGTTCTGCCCGTCGGTCAGCAGGATGATGACCTTGCTCCGGGCCTCGGAGTCCTTCAGCCGGGCGACGGCCGTGGCCAGCGCCGTCCCGATGGCCGTACCGTCCTCGATGACCCCGATCTCCACCTCGCGCAGCATCGCGAGGAGAAAGTCATAGTCGAGCGTCAGCGGAGCCTGGGTGTAGGCCTTGGCAGCGAAGACGATGAGGCCGATGCGGTCGGAGACGCGTCCCCGGATGAACTCGGCGCCGACGTTGCGGGCGGCTTCGAAGCGGTTCGGGGTGAAGTCCTGGGCCCGCATGGAGGTGGAGGTGTCGAGCACCATCATGATGTCGACGCCCTCGGCGAAGCGCTCGCGCGTGACATTGCGCTCCTGTGGCCGGGCCAGGGCCAGGATGCCGAGCGCGAGCGTCGTCATGCGGAGCACGGCCGGCAGCGCCCGCAGGCGGCTCCAGTGCGAGGGGGGGACCCCCCGGGCCGCCGCCACGTTGCTGAACCGCAGCCCCGGCCGGTGACGGTCCCGCCACCACGTCCACGCCCCGACCACCGGTACGAGGACGAGCAGCCACAGCCATCCGGGTTCGGCAAATTCCATCGCGTTCTTGCCTCAAGCTTCTTTGCGCCCGTTTTGTACGCCGGAGGCCGGGGTCGTTTCCCGGCTTGCGGCCCGGACGGCCTGCACGAGCCGGGGCAGCACGGCGCCCGCCGCCCCTTCGACCACCTCGTCCACGTACCCGGCGATGGCGCTCGGTGTGAGGTTGACCTCGGCCACGTAGGCACCGTGCTCGCGGGCCAGCAGGGGAAGCCCCGCCGCCGGGTAGACCACCGCGCTCGTCCCGATGCTCAGGAACACCTCGGCACGCCGGGCCGCCGCCTCGGCCGCCTCGAAAGCCGCCACGGGCAAGTACTCACCGAACCAGACGACATCCGGGCGGATGAGCCCGCCGCAATCCGGGCACCGGGCCGGCACCCCCTCGGCCAGCGCATCCAGGTCTTCGGCCGTGGCGAGGCGCCGGCAGTCGATGCAATAGCTGCGGGTCAGGTTGCCGTGGAGTTCGACGACGCCACGGCTGCCGGCCCGCTGGTGCAGGCCGTCCACGTTCTGGGTGATCAGGGTGAAGTCCGGCACCATGCGTTCGAGGGCGGCCAGCGCCTCATGACCCGGGTTCGGCACGGCCTGCTCGACGAGGCGCCGGCGATGGGCATACCATCCCTGCACCAGCTCCGGGTTGCGCAGGAAAGCCCGCACATTCGCCAGTTCCTCCGGGCTGAACTTTTCCCAGATCCCGCCGGGATCCCGGAACGTGGCGATGCCACTCTCGGCGCTGATGCCCGCCCCGGTCAACACCGCCACACGGCGTGCCCGGGCCAGGCGCCGGACGAGTATGTCGGAAAACGGAGGGGTCAAGCGTGCGGAGTGCGGGTTGGGGGTTCTGGATGTCGGTCCGGGAGGAGGACGGCAGCCGGGGTTCTCGACGCGCTGTCAGGTGTCCACTTGTCCGGCTCGCAGGCCGAGGCCGAGCGTGGCGAGCGCCAGCAGACGCAGGCCGCCTTCGACGGCCGGAGGAGCTGCGACGGCTGCCGGTTCGCCGAGCAGGAGCAGGCCGAGCCCGCCGAGCTGGAGCAGGCCGAGCAGGCCTGCCGGCAGCCGTCCCGGCCGGATCATCAGCCCGGCCAGCCCGGCCACGGCCAGCACCACCTCGGCGCTGGCCAGCCCGGGGTGGGCCACCAGTTCGGGTGCCCACACGTACCCGCCGAGCAGCCATGCATACAACCCGGCCTGCACGGAGAGCGTTTCCAGCCAGGGGCGCCGGTCCGCCGGCACGAACGGCCGGATCGCCACGAAGACGGCGAGGGCCAGCATGAACGGCAACGCCGCGCCGGGGCCGCCGTAGCCCCACGCCAGCACGCCGCCGGCCACCGTCACCCCGGCCAGGAGGTACACGATGGGCCGCGTGACGCGGCCAGAGCGGCGGCGTTTCGAGGGGCCGTCGTGCCGGGCGCGCCCGTTCGTCGCCCCGGGTGGGGCACCGGAGGCGGGACCGGCCGGCGCCGGGGGCGCCTCCACACCGGCCTGGCCGTCCATGGCATGCGCCTGCTGCAGCTCTATCGCCTGCACCGTAGCCCGCGCACGCCGCAGGGCCTCCTTGCCCCGGGCCACCGGTGGCCGGGCATCGGCGAACTTGGCAAAGTCGGCCAGTTCGAGGATCTCACGGACCGCCTCCGGGAGTTCCGGCTTCAGGCGCCCCTGCCGGGCCACCCCGTGGAGATCGTGAACGAGCTCGCGGGTGGTGTGCTCCAGCGCCGCCACCCCCAGCCGGCGACTCAGATACCGGCGCAGCGTCTCGGAAAGATCCACGTAGAACGGTTTGATGGCCTCCGGCACCGAAAGGTCGATGCGTTCCAGATGCTGCAGGCGTTGCACGGCCTCTTCGAATGGCGAGAGCGGGGCAGGCGGCGGGGCCACCGGGACGGCCGCCGGCGACGGGCGCTGCCGCCGGGAATAGACCAGCAACCCGACCAGCATCAGCAATACACCACCCAGCAGCATCCAGGGCCAGAGCGGCCGGGGAAAATCGACCAGGGGTGCCAGATCACGGATGTCGGCGGCGTCGGGCGGCACCAGCGAGGTCACGAACACCTGGAGGGGTTCGGAAAACACCGTCGCCGTGTCGCCCTCGGCCGCCAGCTCCACCGGAATCGGCGGGACGAACGCCGTGTCCAGCGCGAAGGTGGTCACCTCGTAGACGACGCTGTCCCGCATCATGCCGGCGGCCAGGGCGCGCCGGGCACGGCTCACCTGCCGGATCAGCTCCAGGTCGCCGAGGCGCACCTTGCCGGTGACCGAATCGACTTCGGCCGGCGCCTCGTCGGGCAGGCGCGGTCGCTCCACGGCGGCGTGGTCGATGAGGAGGGTGAGGTAAAACCGCTCCCCGACGGTCACGCTGTCCGCAGAGGCCACCGCCGCGACGCGCTGCGCCTGCGCCGGCAGCCCCGCCAGGCCTCCGCATAGCAACAACCCGGCTCCCAGGCGCACGATGCCTTCGAAAAAGAAACCTCGCATCATCGACCCTTGCGGTTGCGATGGCGGAAGAAGCGAATCAGCGGCTCGACGTAGCCTTCATCGGTGCGGATCGGCACGTGATCGACGTGCAGCCGGCGCAACAGGCCGGCCGTGCGCTGCCGGCGGGCATAGGCCTGCTCGGCGAAGACGCGGCGGGCCGAGCGGCTCCACGTGTCCAGCAGGACCGTCTCACCCGTCTCCGGGTCCGTCAGTTCCACCAGCCCGACGGCCGGCAACTCCTCTTCCCGGGGATCCTGCAGGTGAATCGCGACGGTGTCGTGCCGGCGGGCCAGCGCCCGCAGGGCCGGCTCGAAACCGTCGTCGAAAAAGTCGCTGACGATCAGCACAATGGAACGCCGCCGCAGCACATGCAGCGCATGCTGCAACGCCACGGACAGGTTCGTCCCCGTCGACTGGGGCGTGTGCGCAAACAGGTCGCGGATGAGCCGGAGCACGTGCCGCCGTCCCTTCTTCGGCGGGACGAACCGCTCCACCCGGTCCGTGAAAAGCAACAACCCCACCTTGTCGTTGTTCTGGATGGCACTGAAGGCCGCCACCGCGCAAATCTCGGCCGCCACCTCCCGCTTGAACTTCTCCTTCGAGCCGAAATCCTCCGAACCCGACACGTCTACCAGCAGCATCAACGTCTGCTCCCGTTCCTCCTCGAAGATTTTGACATAGGTCTCCCCGCTGCGGGCCGAAACGTTCCAGTCGATGGTGCGGATGTCATCCCCGATCTGATAGGGGCGGACTTCGGAAAACTCGATTCCCTGTCCTTTGAAGGCGGAATGGTATTCCCCGCCAAAGATGTCGTGGACGAGCCCGCGCGTGCGGATCTCGATCTGGCGAATCTTTTTGAAAAGCTCTCTGGGGATCATCGGCACGGTGGCATATCCGGACGGGAAACCTATAACGACCCAGCGCCCGACATGTTGTGCCTTTTTCTGCACCGGCCGCTACAGCCTGTGCCCAACCGGCCGAAACAGGAAGAAAGTTCCGCCGGCAGACCCTTGACTTTACAAACGTATACGCTCTTCTTATGTACACCGGCCCTCCCGCTCCAGCCCCCCACCCGGCCATGGAAAACGATGCCCTGCAAAATCAGGATTCCGGGATGCTCGACTGGCTCCTGGATCACGTTGCCCTGATGGTGGTGGCGCTGGCGGCCGTCGCCGCCGGGAGCGTGGCGCTGGGCAGCAGCATGGTCGCCTTCGGGGTGCTGAGCTGGGCCGATGCCAGCGAGATAGCCCTCTATACGGGGCTGGCCCTCGGCGCCGTGATCGTCCTCTACCGCGTCTGCCGGTGCATCCGGGAGGCCTGTCACGGCGACATCCGGCACGTGGACGACTGAACGCCCTCGCCGGTGTTTTTCAACGACGCTGCGCGTATCTTGGGAGCCGCGCAGCGTTTTTTCATGCCGACCGCCCCCACCCCTTCCTCATGAAGCTTGACCTCACCGGACAGCACATCCTGGTCACCGGTGCCAGCCGGGGCATCGGGCGGGCGCTGGCAAGGGCGCTGGCCGGTGCCGGGGCCCAGGTGGCGCTCCACTGCCACCGTCACCGGGACGAGGCCGAGACCCTGGCCGCCGAACTCGGTCGGGGCGCCCGCGTCTTCCCCGCCGACCTGGCCGACCTCGACGCCTGCGAACGTCTCTTCGACGACGTCGTGGCCGCTTACGGGCGCCTCCACACGCTCGTCAACAATGCCGGCATCGCCCTGGAGACGCCGCTCGACGCCCCGACGGCCGACTGGGCCGCCGCCTGGCACCGCACGATGGCGATCAACCTCCGGGCCGCCGAACTGCTGTGCCGCCGGGCGCTGCAACATTTCCGGACGCACGGCGGCGGGCGGATCATCAACGTCGCCTCCCGCGCCGCCTTCCGGGGAGACACCCCCGAATACATGACCTACGCGGCCTCGAAAGGCGGGCTGGTGGCCCTGACCCGCTCCATCGCCCGCGGGTTCGGCAAAGACAACGTCTGTGCCTTTACCCTGGCCCCCGGCTTCGTCCGCACCGACATGGCCCGCGACTTCATCGACACCTACGGCGAGCGCCATGTCCTGGCCGACCTGGCGCTCGACCGCCTGACGGAGCCGGAGGACCTGGCGCCCTTCGTCGTGCTCCTGGCCAGCGGCCTGGCCGACCACGCCACCGGATGCACCATCGACATCAACGCCGGCAGCTACGTCCACTGATGAACCCCGGCATCTTCCTCGGCCTGACGAACGTTCTCTGTGCCCTGCTGGGTATCGGTCTGTCCCTCCCCTTGCTCCGGGGCCGGGTAAAACCGAACCGGCTCTACGGAGTCCGCTTCAGGAAAGCCTTCGAATCCGAGGCGCTGTGGTACGACATCAACCGCTACGGAGCCCGGCGCATGATCTTCTGGTCGACGGTTCTGCTCCTGATCGGGCTGGCGGCGTTTTTCGTTCCCCTGGAGGAGGAAGCCAGCCTGCCGGTATGGTTGTTCGCCCTCGCCCCGCTCCTCTACCTGGTCCCGTGCCTCGAAACGTACCGGTACGCACGCGGGCTGTAGCCCCCCGACGCCATGAGCGACGACGCCCTCGACCGCCTGCGCGCGGCCTTTCGTGCGAACGACCTGACCCTGTACCTGGGCGCAGGCGTCTCGGTCGCCAGCGGCCTGCCCACCTGGGAGCGCCTCGTGCTGGCGATGTATTTCACCGCCATCAGCAGGGTCCACCTGCCCGGCTGGCGTCCCTTTCCGAACTACCTCTTCGCCATCGCCGAGTGGCAACTGGCCCACCGCGAGGAGCCGCTCGAAATCACGGCCCGCAAGATCCGGCTGCACTACGACAACCAGGACGACTTCCTGGCCGACCTTCGAGCCACCCTCTATGCCGGCTTCGGCGATGACCCGGCCTACCTGGCCCTCGACCCCCGGGAGCTCCGGTCCGGCAACACCACCCTCGACGCCGTGGCCCGGCTCTGCGAGGCAGGCCTTGCAGCCGGGGCCGGAGGCGTCCGGGCTGTGGTCACCTACAACTACGACTGCCTGCTGGAGGTAGCCCTGAACGGCCGGGACGTGCAGCCGCTCTGGCGCCCGGCGCCCCTCCGGCCCGGCACGCTGCCCATCTACCACGTCCACGGCTACGTGCCCCCTTCGGGCGAGGGCTCAACCGCCAGCCAGATCGTCTTCACCGAGGACCAGTACCATCTGGCCGCACAGGACGCCTACTCCTGGTCGAACCTGGTGCAACTCCATAGCATGTCCGGCACGGTCGGGCTCATGATCGGGCTCTCCCTCTCGGACCGTAACATGCGGCGGCTGCTCGACGCGCTCACGCGCACCGCCCTGCCCTGCGAGCAATACGCCCTGCTGCAGATGCCCCCGCCACGCCAGCCCTCCGAAGCCGACCTGCGCGCCATCCACGAACGCGCCATCACCTACATGGAGCGCTTCGAGCGAAGCGGCATCAAGGGCGTGGCCCGGAAGGGACCGAGCTGGCAAGAACAGATCCGGGGCATCCTGGAGGCCGTCGAGCAGGTGGGCGTCGAGCAGAACACGAAGGTGCTGAAAGAGCTCGGCGTCACGCCGATCTGGTACAAGGATCACGCGGAAATCCCCGGCCTCCTGGCCCATCTCTCCGGCTGAAATCCGCCGGCCTCACGGAAACGCAGGCCCCGCGAGACGCACCGGCCGGGATACTTTCCCCGGAATCCTTTGCCCCGATCAGGAGTCGGATCGGGATCCGGGCAAGACGCAGGGTGCTTCGAGAACGCCGCGTGGCACCCGGGCATCCGAAAACCGGGTGCGGCGGCGCTTCCGGGGCTCCGACGACGGACCGCCCCCCGGTCACATCCTTTCTGCCCCCTATGGCTCCTGTGCTAGGCTGGGACGCCTGGATCACGCTGGGCATCCTCCTGCTCATGTTCGTGGCGTTGCTCAAAGAGCTGGCTCGCCCGGAGCTGATCCTGCCGGGGTGCCTGGGCCTGCTCCTGCTCTTCGGCGTGCTCACGCCGGAAGAAGCCTTCGCCGGGTTCGCCAACAAAGCGGTCCTGGCCGTGGGTGCCCTCTTCGTCATCGCCGCCGGGCTGCAACACACGGGGGCGCTTCAGATGGCCGACCGGCTGGTTTTTCCCCGTTCCACACGGCGCCTGTCCCTCGTTACGGCACGTCTCATGCTGACAACCGCCGCAATGTCAGCCTTTCTCAACAACACCCCCATCGTGGCCATGCTCATCCCGCGCGTGCGGGCCTGGTGCGAGAAAACGGGCGTGCCCGTCTCGAAACTGATGATCCCCCTCTCGTTCGGCACCATCGTGGGCGGCATGACGACCCTCATCGGCACCTCGACGAACCTGCTGGTGGCCGGGCTCATGGAGGCCTCCGGCCATGGCAGCCTGGGCCTCTTCGATCTGGCCGGCGTCGGCATTCCCGTGGCCCTGGGCGTGATCCTGTACTTCGCCCTCATCGGGCACCGTTTCCTTCCCGACCGCAGCAAGGCCCGTCCCCGGGTTGAAGAAGGCCTGCGGCAATGTATGTTCGAGTTGCGCGTGGCTCCCGGCTCCCCGCTGGCCGGGCTGTCCGTCGAAGAAGCCGGGCTTCGCTCCCTCGAAGACGCCTACCTGGTCCACCTGCGCCGCGGAGAAGACATCATCCCGTCTTCGCCCCAGACCCTCCTTCGTGAGGGCGACGTGCTCTCGTTTCTGGGTAGCGCCCTGGTGCTGGACCGGCTGCTGGAGCGGCCGGGGCTGTCGCGGGTTCAGCAGGAGGTGGCCCCCACGTCCCACACCACCCTGCCGCTCTACGAAGCCGTCGTAGCGCCCACCTCCAGCCTCGTCGGCAAAAGCCTGCGGGAGGTGGGGTTTCGGGAAAAGTATCAGGGTATCGTGCTGGGCATCTATCGTCATGCGACGACGATCGAGGGGCCGCTGAGCCGCGTCCCCCTCGAAGCCGGAGACCTGCTGCTGATCGAAGCCCGCAACGGCTTCGACCAGCGATGGAACCGGCAACGGGACGAGTTCTACCTGGTGGCGCCCCGGCGTCCCGAAAGGGTGAAACTGCAGACCGGGAAGGCCCCGCTGGCCCTCCTCATCCTGGCCGGCGTCATCCTCTTCGCCGCCCTGGACGTGGCCGACATCGTAACGACGGCATTCCTCGGCGCCCTGGCCATGATCGTGACCGGCTGCCTGCGCCTTCAGGACGCCCGCCGGGCCGTCGACTTCCCGGTCCTGCTCGTCATCGCCGCCGCACTGGGTATCGGGATGGCCGTCGACCGCACCGGCCTGGCCGCCGCGGCGGCCCACCTCATGATCGACAAGGCTTCCGTCTTCGGGACGATAGGGGTCGTGGCGGCGCTCTTCGTGGCAACGAGCCTGGTCACCGAAGTGATCACGAACAACGCCGCCGCCGCCCTCACCCTGGGCATCGGCCTGGCGGCCTCCCAGGAGCTCGGCGTCCCGCCGGAGGCGTTCGCCGTGGCCGTGGCCGTGGCCGCCTCGGCCAGCTTCCTGACGCCCATCGGCTACCAGACCAACCTGATGGTCTGGTCCGCGGGCGGCTACCACTTCACCGACTTCATCAAGTCGGGCCTGATCGTCAACCTGCTCGTCACGATCATCGCGATCACGATGATCGGGCTGCTCTGGCTCTAGCCCGTTCGAGGCAACTTTGGAATCGATTCCAAACCTGATCTGGAATCGGTTCCAAACTCCGTCGTTGCCTTTCCACGGTGTCTTCACCGCGTTATCATACCGTTAGCACACACCCACCCGCACCGGCCTATTCCCTTGTTTCGAAACCGGTTATGCGGCCACCTTCCCGGTTTCGTGATAAACATCCTTTCCCTTTTCACCACCCTGTCAGGCTTACCATGAAGCGTAGCGTACGACGGCAATCTTTTCTCTCCCTGGACCCGGCACCCGGCGACCGGCTGGGCCGGGCCGGCCTGTTCTTCCTCCTGTTGATGCTGGTGCCGGGGCTGGCCTGGGCCCAGCGGTTCGAGGTGCGCGGCACCGTGCTTTCAGCGGCCGACGGCTCCCCCCTGCCGGGGGTGAACATCGTCGAGGTGGGCACGCAGACCGGCACCGCCACCGACACCGACGGCCACTTTCGCCTGATCGTCTCCAACCCGAACGCCACGCTGGCCGTCTCCTTCGTCGGCTTCCTCACCCAGACCGTCCCCGTCAACGGGCAGCCGGAGCTGACGATCCGGCTCCAGGAGGACGTGGCGGCCCTCGAAGAGGTGGTCGTTACGGCTTTCGGGATCGAGCGGCAAGAGCGCGCCGTCGGCTTCTCGGTCGGCGAGATCAACGGGGAGGACCTGCGCCAGGCCCGGGAGAACAACGTGGCGCTTTCGCTCTCGGGTAAGGTGGCAGGCGTGGTCGTGAGCAAGCCCGCCTCCGGACCGGCCGGATCGAGCCGCGTCATCATCCGGGGGAACACGTCGCTCGAGGGCAACAACCAGCCGCTCTACGTGGTCGACGGCGTCCCGATCGACAACAGCAACCTGGGCAGCGCCGGCATGTGGGGAGGCCAGGACCTGGGCGACGGCATCTCCAGCCTCAACCCGGACGACATCGAGTCCATCTCGGTGCTCAAGGGCCCGGCGGCAGCCGCCCTCTACGGTACCCGCGCCCAGAACGGCGTCATCCTGATCACCACGAAAACCGGGCGTGCGACGGGCCTGGGCGGCATCGGCGTCGAATACAACGCCAACGTGACGTTCGAAGACGTGCTCGTCCGCTACGACTTCCAGGACGAATACGGGCAGGGCACGCGAGGACAGAAGCCGGAGACGCAAGACGAGGCCCTCAGCCAGGCCTTCAGCGCCTGGGGCGCCCGCCTGGACGGCTCCCCGGTCGTCCAGTTCGACGGCGTGGCCCGTCCCTACGCGTCCGTCGGCAACAACATGGACCGCTTCTACCGGTCCGCCCTTACCAACACGAACACCCTCTCGCTCAACGGCAGCATCCAGAACGTGGCGGTACGGGCCTCCTTCTCGCGCCTGCACAGCGAGAGCATCGTCCCCAACTCCGGCCTGGAGCGGTACACCTTCTCCCTGCGCGGCACCTCCGACTTCGGCAGCCGCATTTCGGCGGACGTGAAGGTCAACTACGTGCGGGACATCACCAACAACCGGAGCGAGCTCAGCGACGCCCCGCGCAATGCCAACTGGACGGTGGCCTTTCTCCCGCCGAACGTCAACGTCGAGACGATGAAGCCCGGCTACTGCGTGGGCGACCCGGATCCGAGCAAGCCCATCTGCCCGCAGGGCACCGACGAGAACGCCGAGTTCCGCATCAGCGAGAGCGTCTTCCAGCAGAACCCCTACTGGTCCGCCCTCGAGTTCACCGCCGATGACACGCGGGATCGCCTCATCGGCCACGCCCAGCTCAGCTACAAGCTGCTGGACTGGCTCTCCGTGCAAGGCCGCGTCGGGCAGGACTGGTACAAGACGCGCCGCACGCGGGTGCAGCCCTTCGGCACCGCCTTCATCCCCCGCGGCTCCATCGACGAGGTCGATTGGACGGTCCAGGAACGAAACTACGACTTCCTCTTCATGGCCGACCGGCCCCTGACGCAGGACATCCGCCTCAATGCCTCCTTCGGCGGGAACAAGCTGCAACGGGAGTTCGAGCAACTCAGCCTCAACGGCAGCGACTTCAGCATCCCCGGCCTCGAGACGATCTCGAACGCCGCGCAGACCAGCAACGGCTTCGGCGTCTCGAAGAAAGAGATCAACTCCCTCTACGGTTCGGCCGAGTTTTCCTACCGGAACTACCTTTTCCTGACCGTCACGGGCCGGAACGACTGGTCCTCGACGCTGCCGGTGAACAACAACTCGTACTTCTACCCCTCCTTCAGCGGCAGCTTCGTCTTCTCGGACGCCCTTTCGATGCCGTCCTGGCTCACCTACGGGAAAGTGCGCGGCAGCTGGGCCCAGGTCGGCGGCGACACCGATCCCTACCGCCTCAGCCTGACCTATGCCCTGGCCAACTTCACCCACCAGGGCCAGCCCGTCGGGCGGATCGCGCAGACGTCGATCCCGCTGGCCGACCTCAAGCCCTCGTCCCATACCGGCTGGGAGGTCGGCTTTGAAACCCGGCTCTTCGACAACCGGATCGGGCTGGACTTCACCTACTACAGCTCCGAGACGAGCGACCAGATCCTCAGCACGACGGTGCCCGTCACCACCGGCTACAACGCGAAGATCATCAATGCCGGAGCCATCGAGAACCGGGGCGTCGAGCTGCTGCTGAACCTGACGCCGGTACGCACTCCCGCCCTGCGCTGGGACCTCGACGTCAACTTCGCCCGCAACGTCAGCAAGGTGACCGAGCTGCTCGGCGACCCGGCCTGCGCCGAGCCGTTCCCGCCCGAGGACGTGGACTGCACCCAGTTCCTCGGCTCGTTCGACCTGGGCGGGCGTTCGCGCATCGCCAGCGGCAGCACCATGGGCATCTTTGCCGAGGTGGGGCGGCCCTACGGCATCATCAAAGGCTTCAAGTATGCCCGCGATGCCAACGGCAACATCATCCTCGACGACGCCGGCCTGCCCGTGCAGGGTGCCTTCGAAGAGCTGGGCAACGGCAACCCCGACTGGACAGCCGGCATCACCAACACGTTCCGCTACAAGAACCTGACGGTGAGCGCCCTGATCGACATCAGCGTCGGCGGAGAGATTTTCTCCGGGACGAACGCGCAGGCCTATGCCGCCGGCCTGCACAAAAACACGCTCGAAGGCCGGGCCGAGTGTGACGCCGCCGGCTACGCCGCACCGTGCTGGACGGCCCCGGGAGTCGTCTTCCCGAACGGCATCCCCTTCGAAAGCGGCGACAAGGGACGCGACGGCCTCGGCCCCGGCGACCCGGGTTATCCCGGCCCGGACGAAGGCGAAGGCAACGGCCGCACCCGCGAGGTCTTCGAAGCCGGTACCCCGAACACCACCAAGGTCTATCCCGAAGACTACTACGGGCGCATCGTCAGCCAGATCGCCGAGGAGTTCGTCTACGATGCCTCCTACGTCAAGCTGCGCCAGCTTCAGGTGAGCTATCGCCTGCCCACGCGCTGGATCGCCCGTACCCCGATCCGCATGGCGACCGTCTCGCTGGTGGGCCGCAACCTGCTCATCCTGCACAAGAACATCCCCAACGTCGACCCCGAGTCGAACCTGAACGTCGGGAATGCACAGGGTACCGAGCTGGCCGGCGTCCCGCAGGTCCGGAGCATCGGCTTCAACGTGAACCTGCGGTTCTGATCCGCCTGCCGCTCAGACAGCCCTATGTTGAAAAGAAAAAGGATCTTGACCATGAAGCGCATGCGCACTGCCCTGAAACGTGCGGCCCTCCTGGCCACCGCCGTCCTGCTGCTGGCGGGCTGCGATCAGGATGACCGTTTCACCGAGCTGAACACGAACCCGACCGAGGCCAGCACCATCCCGCCGGACTTCCTCTTCACCACGGCGGAACTGGCCACGGCCGGCACCCGCTACGAACAGTGGCGCTCGAACCTGATCTACCCCGAGGCCATGATCCAGCACCTGGCCGAGACCTGGTATACCGGCGACAAGTACACCACCAACGCCGACTGGCTCTCGGCCCTGTGGACGGTCTCCTACAACGGCAACGGCGACGGGCAACGGGCCCCGATCAAGCTCCTCGTCGACCTGATCTACAACAACGTGGATCCCGAATGCCGCCAGACGCAGGAGATCTTCACCGAATGTCCCCCCTTCCCGGCGACCAACGTCAACAAGATCGCCGCGGCCCGGATGCTGCGCGTGTTCGTCTTCCAGCGCCTGACCGACATGTACGGCGACCTGCCCTACTTCGAGGCCGGCATGGGCTTCCTCCGGAACATCATCGCCCCCCGCTTCGACACGCAGGAGGAGATCTACCGGGACATGCTCAAAGAGCTGGAACAGGCCGTGGCCCAGCTCGACCCGGCCTTCCCCACCTACGGCTCGGCGGACGTCATCTACGGCGGTGACGTGGAGAAATGGCGGCGCTTCGGCAACTCGCTCATGCTCCGCCTGGCCATGCGCCTGGTCAAGCGGGACCCGGCCCTGGCCCAGCAATGGGCTCAGAAGGCCATCAGCGGCGGGCTCATGCAGGGCATTGACGACAACTTCATGGTGCGCCACGAACGGGGCGGCAGCGAGGGCCCCAACGGCCTCAACACGAACGGCGTCGGCGAGGTCCTCTCCGACTTCGGCCGGCCCAAGTGCACCCGCACATTCGTCAACCACCTCAAAACCACCGCCGACCCCCGCCTGACCGTCTTCTGCGGCATCGGAGGTAGGCTGACCTCACTCGAAGCACAAAAGGGCATGCCTGGCGGCAACGACGCCAACACGATCAGCGATCCGAGCTGGCCCTGGCACGACCCGGGCTTCACCAGCTTTGCGGACTATTCGGTGCCGACGGACTGGGTCAGCAGCAAAACGGCCCCCACGTTCCTGCTGACCTACGCCGAAGTCGCGTTCCTCACGGCCGAGGCCGCCGTGCGCTGGGGGATCGGCGGCGACCCGGCCACGCACTACGCCAGCGGCGTCCGCGCCTCCATGCAGCAACTGGCCTTCTACGAGGGCGCACCGGAGATCTCCGCCGCCGAGATCGACGCCTACCTGGCCGCCAACCCCTTCGACCCGGGCCGGGCCCTCGAACAGATCAACACCCAGATCTGGATCACTACCTTCCTACAGGGCCACGAGGCCTGGGCCAACTGGCGGCGCAGCGGCTACCCCGTCCTCGAACCGGTCAACTGGCCCGGCAACGTCACCGGCGGGCGCATTCCCCGGCGGCTCGGCTTCTGGGGAGACCTGGTCCTCAACCCCAATGCCCGGACGGCCCTCGAACGCCAGGGCCTCTCCGGCCAGTTCGACCTCTCTACACCTGTCTGGTGGGACGCACCCTGACCCACCGGATCACCGCGACCCGGGACGTCTCTCCGCCCCGGGTCGCAAGACCGGCCGCCTGAGCAACGGCCGGTTGGCGGGACGAGAAAGCGCGGGTCGGGATCTCCTGGCCCGCGCTTTCGTCGTCACCCGGAACGCCCACATCTCGGCGTGTACACGCCGAGAACGGAACAGCCAAAGATCATGGACCCGCACGCTGCACGCGCAAACAGCACCTGGCTTGCCCCGCAACGGGCCCTTCTCCTGACGGTGCTCTTCGCAACCGCATGCGGGAGCAGCCCGCCGGAAGAGGTCCCGCCGCTTTTCTCCCGCGTGCCGCCGGAAAGGTCGGGCATCACTTTCGTCAACCGCATCGTCGAGGACGAAGGCTTCAACGTCCTCGAATACGAATACTTCTACAACGGGGGCGGAGTGGTCGCCGGGGACGTCAACGGCGACGGCCTGCCCGACCTTTTCTTCACCGCCAACGCCGGCCCCAACCGGCTCTACCTCAACCGGGGCGACTTCGTCTTCGAAGACGTCACCGAACAGGCCGGCCTCTCCGGCACCGACGCCACCCGGGATACCGGCGTCGGCACGAGGACGGTGCCCCTCGTTGTCGCCGCCTACAACGACGGCCCGCTGGCGGTCTTCGCGCTCCTGCCGTCCCGCCCCCCTTCGTGAAGCCGCATCGCCCCCTCACTCATCCACCCAGCCAACCCCTCCGCCCATGCGCCTGCTTCTCGCCCTGTGCTCCCTCCCCCTCATGCTGGTCGCCTGTGAGACGCCCCCCGAATCCGCTCCCCTCCGGTTGACCTGGGGCGTCGTAGAGAACCGCGGCCAGGCTTTCGATTTCACACTCACGCTGACCAATGCAGGTACAGCCCCCTGGCCGGCTTCGGGCTGGACGCTGTACTTCAACAGCCTGCGGCGGATCCTGCCCGAGTCGGTACCGCCCGAGGTCACCGTCGAGCACGTCAACGGGGATCTGTTTCGCCTCTTCCCCACCGACGCTTTCCCCGAGCTCGCGCCGGGAGACAGCCTGACCCTGACGATGCAGGGGCAGTACTGGGCCATCAAGCGCTCGGACGCCCCTGCCGGATTCTATCTGATCTTCGAAGACGACCGTGATCCCGTCCCCGTGCCCGTCACCGTGCGCCCGTTCACGTCGGAGCGGCAGACGCGCCGCTCGCCGGCCGACGTGCTGCCCGTGCCGACGGCGGCCTCGGTGTACCGCACGAACGCCGCCCTCCCGCCGCACCCGCCCGAGACACCGCCCGTCATCGTCCCGACGCCCGTACGGATGACCCCGGGCACGGGCACCTTCACACTCACGCCCGACACCCCCATCCGCCACGCCGAAGGGCTCGACGGCGAGGCGGCCTTCCTGGCCGAGGCGCTGGCCCCGCTCCTGGGCACCCGCCCACCCGTCGAACCCGGCACGGAGCGCCGGGCGGGCGCCGTCGTTCTGGAAACCGGCCCGGTGGCGGTGCCGGGCATCGCAACGCACGACGAAGCCTACCGCCTGGCGGTCACGCCGGAAGGCATCCGCATCGCCGGAGAGGGGCCGGCCGGGGTGTTCTACGGCGTACAGAGCCTGCGGGCCCTCCTGCCCGTCCAGGCCTATGCCGGCCCGCAGCCGTCGCTCGAGGTGCCCGCCCTCACGCTCGAGGACGCCCCGCGCTTTCCGTACCGGGGCTTCCACCTGGACGTGGCCCGCAACTTCCAGCCGAAGGAGGCCGTCCTCAAGCTCCTCGACCTGATGGCCTTCTACAAGCTCAACCGGTTTCACTTCCACCTGACCGACGACGAGGGCTGGCGCCTGGCAATCCCCGACCTGCCCGAGCTGACCGACGTCGGCGGGCGGCGAGGCCATACCACCGACGAGCGCGACCGCCTTGTACCTTCCTACGGCTCCGGCCCCTTCCCGGACCACCTCCCCGGCAGCGGCCACTACACCCGCGACGACTTCGTCGAGATCCTTCGCCATGCGACGGCCCGCCACATCGAGGTCATCCCCGAGGTCGACGTGCCCGGTCACGCCCGGGCCGCCATCCGCGCGATGGAAGCCCGGCACGCCCGCCTGCTGGCCGAGGACCGTCCCGGCGAGGCGGCCGCCTACCGCCTCATCGACCCGGACGACGCCTCCTCCTACCGCTCCGTTCAGATGTGGGACGACAACGTCCTCAACCCCTGTGTCCCCGGTACGTACCGCTTCCTCGAAGCCGTCTTCGACGCGCTCGTCGCGATGTACGCCGAGGCGGGGGCACCGCTGACGACCGTCCACATCGGCGGAGACGAAGTTCCGCACGGTGTATGGGAACGCTCACCGGCGTGCGCCGCCCTGATCGCCGAAGACCCGGCCCTCGACGGCACGGATGACCTCTGGGACCACTTCCTCCGCCGCACGAGCGACCTGCTCGCCGCGCGTGGACTGACCACGGCCGGCTGGGAGGAAATCGCGCTGGCGGCCTCCTCCGACCATACCGCCGGCGTGCCGAACCCCGGCTTCGCCCGGCGCGGCTTCCGGGCCTACGTGTGGAACACCGTCTGGGGCTGGGGCGCCGAGGACCTGGCCTACCGGCTCGCCAACGCCGGCTACCCCGTCGTCCTGTCGAACGCTCCCCACCTCTACTTCGACATGGCCTACGACAAACACCCGGAAGAGCCGGGCTTCTACTGGGCCGGTTTCACCGATACGCGGGCGGCGTTCGAGCTGGTGCCGTTCGACCTGTTCAAGAATGCCCGGGCAGATGCGCTGGGGCGCCCGCTCGATCCCGCCACCTTCACCGGGCGCGCGCGCCTGACCGAGACCGGACGGCGCAACATCCTGGGCCTGCAGGGGCAGCTCTGGGGCGAGACCCTCATCTCGCCGGAGCGGCTCGAGTACATGGCGTTTCCGAAGCTGCTCGGCCTGGCCGAACGGGCCTGGGCGCCCGAGCCTGCCTGGGCCCGCCACGACGACCCCGCCAGCCGCCAGGCCGCGCTGGCCGAAGCCTGGAGCGCCTTCGCCCACCGCCTGGGCCGCCGCGAACTGCCGCGACTCGACCACTTGCACGGCGGCGTCGCCTACCGCCTGCCGCCACCCGGCGCCGTCATCGAGAACGGCCTGCTCCACGCCAACGTGGCCTTTCCGGGCCTGACGATCCGCTACACCACCGACGGCACCGAGCCGACGGCGACCTCCACCGTCTACGCCGGCCCCGTGGCCGTAACCGGCCCGGTGAAACTCCGCACCTTCGACACACGCGGGCGCGGTAGCCGCACCGTCGAGGTTCACCCGTAGCGACACACGGCCCGGTCGCGACCGCCACGCTGCCTGCCTACCTGCCGCAGCGACGACGCCCCTTCAGGCCCCGGCGGCCTCCGGCGTCTCCGCTTTCGGTCGCCAGAGGACGGCGTAGATGATCTCCAGGTAGCCACCCAGGATGAGCAGGGGGGCGACGTACAGCGAGATGAACCCGTCCACCTCGTTCTCGATCCGCATGATCACGTAGCCGACGACGACCAGCGCCACCCCCAGCAGCAGCAACAGGTAGTTGCGACGGGTAAAGACCATCGCGCCGCCACGCCGGGTGCCCGGACGGCGCCGGGTACCGGAGGCGCGCGAACGCCGGCGTGCAGTGGATCGGGCAGGCATCTCGACGGGAATCGTGAAGGTGGACAAAAAGCCGTTGACGACGACCCGGCGACAAACTCGGGTTCCGGGATGAGGTTCCGCCCCGTCGCCCGGTGTCGGAACGCAACCGGCCCGCCGCGTGAAAACCGGCCAAACTTGCGCGCCGGTGTACCGGCCGGAGAAGCTGGTTCGTAGATTGCGGCACCGCCGGACCTGCCGCCCGTTCCGCTCAGGCTTTCGTCCCATGCTCACGTTTTTTCGCCACGCCGCCGCCGGCCTCGTCGTCTTGCTTGTCCAATGGCTCGTGCTCGGACGGCTGGCCCTCTGGGGCGCCACCCCCGATGCCGTGCTGCTCTTCGTGGCCTGGCTGGGCCTGCGTCACGGGCGACGCTACGGGGCGATCGGCGGCTTCGTCTTCGGCTTCTTCATGGATGCCATCTACGGCCTGTGGGGCATCCACATGTTCGCCAAGACCCTGACGGGCTTCCTGCTGGGGCTCTTTCCGGCCCGGGAGCGCGAGACGCTGCTGATCCTGCCGCGCCAGGCGCTGGTCGGCGGGCTCGTCATCGCCCTGTTGCACAACGGCGTCGTGGTCACGTTGCTGGCGCTCGAGTCCGGGGCGAGCAACACCTTCATGGCGACGGCGCTCTGGCTCGGGTCGTCCCTCTACACGGCGTTCGTCGGCTTCGTCGCCGCCCTGTTCAACGTGCGTTGAGCTCAGGCCATCGCCCGGGCGGCGCGGACGAGGTCGGCGAGCACGCCGGCGGCGGTCAGTTCCGGTCCGGCACCGGGCCCCTGGATGACGAGGGGGCGGTCGCGGTACCGCTCCGTCGTGAAGACGACCATGTTGTCCGTGCCGGCCAGCCCGGCCAGCGGAGAGCCGGGATCGACCGCCTCGACGCCCGCGCGAAGGCAGCCGTCCTCGAGGCGGGCCACATACTGCAACCGCCCCGCACGTGCGAGGCGTTCGCGCCAGGCGTCGTCCCCCTCCGCCAGGCAGCGCAGGAACGCCTCCGTGGAACCCGAACGCAGCGTCCCGGGCACGAGCGACGTCACCGCCACATCGGCCAGTTCGGCCTTGAGGCCGGCCTCGCGGGCGATCACGAGCAGCTTGCGCGCCACGTCCCGCCCGTCGAGGTCCTCCCGGGGGTCGGGCTCGGTGTAGCCGTGGGCGCGGGCTTCACGGACCGCCTCGGAGAAAGCCACGCCTTCGGCCATCCGGTTGAAGACGAAGGCCAGCGTTCCCGAAAGCACCGCTTCGAGCCGTAGGAGCCGGTCCCCGGCCCGGAGCAGGTCGCGCAGGGTGGAGATCACCGGCAGCGCTGCGCCCACGGTCGTCTCGTAGCGGTAGGGAACCTCGTTGCGCCGGGCCAGCGAGTGGAGCCGGTCATAATAGGCCTGCTCCAGCGTGTTGGCGCGCTTGTTCGGCGTGACGACGCCGATGCCGTTGCCGATGAGGTCGGCATAGCGCCGGGCCACCGCCTCCGAGGCCGTCGCGTCGATGACGATGAGGCGCTCGAGATGGCTGTCGATGAGCCGTTCGACGAGTTCGTCGAGTGTGGTGGCCGTGCCCTCTGCCTTGAGACGGGCACATGCACCGCCGAAGTCGATCCCTTCGTCGTCCCACACGATGCGGCCCGAGTTGGCGACCCCGACGAGGCGGAGGTTCAGATCCAGGCTTTTGAGCAGCACCGGGGCCTGCACCTCCAGGATGCGGAGGAGCGCCCGCCCGACCCCGCCGGGACCGATCAGGCAGAGGTGGACGCGCTCGTGGGCCCGGGCAAAGACCTCGTGCAGCGCCCGCACGGCCCGCCGGGCATCGCGCGCACTCACGACCGCCGAGATGTTGGTTTCGGCCGCGCCCTGGGCGATGGCGAGCACGTTGATGTTGGCCCGGCCGAGCGTGGAGAACATCCGGCCGGCCAGCCCCGGCTGCATCCGCATCTGATCACCGACGACCGAGAGCACCGCACATTCCGGCACGGGATAGACGCGGCTTATGTCGCCGTGTTCGAGTTCACGGGCGAAGGCCTCGACCAGCGCCGTCACGGCCCGCTCGGCCTCCCCTTCCCGCACCGCAATGCAGATGCTCTGCTCGCTCGACGCCTGCGAAATCATCAGCACGTTGATCTGCCGGGCGGCCAGGGCGCCGAAGGCCCGGGCCGAGATGCCGGGCACCCCCATCATACCGGTCCCTTCGATCATGACGAGGGCCACGCCCTGGATCGAGGTGACGGCCTTCACCCGCCCCTCGGTCGGCCTGGAAACGGAGGTGATCAGCGTTCCCGGCGCCTCCGGGTTGAGGGTGTTCTTGATACGCAGCGGAATGCCGGCCTCGATGAGCGGCCGCATGGTCCGGGGATGCAGCACCTTCGCGCCGAAGTAGGCCAGTTCGGCGGCCTCACGATAACTCAGTTCGGGCAGGGTGAAGGCGGCGGGTACCAGGCGCGGATCGGCCGACAGCACCCCGTCCACGTCCGTCCAGATGACGACGCGTTCGGCGCGAAGGGCCCCGGCCAGGATGGTGGCCGTATAGTCGCTGCCCGAACGGCCCAGGGTGGTGGTCACCCCGCGCTCGGTCGAGGCGATGAAGCCGGTTACGACAGCGATCTGACCGGGGGGCAACGCCTCGAAGTAGGTGCGGACGAGCCGGTTGGTCTCGTCGAAGAGGACGGTGGCCTCGCCGAAGGCATCGTCCGTACGGATGAAGCGGGTGGCGTCGTGGGCGGCGGCGTCGAGGCCGGCGGCCCGAAAGGCGGCGGCCACGAGCGGGGCCGACACGCGCTCGCCCATCCCGATGATGGCATCGCGCGAACGAAGCGTGCACTCCCGGAGCAGCGAGACACCGTCGAGCAGCTCGCCGAGGTCTCGCCAGTGGGCCGCCAGCGTCTCACGGAGCGCCTCCCGCTCCCCCGCCGGGGCCAGGGCCTGCAAGACCTCCTCGTGCCGCCGCCAGAGCGCATCGAGTAGCTGCCGGTGCTCGCCCGTGCGTGCGAGGGCCGCGTCGATGGCGGCGATGAGCTGGTCCGTCACCCCGCCGAGCGCCGAGACCACCACCACACGGTGGGCGTCCTCCGGCTCGGCCCGCACCAGTTCCACCACCCGGCGGATCCGCTCGGCCGTCGCCACCGAGGTGCCGCCAAACTTGAAAACGTGAAAAGGTAGCCCGCTTGCCATGGCTTTTCGTCGACTGCATGTGCGCTGTTGAAGCGCCCCCAACCGCCGGAAGGGCTTCCATGATCCCACCCCGTGTTCCCCCCTTCCCGCTTCTTCCCGAAAAAATTAACAAGCCGAATCTCGTCTGCGACGTACAAGGGCCGCGGGGCGCGGCCGGGATACGCCGGCCGGGAACCTGGTTTGTGAATTGATCGTGGAAGCCCCCGCAAGCATTGCAACGCCGTTCCGATGCTTGCTATCTTGGGTGTCCTTACTGGCACAGGGGGCTATAGCTCAGTTGGTAGAGCGCTGCAATGGCATTGCAGAGGTCAGCGGTTCGAATCCGCTTAGCTCCACACACGGAAGCGGGCTTGCCCCGCTTTCTTTTTTTGCCCCGGCAACCGCCAGGCTCCTTTCCCCCTCGATCCCACCGCCATGGCCAACCCGACCCACCTCGACCGGCTCCACCAGGGCGTCGATGCCTGGAACACCTGGCGGGATGCCGAACCGGACACCCGCCCGGACCTCGAAGACGCCGACCTCTCGGGACGTAACCTGACGAACATCAACCTGAAGCGGGCCAACCTGCAGGGCGCCCGCCTCCACAAGACGTTCCTGACGGTGGCCGACCTCGAAGACGCCGACCTCACCGGCGCCGACCTCACGAAAACCAACCTCACGGGCGCCCACCTCGACCGGGCCCGTCTCCGGCGCGCCCGCATGCAGCACGCCGACCTCGGCTTCGCCACCCTGAACGAAGCCGACCTCACCGGCGCCGACCTCTCCGACGCGCACCTGCTCGAAGCCCTCCTCTTCGGCGCCAACCTGCGCGGCGTCGTGGCCCGGCGGGCCAAGTTCCGCGAAGCCATCCTCACCGGCGCCGACCTCACCGGCGCCGACCTCACCGATGCCGACCTCATCGGCGCCACACTCGACGGCGCCACACTCGACGGCGCCAGCCTGCCGCCGCTCTTCAACCAGGGAGAAGAAGACTGGAAGCGCGAAGCGTGAAGAATGCAGGTCTTCGCCCTGACCGGGCGACGCCAGATACACGCCCGAGAAGGCCCTTCAGAACGTCTGCCCGATGCTGAAGTGGATGTTGAAGCGGTTCAGGAAGCGTTCCTCCGGCGGGTCGGGGCGGGCACCGATGTCGAACAGATAGCGCGCCGCCGCCGGCTGTAAATCCTCGGGATCCGGGTTCAGCTTGTAGGCAATGTCGAAGCGCAACGCCCCGACCGGCGACTGATACCGCAGCCCGGCGCCCACGCCATACTTGAGAGCATCGAGGTTGAAGATCGACTCCGCGGCCAGGAGCGGGTTGCCACTCTCGTCGCGCAGCACCCGCCCGTCGGCGTCCCGCTGCAGGGCGCCGGAGATCTGCCCGACGTCGAGGAAGGTGGCCAGTCCCCACCGGGAACCCAGCCCCGGAAAAGGCCAGCGCACCTCCACACTGCCGGACAGCTTGGCCAGCCCGCCCACGGCTTCGTAGAGGGTGTCCCGGGCGGCCGGCCGGGCAAACTTGGCCCCGAGCAGTTGCAACGCCCAGCCCCGCACGTCGCCACTGCCACCGGCGTAGAAGCGGATGGGGTCGAACCGAAATTCCACCTCGGGATCCTGCTGGTTGCGGCTCCCGCCCAGCGGCCAGAGCCGGCCTGCCGTCACACGCGCATTCAGGCCGACGCGGCGCGTCAGCGGCAGGTAGCCGTGTAGATCCAGCGACGCCTTGTAATAGGTGATGCCCGACTTCAACAGCCCTGCCGCTTCTACCTGCGGGCGTATCAGAAACCCCCGGCGCGGGTTCTGGAAATCGTTCAGGCGGCCCAGGGTGGCACCGGCCGTCACGATGTTGCGGTTGTAGACGTTCAGCGTGTCGGCGATCTGGCCGCCTCCGAGCGGCACCGCCCGGGCAAACGTGTGCTGGACGCTGAGCGTGCGAAAGGGCAAGAACTCATAGATCCACGTGGTGTTGATCCCAAACTCGTAGAAGCTGGTGCCGAGCTGGTTCTCGTCGTCGAACCAGGTGAAGAAGGGAGACGGGATGACCGAGAGGCGAGTGGTAAAGAGGTAGGGCTGGCGCAGCGACAGCGACGCACTGAAGCTCCGAACGGCCTGGCGATCCCCCTGCGGCAGTGCCAGCAACCCCGTCCGCCACTCGGCCGACGCCGTGAACTGGCGAGCCCCGCCGAAAAAGTTGCGGTGCTGCCAGCTGGCCTGCAGGGACAGGCCGTCTTCACGGGCCCAGCCGATCTGCGTCGTGACGTACCGGGGTTCGGCCTCCCGGACCCGCACCCGCACGGTCACGGTGCTGTCGCGCGGTTGATCTTCGGGCACCTCCACGAGCGCCACACGGAAAAGGTTCAGCCCGAAGAGCTCCCGCTGGCCCCGTTCGAGGCGACCGGAGGAAAAACGGGTGCCGGGCCGAAACGGCAGCTCGCGGAGCACCACGCGCTCGCTCACCGACCGGACCCCCTCCACCTCGACCTCCCCGAAATAGGCCATGGGACCGGCATCGACGGTGAAATGCAGATCGACCACATGGGCCGCGGAATCCACAAGCGTCCAGGCATCGACCTGGGCGAAGGCATAGCCCCGGTCCCGCAGCCAGCGTACCACCTCGCCCCGGCTCAGCACCAGCTCCGTCTCGGTGAACCGGTTGCCGGCGCGCTGCCGGATCTGGTCGCGCAGCTTGCGCCAGCGGGGTTGCAGCGGCTCGGGAAACTGCTCCACGGCGGGGCGCCCGTCGGCTCCGGTAAAACGGATGTCCTGCAAAACGAGCGGAGGCCCTTCCCGGATGGTAAAGATGACGTGGAGGGTGTTCTCGGTCGTGTCGAGCTGTGAAGCCGGATAGTCGATGTCGGGATTGAGAAAACCGTTGCGCCGGTAGAAGCGCCGGAGCCGCACCACGTCCCGCTGCAGTTCGATGGGGTCCAGCCGGTAGAGGCTCCGGTCATACGAGAGCAGGGGCAACACGTCGCGCAGCCGGTCCCAGAAGCCCGGTGCCCGCGTGACGATCTGTTCTTTGAGCTGCTCTTCCTCGAACGTCTTCGTGTCGACGAACCGGAAGGAAATGGCCCGGACGGTGGTGGCGTCGTTGCTCAGAAAGAGGTCGGTGGTGTTCTGTGCGCGCGCCGGCCCGGCCGTGCCCCCCCCGAGCAGCACGAGCAGCAGCCCCGCAAGGGCCATCCGCCGGCCCCCGGCGGCTCGTCGACCCCGGGCCCCTTTCCGTCCGGGTGCGATACACGACATGGCACGGCGAGTTAACGTGGCGAGAGGTGCTTTTCCGGAGAAGGCTCCGTTACCGTGGTCGTATCCATTCGTTCCCCGGAAACCGCATCAGGTTCCGGCGGCGCTTCCGGCCTGCCGCCCAGCCGGTGTCGCTTTTCATGGAGCAGGGTCACCAGCGCACCGATGATGAAAACCAGCCCCGAATAGTAGGCCCAGAAGACCAGCGCGATGATGAGCCCGAAGGTGCCGGCCGCGATCCCGACCCCGCCGAAACGCCCCACCTTGGTGGCATAGACGGCGAAGGCCACCTTCACCACCTCCCACAGCAACGCCGCCACCGTGGCCCCGAGCAAGGCACTCCGAACCGGAGGGTGCGGCTTCGGATTGAAATAGATGAGCTGAAAAAACACGGCCGTGCTCAGCACGAAAGGCAACACCAGGCCCAGCGCATTGAACAGCCGCCGCCATCCGGTGCGGAGCCACACGTAGTCCAGACCGACCTGCTGGAGAAAATCCGCACCGGCCGCATTGAGCGCCTGTAGCCCGAAGGTGAGTGCCAGGGACAGAATGAAAAAGATGCCGACCTGCACGACCATCCGCATGTCGAACAGGTAGCCGCGCAGGATGGAACGGTGGTCGTGCCACTCCTCGCGAAAGACGTTCGCCAGAACCGTACGAACGGTGGAAAAGAGCGTCATGGCGGAGAGAAACAACGCCACCGCCCCGATGAAGGTCAACGTGCCGCCGACGGCCAGAAACTGCTGCAGGAACGTGATGATTTGCCAGCTCTGCGGGGGCGGCAAAAAGTCCCGTACGAGCCGGGAGATCGCCTCGAAGGCCGTCTCCAGCGGAGCGTCCTGGCGCAGCATGAGGGCGAGGATGCCGGTGCCGAGGAGAACCAGCGGCACGAGCGTCACGAGCACCTTGAATGCGATGGCCTGGGCCCACAGGAAAACGTCCTTGTCGTCCAGAAGCCGGTACAATCCCCCCAGATAGTACCGGACCGGCGCCGGGGTCAGGCGTACCAGGAATTCCTTCATACGGGAACTCTACTCGCAACACGCGGGGATTGATTCAACGCCGTTCCGATCCGGACGCGTTCCGTCCGCTACGTGATGCAAGCAACGTCCCTCCGGCCTGACGCGCTCCCTGCCCGGACCACCCCCCGCCGGGCAGGAAGGCGGGGGTGGAAGGGTGGAAAGGTGGAGGCGGGGCAGATCGCCGGGCACGCGACGCGCGCCGGCCCCTCAGGCGCTGGCCTTGCGTTCCTCGTAGACCGGCGCCTCCTTGTAAAGGACGGCGCCGCGGGTGATCCGGCAGGCCCCGACGTCCGCATGGGCATGGACATTGAACATGACCTCCAGCATCGTTTCTTCCATGACGGCCCGCAGGCCGCGGGCGCCGGTACCCAGGGCCCGCGCCCGTTCTACGATGGCGTCGAGCGCATCGTCGTCGAAATAGAGGTCGATGCCGTCCATGGCCAGGAGCTTCTGGTACTGCTTGACGAGCGCATTGCGGGGTTGGGTGAGAATCGCCTTCATGGCCTCGTCTGAGAGGGCATCGAGCGCGGCGATGACCGGCAGGCGCCCGATGAGCTCCGGAATCAGCCCGAAACGGAGCAGGTCGTCCGGCTCGACGTGCTGAAAGATGTCCGGGTCGTTCTTGCTGACGGAGCGGGACTCGTCGGCCAGGAAGCCGATGGTGTTGCGCGAGAGGCGCCGGGCGATGATCTCGCTCAGGCCGTCGAAGGCACCGCCGCAGATGAACAAAATGTTGGTGGTGTCGATGTTGATGAGGCTCTGTTCGGGGTGCTTGCGCCCGCCCTTGGGAGGAACGCCGGCGATGGTGCCCTCGAGGATCTTGAGCAGGGCCTGCTGCACCCCTTCGCCCGAGACGTCGCGCGTGATGGAGGCGTTGTCCCCTTTGCGGGCGATCTTGTCGATCTCGTCGATGTAGATGATGCCCCGCTCGGCCCGCTCGACGTTGAAGTCGGCGGCGTGCAACAGGTGGGCCAGGATGCTTTCGACGTCTTCGCCCACATAGCCGGCTTCCGTCAGGGCGGTGGCGTCGGAGATGGAGAAAGGCACGTCGAGGATGCGCGCCAGCGTGCGGGCCAGCAGGGTCTTGCCCGTGCCGGTGGGCCCGATGAGCAGGATGTTCGACTTTTCGAGTTCGACGTCGTCGTACTCGTGGAAATAGTCGCGGGCGTCGATGCGCTTGTAATGGTTGTAGACGGCAACCGCCAGGGCCTTTTTCGCCCGTTCCTGCCCGATCACGTATTCATCGAGGGCCTGCTTGATCTCCAGGGGGGTCAGCCGGCGGTGGCGGGGGGGCGCACCGCGCCGCCCTCCCGGAGCACCGTTCCCTCCGTGATAGGCCGCCAGGTCGCTTCGGACGATACCGGCCGCATCGTTGATGCACCGGTCGCAGATGTACACATCCGGTCCGGCGACCATCGACGTCACTTCATGGGCCGTACGACCACAAAAGGAACAGCGGATGATGTCCTCTCCGCGCCGATTGCTCATGATCTATGGATATACCTGAAGATGGTCGAAAGGAGGGGAAGGATCGGCCCACGCCATGCGTTCTGCCATGGTACGTATATCGCATCAGATCCGCAACCACTTAAGCCGGGCCCGGCGATCGCCCCCTGTGAAAAGCGTGTTCACCGGGGTGATGCCCGCCCGGAAACCCGGCCGCATTTCGGCGGTAGGCGGGCTGCATCCCGGAGCGCCCACGCGCCGTTCATGGTTTTCTGGTACCTGACGCACGGTTCGCATGCTGGACCCGCGCCGTTCCCTGTCGTTGCCCCCGGCCTTCCTGGACCGGCTGCGGGCCATCGTGGCGCCGGACCGCTACGAGGCCGTCCTCGACGCGTTCGTTGCCCCCCGGGCGACCGGCTTCCGGGTGAACACGCTCCGGGCCGCCACGGCGCAGGTGACGGAGGCCCTGACGCGGGCGGGCCTCCGGCTTCATCCCGTTCCCTGGAAGGCCGATGCCTTCTGGGTACCGGCGGCCATGCGCGCGCGCCTGCTGGCTTCCGCCCCGGCCGTCGAACACCGGATCTACGTCCAGAACCTCTCGAGCATGGTGCCGGTGGAGGTCCTGGCGCCGGTGCCGGGCGAGCGCGTGCTCGACCTGGCCGCCGCCCCGGGCAGCAAAACCCTGCAGATCGCCTGTCGCCTCCAGGGTGCCGGCGAACTCGTAGCCGTGGAAGCCGTGAAGCACCGGTTCTTCAAGCTCCGCGCCAACCTGGAGGCCCAGGGGGCCGCGTCCTTCGTCCGTCCCCTCCTGCGCGACGGCGCCACCGCCTGGCGCCATCGCCCCGAATACTTCGACCGCGTCCTGCTGGATGCACCGTGCTCGGGCGAGGGCCGCTTTCACACGGCGGACCCGTCGTCCTATGCCTACTGGAGCCCGCGCAAGATCCGGGAGATGGTGCGCAAGCAGCGGCGGCTGCTTTTTTCGGCCGTCCAGTGCCTGCGGCCCGGCGGGGTGCTGGTCTATGCGACGTGCTCGCTCGCCCCGGAAGAGAACGAGGGGATCATCGCCTGGGCCCTCCGGCAGTTCGGCGACGCCCTCCGCGCCGAACCGCTCGGCCTCACGCTCGACAACATGCAGCCGCCGCTCACCGCCTGGCAGGGGCACCCGTTCGACCCCGGCCTTGCACCGGCCCGTCGCCTGCTGCCGACGCCGATCATGGAAGGGTTCTTCGTATGCCGGCTCCGCAAGCTGCACAGCACCCTCGGGAGACGTCACGCCGCCGGATGAGGGGCCGCTTCTTGCAGGATTGCCGGCCCGTACTTTTCAAAAAGGAAACGCTCGCGATAGAGATGATAGGCCGTCCGGCAAACGCGGTCGGTGTAATAGGCATTGAAGCCGCTCCCGACCACGGCCCCGACGACGGGAACGGCCTGTCCCAGCTTGGCGCCGGTCAGGCGAAGGCCCAGCATCCGAACCGCCCGTTCGAGGGCACGCGTCAGCCCCATCTGTTCGATGGCCTGCAGGCCCTGCCGGCGGGCCACCCGTCCGGCGGCCGAGAGTACGGGGCTCAGCGCCAGGTCGCGTGCCTTGCTGCGCGAACGCGAGACGTGGTCCAGGATGGAGAGGGCATAGAGGCGTTCCCCGGCCTCGGCGATGTCGAAGCCGCAATAGGCCGCGTATTCGCCGGTGGCCCGGAGGTTGAGCGCCACCAGCGCCACCAGGTCGGGCACGATGCCGGAGGCACCGGCCAGTCCCGTCGCCGCGCCCTCGGCGGCCGCCAGCGCCCGGTATTTGCCGCGGAGCCCCGCCAGGGCCCGGTCCACCTCGGCCAGGTCGAGCCGGCGGATGTCACGGGGATGACGGACCGGGTGCCCCGCCTGCCGGTAGACATGGCAGATGGCATCGGCCGGCACGGTATCCTGGCAGACTTCATTGACCACCGTGAGCAACCCGGCCACCACGTTGTCGACGGTCCACCCGACGCCGGGCACCTGGCAGAGAAGGTCGGCTACGTCGCTCCAGGCCTCCGAGATCGCCCCGGCCGCCTGTGCCAGCCACCCCTTCTCCGGGTTGCGCCAGGCCTGCGCCTGCCGCCACACCGCCCGCTCGTAGGGCGAGGGCTGCGGAGCCGGTACCGGTACGTGCGACATGATCGTTCCGTGTCGAAGGAGGATGCCCCCGGCTGCGGCCGGCGGCGAACGGGTCTTATACGAGCCAGAACCAAAAGGTTGTTCTCAGTTGAAGATCGGCCAGAAAACGCCGAACCGAAAACGGCGCTCCGGAAGCGGATAGTCCGGAACGATCAGGTTTCCCACCAGCAGGGCGGTACCGCTGAGCATGTTCTCATAGGCGAGGAAGAGGATGGCCGTACGTACTCCGGCCGACACGAACAGGTCGAGCGTGCCGGCGGCATCGACCGGGCGCGCACCGGCTTCGGGCAAGACGAGCAGTCCCGTGGGCGGGTGCAACGTGCGTCCCTGCATCGCGCCCCAGTAGCGTCCCCGGAGGGTGACGTCGAGATCGAGGTCGTTCCGGAAGAGGACGAACCGGGCGCCGAGGCGGGCCTCGCCGAAGACGCCCGGCAGGGCGTCGGGCAGGGCCCCGGCCGGCGGGTCGGGGCGGCTGAAGGTGGGCCGGAAGACGAAGTAGAGGCCCCGCCGGGCGTGGCGGCGGAAGCCGAGATCGAGCGCGATGCCGGCACGCCGCCAGGTGCCGGTCTCCACCCGGGCCGCCACCGTGTCTCCGGCCACGACGAAAAGATCGAGCGGGTCGGTGGTCTGGTGAAGGAAGGCAAAGGCCGTCAGGTCGAAGGAGCCCAGCCGGACCGTGAAGCCGCCGCGGCCCAGCGTCACGGGCCCGCCGGGTTCGTCCGAGGGGCGTACGACGGATCCGAAGCCATAACGTACCATGGGGGAAACCGGCTGCACCGTCCGGCTTGCCTCGACGAAGAGGGTCACGGGACCGGTTTCCCGGGCCAGCCGTCCGAAGGCGGCCGGATAGGTACGCCCGCCGTCCCGGTGGTACCCGCCTTCGAGGACCGCCTCAAAACCGCCGGCGGCGAGGGTGTCACGGGCCGCAAGGTGCACCTGCGTCCGGGTGAGGCCGAGCGAGTCGGGGAGCGCCCGGCCCTCGCGGACGCGGTCGTGCCAGAACGCGGCGCGGAGATGCAGCCGGCCCGGCAGGAGACTGTGCGTCGCCTGCACGCCGAGCCGGCGCATCCGGGCCGTGAGGGTGTCCGCCGCGTTGCGGTACTGGAAGCGCTCGTTCGTCCAGAAGCCAGTCAGGCGCAGGGGCGCATACCCGGCCGCCAGCTGCACCTGGAGCGTGACCGACAGGTCGTTGCGGATGGTTTCGCGCCGGGCTTCCTCCCGCTCCACCCGGGCCCCGAGCCGCTGGTAGATGGACGCATAGGGAGCCCCCGGGATCGGCAGCACCCCGCCGTGGGCCCCCACACGCCGCCGGTTGAAGAGTTCCTTCACTTCCACCGCCCAGCCGGGACGGGCATACTGCAGCCGCAGCAGCAACTGACGCGCCCGCCGTAACCGGCTGCCGGGATACTCCCCGCGCGCCGCGTGCCCGCCGTAGCCGAAGAGCACGTTCAGCCGGGCCGGGTTTCCCAGCCATCCGGGACGACGCTGCTGCACGTGTGCCACCGTCACACTCTGTAACCCCTTGTTGCTCGTACGGTAGCGGATCTCCGTCAGCGGCTCGGCGACGTCGAACGCACGCAGCCGGCCCTGCACCGCCACCGGCGCATCGTTCCAGGCCGGCTGCACCCGAAGCGGCTCCATGAACGTGAACGGGATCAGGTCGTAGCGGGCCCGGCCGGTGATCAAGTCGTTGAAGGGCAACCCGTCGACGTAGAGCCCCACGGTGTTCGGGCTGACCCCGTACGGGCTCCAGCCATGCGGCCAGCCCGGCGTGCCGAAATCGTAGACGAAGCTGCCGGGCTGCGCGCCCAGCAGGTCGACCGGGTCCAGGGCAATCGTCCGGGCCGGCAGCGCCGTCCCGACCGCGTCGCCGGGCACGGGAAACGCCACGGGGGCGGGGAAAGACGCCGTCGTCGCCGCGGCCGGCGCCCCCCGGAGGGTGTCGGCCTCCTGGGCCGCCAGCGGCACGGCCAGCCACCCCCCCAGCAGCACCGCCACCCAGCACCGCCTCCACCGCTTCCCTATGGCCGCCTGCCCCTTCATTCAGGGAATAATCCGTAGAGGCGGCTTTCGATGCGCCGGATGATCTCCCGGCGGTCTTCCTCCCGCTTCACGAAATCGAGCTCGTCCACGTCGATGATCATCCGGGGCCCGGCATCGTACCGCTCGATCCAGTTCTCATAGTGCTCGTTGAGGCGTTCGAGGTAGTCGATGCGGATGCTCGTCTCGAACTCGCGCCCCCGGGCCTGGATGTGCCGCACGAGCGTGGGCACCGACGCCCGCAGGTAGACCAGCAGATCCGGCGGGCGCAAATACGACGTCATGATCTTGAAAAGCTCCGTGTAGTTGTCGAAGTCCCGCTTCGTCATCAGGCCCATCTCATACAGGTTCCGCGCGAAAATCTCGGCGTCCTCGTAGATGGAGCGGTCCTGCACGACGGAATGCGGCGCCGCCTCGATCTGGCGCTGGTGGTTGAACCGGCTGGAGAGAAAAAAGACCTGCAGGTTGAAAGACCAGCGCCGCATGTCCCGGTAAAAGTCGGCCAGGTAGGGGTTGTCGTCCACCCGTTCGTAGAAGGCCTCCCATTTGAAATAATCGCTCAGCACCTTCGTGAGGGTGCTTTTTCCCGCTCCGATATTACCGGCGATGGCCACGTATTTCTTGCCGGCACCGGGCACTTCGGCTTCTTTCCCCATAGAGGTCTGCAAAACGGCTTGACGGGTCCGGTGTGATCGACCGCGCCCAAGATACGCAACCTCGTGCGAGGATGCGGAGCGGTTTCGCGCGTTGTGGATCGATTGTGGACACCCCGCTTCGATTCAGGCGCGCACCCGGAGGTAGGCCAGGTTTTCCGGCGTGAAGGGGCGATAGGTGAGGTCGAAATCCCGGTAGAAGGCGGTCGGGTCGCCCGTGTTACCCTCGACGAGCATCTCGAACTGGTCCGGGGAGATGGGCAACAGGCCGATGCGACCGGCGGTATGGACGAGCGGCCGGACGAGCCAGAGGGGCTGCGGGAGCTTGGGCTTCGGTTCCAGCCCCAGCGCCCGCGCGATGATGTCCAGGATCTCGACGAAGGGATAGGCCTCCCGGCCCACGGCCACGTACGCCTGCCCGCGGGCGGCCTCGCGCTCCAGGGCCTGCACGAACGCCGCAGCCACCTCCTCGACGGAGACCGGCTGCATGCGGAAACGCCCATCGCCGAAGACGGGCAGGATCGGAAAGGGCTTCACGAGCGTCCGGGCCAGGCGCGTGGCGAATTCCTCGTGTTCCGGGCCCGGGTCCCCGAAGACGACGGAGGGACGGAAGACGGTGGCATGCGGGAAGCCGGCCTTGCGGAGGTGCTCTTCCGCCTTCCACTTGGTCGTCTGGTAGGCCGAGACGCCGTCCGGGCGGGCCCCGTTGGCGCTCATCAGCACGAACCGGTCGATCCGTGCGGCGACGGCCTCGTCGATGACGTTCCGGGCGCCCTCGTAGTGGATGCGCTCAAAGGTGACGCCCCGGGACGGCTTCTCCTCGATGATGCCGACGAGGTGGATGACGGCGTCACAGCCGCGCATCGTCCCGGCAAGCGACTTCGGGTCGGTCACGTCCCCCCGGACGCGTTCCACCCGGTCCCGCTCCGCCTCGACGAGGGCGGTGCCGGGATCGCGCACGAGGCAGCGGGCGGTGTGGCCCCGGGCAAGCAACTCGCGCAAAACGTAGGATCCGATGAAGCCGGTGGCACCGGTGACGTAGACATGCATGGCAGGCGAAAAACGGTTGGTGTGTTGTACGGATCCGGCCTGCGCCGGGACGGCGCGGCGTCGTGACGTGGGGCGCCGGTGGGCGGAAGCGACCGCCTTTCGCCCTCTGATCCCCGCCGGGACCCGCCGCGTCCCGGATCGAGAACGGGCACTGCGGATCCGGACCGGCACGCGGGCGCCTCACGTATTGCAATCCGCACGCCCTCCGCGGCACACGGATGTTCCCGGACGGAAGCGGTGCTACCCGGCGTGGACCGGCCGGTGCAGGCACCTGCCCGGGATCACGAGATGGCGGCCGTCTCTTCGGTGCCGACGAAACGGTGGGACAGTTCCCGGACGCCGAAGGAGGTGCCCACGGCCAGGGCCGCCGCCACCATCGGGGCGTCGCGGGGCACCTTGCGGGTCTTGCCGGCCACCAGTTCGAGCGGGACGCTCGTGATGCGGTTCTCCTGCAGGGCGGCCATCCGTCCGAACGAGCCGTCGGCGACCATGGCGGCGGCATAGGTGCCGAAGACGGTGGCCAGGTTGCGGTCGTAGGCCGAGGGCGTGCCGCCGCGCTGCACGTGCCCCAGGATGGTGGTACGCACCTCGCTCTTGACGCGCTCCCGCAATTGCAGCTCCAGCTGCCGCCCGACGCCCCCGAGGCGGAGGGGGTCGGGGCTCTCCTCGATCACGTCGCGTACGACCAGCTCGCCGCCCCGGGGCTTGGCCCCCTCGGCGATGACGATGATCGTGAAGCTGCGGCCGTAGCTCTCGCGCTCCCGGATGATCTGCACCACCTCGTCGATCTCGTATTCGAACTCCGGAATGAGGATCACGTCGGCCCCACCGGCCACGCCGGCATAGAGGGCGATCCACCCGGCATACCGTCCCATCGTCTCGACGATCATCACCCGCTGGTGGCTCTGGGCCGTCGTGTGCAGCCGGTCGATGGCCTCCACGACGATGGAGACGGCCGTGTCGAAGCCGAACGTGCGGTCGGTGCCGACCAGGTCGTTGTCGATGGTTTTGGGAACCCCGACGACGTTGAGCCCCATCTGCTGGAGGCGATGGGCGATGGACATGGTCCCGTCTCCCCCGATGGCGACCAGGGCGTCGAGGCCGAGCGTCTCGGCATACTTGAGCACCTGCGCCGAGACGTCGGCGCCGCCGCGCTTGTAATAGCTGAACGGGTTGGCCTTGTTGTGCGTGCCGAGAATGGTGCCGCCGCGCGTGAGGATCCCGCTGACGTCACCGTAGGAGAGCGGGCGCATGCGTCGTTCGATCAGGCCGAGAAAGCCGTCTTCGAAGCCAAGCACCTCGGCGTTATGCTCCAGGATAAGGCTCTTGGTGACGGCACGGATCACGGCGTTGAGGCCGGGGCAGTCGCCGCCGCCGGTCAAGACGCCTACACGCAGGGATCGAGACATGGATCTGGATACGGAGGGTTTGCCATAACAGAACGGAAAAGGACAACCTCGGCCATGACGTCACGGCGAGGCCGGCATCGGGCTCAGCCGCACAGCGCCATCACCAGGACGAACGCCAGCAGCAGCAGGCCCACGAACCAGAACCGTTGAAAGGCTTTCCGCATGGCGGGCGCGGTGGTGGGAAACGAACCGTCCATACTACGCATGAACGGGCGATGGGTTGTCCCCTCCGTTTTTTTCTTCCCGTGACGATTTTACTCCTTCTCCGGCCCTCCGATACCGATAGCGTCCTGATAATCCGAAACATCCCACCCGTATCGGACCATGCGTAACCCCGTAGAACGTGCCATCCGAACGATGACGGTTGGCGCGGGTATCGTAAGCATGATCGTTTTCACGGTCTTCACACTCCTCTGACGGCTTTCCTTCCGGGCGAAGCCGGGATTGCTTTTCATCCCGTGGCGCGTTATACATGAGGGACGGGCTTCTGCACGCCTGCTTCCTCTTTCCTTTCGTCCCGTGCCATGCGTCCGGCTTGTTGCCTGGGCCTCGCGTTCGGGCTGTTCGTCCTCGGTCTGTACACCTCGCCGGCAGGCGCCCAGCCCGGCGACGGGGCCGTCGTGATCCGCCTCCGGCTGGAGGACGACGTCATCACCCCCGTGACGGCGCGCTACGTGGAGCGGGGACTCCGCACCGCCCGCGAGACGGGGGCGACCGGCCTGTTGCTCGTGCTCGACACCCCGGGCGGGCTGATGAGTTCGACCCGGGACATCGTCATGGCGATGCTCGAGAGCCCGGTGCCGGTCCTCGTCTACGTGTCGCCGGCCGGCGCACGGGCGGCCTCGGCAGGGGTCTTCATCACGATGGCGAGCCACGTGGCGGCGATGGCCCCGGCCACCCGGATCGGGGCGGCCCACCCCGTCTCCATCGGCGGATCGCCCCTCGGCCCCGCGGCCCCACCGGACACGTCGCAGGCCACGTCGCAGCGCGCCATGGAGCAAAAGGTGGTCAACGACGCCGTGGCGTGGGTGCGTTCGCTGGCCGAATTGCGCGGCCGCAACGCCGAATGGGCGGCCCGGGCCGTCACGGAAAGCATCTCGGCCACGGCCTCCGAAGCCCTCGAAGCCGGCGTGATCGACCTCGTCGCCGGGGACGTGGCCGAGTTGCTGGCCGCCGTGGACGGGCGCAGCGTCACGCTCCCGACCGGGGTCGTCACGCTCCGCACGGCCGGCGCCGAGGTTCGCCCCCTGGACATGTGGTGGGGCGAAAAGCTGCTGGGCGTGCTGTCCAACCCCAACGTGGCGTTCCTCCTGCTGATGTTCGGCTTCTACGGCATCGTGTTCGAGTTTTACTCGCCCGGCTGGGGCGTTGCCGGCACCCTGGGCGCCATCTGCCTCATTCTGGCCTTCTTCGGGCTCTCGGTGCTGCCGATCAACATGGCGGGGCTGGCGCTCGTGGCGCTGGGCCTGGGCCTGTTCGTGGCCGAAGCGTTCTTCGCCAGCCACGGTGCCCTCACCCTGGGCGGCACGGTCTGCCTGGTACTGGGCGGGCTGATGCTTGTCGACACCCCCGTCCCGGTGATGCGCGTCTCGCTCTCGGTGCTTTTGCCGCTGGCCCTCGCCACGGCGCTGATCTCGCTCTTCCTGATGACCCGGGTGTTTAGAAGTCATCGCACGCCGGTTCGCACCGGCAGCGAGTCGCTGATGGGCGAGACGGCCGTCGCCCTCGACGACTTCACCCCTGAGGCCGGCCGTTTTCGCGGGACGGTGCGCATCCACGGGGAGATCTGGCAGGCGGTCGCAGAGCGGCCCGTCGCGGCCGGCACCCGCCTGCGCGTGCGCGAACGACACGGCCTGACCCTCACCGTCGAGCCGGTATGACGCCGGCCGTCCGAGCGGCCCCGCCGCCCCCGGCGTCCTTCCCGCACGCCGTCCTACGCTCCACGAAAGACGTCTTGCCGGGCCGGCAGGGCCCGGCCGAACCGGTATTTCCTCGCCACCAACCTCCCCACGCCGATGACACTCCAATACGTTGGTATCGCGCTGGGCGTCATAGCCCTCTACTTCGTCAGCTGTATCCGCATCCTCTACGAATACGAGCGCGGCGTCATCTTCCGGCTCGGCCGGGTGCTTCCCGAACCGAAAGGTCCCGGTATCCTGATGGTCTTCTGGCCCATCGACCGGCTGATGCGCGTCAGCCTCCGCGTCATCGTGCAGGACGTGCCCACCCAGGACGTGATCACCCTGGACAACGTCTCCGTGCAGGTCAACGCCGTCGTCTACTTTCGCGTGATCGACCCGATGAAGGCGATCCTGGAGGTCGAGGATTACGTCTACGCGACGAGCCAGCTCTCGCAGACCACGCTGCGCAGCATCGTCGGCCAGGTGGAGCTCGACGAACTGCTGGCCGAACGCGACAAGATCAACCGGCACCTGCAGGAGGTCATCGACCAGCAGACCGACCCCTGGGGCATCAAGGTGGGGCTGGTGGAGGTCAAACACGTCGACCTGCCGGAACACATGAAGCGGGCCATGGCCAAACAGGCCGAGAGCGAGCGCGAACGACGGGCCAAGGTGATCCACGCCGAGGGCGAATACCAGGCCGCCAACCGGCTGCGCGAGGCCGCCCGCACCATCGAAGCACATCCGATGGCCATGCAGATGCGGTTTCTTCAGACGCTCGTCGAGGTGGGGGCCGAGAACAACACCACCGTGGTCTTCCCCGTCCCGCTCGACCTGATCGTCCCCTTCTTCCGGCAACGCCCGGAGGATGCCGGCGCCTCGAACAAACCGCCGGCCGAATGAGCGCCCCCGGCCCGGATCCTCAGGCCGTCACCAGCGAAAACTGAAGCTCCACCGGCTTCACCAGCCGCACGTAGTCCGGGAAAGCCATCCGGATCAGCTCGGTGTGGGTCCCGGCGTTGAAGACGATCTCCTCGTCCTCGGCCAGGGTGGCCGCCATGAAGACGTCCATCCCGTACAGGTTACCGAAAGGCGGCATCGCCCCGAGCTCACAGTCCGGAAAGAGGTCCTTGAACTCCTCCTCCGTGGCCAGCTCGACGTTTTGCGCCCCGAGCGCCTGCCGGAGCATCTCCAGATCGACCTTGAAGGTAGCCGGCAACACCGCCATGGCCATCTTGCCATCCACCTTGATCATGACGGTCTTGGCCATCTCCCGGCCCGGCACGTGGGCCGACGCGGCGACCTCCTGGGCCGTGAACGCCGGCGAATGGCTGATCGTGACGTACTTGACGCCGTTCGCATCGAGATAGGATTTCAGCTTCTGGACAGGCATGACGCTTACCTCGCAGGGTTAGGTGACACGGGCAGGCACTTCCGGATCCTACAACTTTCTTTTCTCACGACTTATCCCTTGCATCGTTCCAGCGGCAAGGTAGGCCGCACAACCCGACGATGATGCCGGGCTTTCCCGGTTCCCGCTGCAGGCCGATCCCGGACACCCCCGTATCCGACGACGAGAATCGGGCCTGCCCGAAACCCCCGGTCCCACCACTTCGTAGCCGGAGCATCGACCCCGCGACAGAACGCACGAACTTTTCCCGGCCCTCATGTACGTCACCGCCTTCCTCACCGTCGTTGCGCTGCTTTTGCTCGCCTGGGATGCCTCCGGGAAGCACCGCCGTCCCCTGGTGCCGCTGCTGAGCCTGGTCCTGTTCGGCACGGCGATTCTGTTGCACCTCTTCTCCGGACGACACCTGCTGCTCTCGGTGACCGCCCTCTCGGCTGAAGTGGGGATCGGCCTGCTCCTGGCGGCGGGCCTCTCGGCCGCCCGAAAGGCGACGGCACGCCCCTTCCTCGCACTCGGCCTGCTGGCCCTGGGCCTCGCCGGCCTCTTCTACGGCGGAACACGCCTCCTGGGCCTGCAACCGGCCGGCACCGAGACGTCCTTCCTCCTCGAACTCGGCCCGGATGACCGGATCGAGGAAGTGATGCCGGTGCTGGAACGCTTCGGCGCCCGGTACGAGCGAGCCTTCCCGGGCCTCTCCCCGGACACCGACGAGGACCTGGCCCAGGTCTTCCTGATCTACGTCGAGGCGCGCGCGCTTCCGGAGCTCATGACGGCCCTGCGCGGCGACGAAGAGAACGTGGACCACGTGGAGGAGAACCGGTGGATCCGGCTCACCCCGCCGGAGGCGGCCGGCGCGCCGGCCGCCTCCGCGCGGACGGTGCTGGAAAACGACCCGCTCGTGGCCCGTCAGTGGGCCCTCGACGCCATCCGCGCCCACGAAGCACACGCCCTGCTCAGGGACCGGACACCGGTTCGAAAAGCCCGCATCGCCATCGTGGACACCGGCGTCGACGGGAACCATGAGGACGTGCAGGCAGCCTTTCACCGGAGCCCGGCCGCCCGCGACGCCCACGGGCACGGCACCCATTGTGCCGGCCTCGCCGGGGCCGTCACGAACAACGGTGTGGGCATCGCCTCACTCAACTGGGAAGGCCGGTTCGTGGAAGTGGCCGGCTACCAGGCCCTCAATGCGGCCGGCATGGGCACCCTCGAAATGATCGCCCAGGCCATCATCGACGCGGCCCGCGACGGCGCCGACGTGATCTCGCTCTCGCTGGGCGACCGTGCCCCCACCCCACCCAAGGTGATCGTCGACGCCATCGCATATGCCCGGCGGCGCGGCGCGGTGGTGGTGGCCTCGGCGGGCAACGCCAACGAGGACGCCCGCTACCACATGCCTTCGAACGTCGAGGGGGTCATCACGGTGGCCGCCGTCGACGAAAACCTGCGCAAGGCCCCCTTCTCGAACACCAACACCAGCCTGAAACGCCCGCTGGCCGCCCCGGGCGTCAACATACTCTCCCTCAAGCCGAACGACGCCTACGTCGCGCTCAGCGGCACGTCCATGGCCACGCCCCTGGTCGCCGGGCTCGCCGGCGTGCTGCGTGCCCTCGACCCGGACCTGACGGCCGAGGACCTCTACACCCTTCTCCACGATACCGGAACCGTCGTCGAGGACACCGAACGGGTCGGACGGCTCATCAACGCCGAGGCCGCCCTGCGCGCCGTGCTGGCGGAGCCCGTCGCCGCCAACCGGCCCTTCTGACCCGACCGGCCTCGCCCTGCGACGCCCCTCCGGCCCCTTCCCCCGGCCCGGATGCCCCGCCCCCGAGCCTTCGCGAGGATCGCTTAAGTTTTTGGACGACCGGCCGATACCCCGTCCAGATACTCTGTACTGCAACGAAAAACGATCCGGAGCGGCCGGCACCCCCCTGTTCCGCCAGACACGCACGTGCACCGCAGGCGCGGCCGCCCGGACGGCTGCCGAGATACGGGCCGGCGCCGGCGACGTCATCCGGAGAAAAGCCCTGTCACAAAAAGGTACCCTTCGGGTTTAAGCCCGTTTCCGGCCGCGACGATCCCCGAACTTAGCAACGGTATCCCCGTCGCCAGGCACGGCACCCGACGGCCTCATCCCGTTCCACGATCCTCCGTCCCGTTCTTTCTGAGAAGCCATGCCGCAGACCCTGCTCGCTTTCGTCGCGATGATGCTGATGACCACGTACTCGGTCAGCGTGCAGCGCCAGCACGTCTTCATGCAACAACGCGACATCGCCCGCGAGATCGAGGAGATGGCCGGCTCCGTCGCCCTCGAAGCCATGGAGATCATCCGCACCCGTGCGTTCGACCAGGCCGTCCTGGACAGCACGGTCACCCGCACGCTGTCGGACGTCGATCTCTTTTCGTTCAACACGGCCCAGGAACACTTCACCACCGGGCGCGCCTGCAGCGTCTTCGGGCTCGGCGGCGACGTCTGCGACGACATCGACGACTTCCACCGCATGCAAACGGCCACCGTCCCGTTCCCGATGGGCACCGACACCCTGTACTTCACGCTGGACGTGGAGGTGATGTACGTCGATGAGAACTTCGAGCGCCACGACGCCCCCACCTTCCACAAAGCCGTGACCGTAAGCGTGCAGGACACCTGGCCGGGCATCGACCGCACCCCGTTCCTGAACGAGCCGGTCCGGCTCTCACGCGTGTTCGCCTATGAATTCTGACGGCCTTCACCTTCCGCCCTGGCACCGATGAACCTGATCTTCGACCACCTCAGCGCCGCCCTGGTGGGCGCCACCGTGATGATGATGCTGCTCATGCTCCAGATGCGCCTCACCGGCATGAGCATCGAGCAAACCTCCACGTACATGGTCAAGAACCAGGCTTCGAACCTGGCCACCTGGCTGGAGGAGGACCTCCTCCAGATCGGCGAAAACATGGACCTGACGAAGACGATTCCCTTCACCAACCCGGTCGACTCGGCCGGCGTGACCACCACCTTCAGCTTCTTCCGGGACTCGCTCGATACCAGCGTCATCCCCCCGGACACCTTCCGCATCGAAACGCGCTACGAGCTGAAAAAAATGGGCAGCCGCATCACCGGGGGAGACACCCTGGACGTGTACCGGATCGCCCGGTCCTTCCGGGTCGACGGCGGCCCCTGGAAAGCGAGCGGCGGCAGTGCTCCGGCACTCGGATTTTTCAAAATCGAGATGCTCAACGGCGACGCGGTCCCCGTGGCCGACCCGGTCGCCGCGGCCACGGCCGACCCGAAGGCGATCCGCAACACGCGGGTCCGCTTCTTCATGGTGACCCCCTTCGAGACGGCCACTACCGCCATCCGGCGCGTCTACTACGGGTCCACCCTCCTCATTCCCAACTGATCCCCTTCGCCCCCGACGTCCGACCATCCTGAACCTTTGATCAAGTCACGTTACCGCACGGAGGAACTACTATGGGCAAGCTTGCAATACTTCTGGTGGCTGCCACCATCGTCGGGAGCAGCACCATCTTGCTCCAGAACAACCAGTCGCGCGTGCAGACGGACATCCGGCAGGCCGAACGACAGGGACAGCTGGTGGCGCGTGAGATCGCCCGCTCGGGCCACAATGCCCTGCTCTCACGTACCCGGCAGCTGCAGAAGGAATATCCGAATAAAACCCTGGAAGAAATCATCGACCTGGTCAACGGGCAGCAGGGCTACATCACCGGCTCCTATCAGGGCGGCTACTACCAGGCCCGTATCTACCTGACCAGCGCCGCCAGCTTCGGCGTCTCGTCGACGGGCTTCTATGAGGTCAACGAGCACGAGGTGCACTCGGAAAAACTCGAAGACGGCGGCATCCTGGGTGACGGCATCCTCGAAGTGGAGGAACCGAGCACCCTGGAGGTCGAGTTCCTGGAGTCGATGGCCGGCTACTGCTCCGCCATCTTCCTCCAGCGTATGGTCCCCAAGGGTAACAACGGGCATGGCAACAACGAAGACGGCGTGGACTCGAGCAACCCCGGCGGCTCGAAAGAGGGCGAAGACAGCGACCCCAGCGTCGACGACGAAAAGAAAACGCCCAAGGGGAACGGCGCCTGGACCCTCCTCGAACCCGAGCTGATCTTTGCCCCGGGCAACAACCGCGACGGCGCCATGGCTACCTACTCGACCGTGATCAACCCCGGCGAACGCATCAACTTCATCCTGGCCGTCGACGCCGACTTCAACTGCGAGAAACGCAACGACACGAGCGTCACCATCGACGACCCGATGTTCGAATACACGCGTGAAGCCCTGGTGCTGGGCACGTCCGACCTCAAGGACCTCGAAGAGGGCGAATACACGATGATACAGGAAAACCCCTACAACCCGGGCACCTGGCGCATCGCGTTCGAAGACCTGATCTTCGACAAGAAAAAGCTCGAAGACGTCAAACAGAACGGATACGGCACCACACAGTGGAATAACAAGAAGAAAACTTACGGTGGCACGGGCTGGACGGAAACGGATGCACGCGGCTACTGGCGCCTGCGCGACTACGGCCACATGCCGGACTTCAGCGACCAGGTCATCGAGGTCCGGATGATCCCCGCCTCCGGCACATAAGCCGCATACGAAGCCCGGCTCATACGGACCGGCAGGCCGCCCCGTGCAGGCCTGCCGGTTTCTTTTTCTCCCGTTGCCATCCATCAAGCTTGCCTAACACCTTTTTTAACCTCCCCTAATACGGCCGGCCTAGCTTCCTGCGCAAAACGGAACAGGCCTCCAACCTCCATGCCGGCACCAGCCCTCCGCTCGACACCCTGCCTGCTGGCGCTCTTGCTGGTCGCACAGTGCGCGTCTCCCCGCCTCCTGCCCACGGAAGACGCTTACCGCTTCGCCGCGTGGTCGCCGGAGTCCGGCACGCAGGCCCGAGGCAATGCGGATGGTGCGGCGACGGCCCTCCTCCGCGATGTGTTCGGCACCGGCACGCCTCGCCTGCATCGCCCGGAACGGCTGCCCCTGCACTTCCCGGCACACCACACGCAGGGGCTCGTCGTGACGGACACCGCATTTTTCATCACGGCCGTCGACCTCTGGCGGCGACGCGGCTGGCTCTTCCGCGTCCGCCGCGACACCGGACGGCCCACGCAGCGCGTCGACCTGACCGAGGCCGCCCGCATCCACCCCGGCGGCCTGTCGTTCGACGGCCGCTGGCTCTGGGTCCCGAACGCCACCTACGACCGGCATGGCGCCACGCGCATCCTCGCCCTCCGGCCGGACGACCTGCGCGTCGCACACAGCTTCGTCGTCCCCCACCATGTTAGCCTGGTGGCCGCCGACGGGCAGGGCCGCCTCTACGGCACCGACTGGAACTCGAAGCACTTCTACGTCTGGGACCACGCGGGCAACCTCCTCGAACGGGTCGCCAGTCCCACCGGTGTGGCCTACCAGGACTGCCAGGTCGTGGCCGAGCACCTGCTCTGCGGGGGCTACCGGAACCCGTACCGGGGCATGATCGACCTGATCGACCCGGTGCGGTGGCGGCTCGTCCACCGCATCGACGCCGGGCGCACGGCGGCGGGCCTGCTGCTCACCCGCGAAGGCCTCGCCTTCCACGACGACCGGCTGTACCTCCTCCCCGGCGACGGCCACCTGGCCGACGTGCTCGCCTTCCGCCTCGCGGGTTGACCGGACCGGGTGAAACCTGAGGGGGCTGGCGCGTACTACCGTCCCCCTCCACTGAGCCGCACCCGCCCATGACCATCGTCTGGTTCCACGACGATCTCCGCCTTTGCGACCACCCGGCTCTGACGCAGGCGGCCGCGGACGGACCCGTTCTCCCGGTGTTTATCTGGTCGCCCGAAGAGCACGGCGCGTGGCCGCCGGGGGCCGCCCGCCGGTGGTGGCTCCATCACAGCCTGCGGCGCCTGGACGAAGCTCTGCGCGGAAAGGGCCTGCGCCTGATCCTCCGCCGCGGTCCCGCCGCCGAGACCCTGCGCGCCCTGCTCGACGAGACCGGCGCCACGGCCGTCTACTGGACGGCCCGCTACGAACCAGCCCTCCGCCGGCGCGACGAGCGCCTGGCGAAAAGCCTCAAACGGGAAGGCATCACGGTGGCGCGCTTCGGCGGGCGGCTCCTGCACGACCCGGATGCCGTCCGCACGAACGCCGGCGATCCCTACCGGGTCTTCACGCCGTTCTGGAAGAAGATGAAGGCCACCGTGGAGGTCTCCGCCCCCCTGCCGGTCCCGGACCTCACCCCCGACCACACCCCTGCCACGTGGCCCGAGACGCTCCCGGTCGACGCCCTGGGCCTCCTGCCCGAGATCGACTGGGCCGGCGGGCTGCGCGAAGCCTGGACGCCGGGTGAGGACGGCGCCCGCGCCCGCCTCGAGGCCTTCCTCGACGACACCCTGGCGGCCTACCCCGAAGGCCGCGACCGGCCGGACCGCCCCGGCACATCGCGCCTCTCACCCCACCTGGCCCACGGCGAGATCAGCCCCCGGCAGGTGTGGCACGCCGTCCGGAACCGGATTGCGGAGACCGGCGAGCAGGACGCCGGCGAAGCGTTCCTCCGCGAGCTGGGCTGGCGCGAGTTCGGATACCACCTCCTCCACCACTTCCCCCACACGACCGACCGGCCCCTTCAGGAGAAGTTCGACGCCTTCCCCTGGCGCGACGACGACGACGCCCTGCACCGCTGGCAGCGGGGCCGGACGGGCTTCCCCATCGTGGATGCCGGGATGCGACAGCTCTGGCACACGGGATGGATGCACAACCGCGTGCGGATGATCGTGGCCTCGTTTCTGACGAAAGACCTGCTCATCCCCTGGCAGGAGGGCGCTCGCTGGTTCTGGGACACGCTGGTCGATGCCGACCTGGCCAACAACACCCTCGGGTGGCAATGGTCCGCCGGCTCGGGCGCGGACGCCCAGCCCTTCTTCCGCATCTTCAACCCCGTCGCGCAGGGCCGCCGTCACGATCCCGACGGAGCCTACGTCCGCCGGTGGGTGCCGGAACTGAAGGACGTGCAGGACAGGGCCCTCCACGCCCCCTGGGAAGCCGGGGCGGCGGTGCTGGCGAAGGCGGGCGTCCGGCTCGGGGAGACGTACCCGGCGCCGATGGTGAACCACGCCGAGGCCCGGCAGCGGGCGCTCGACGCTTACGAACGCGTCAAATGATGGCTCCGGCCGAAACGCCCCCGCGCCCTCTCGCGTTGAACGACTCCCCTCACCCCATCCCCCCACGCCCATGAAAGCCCTCTGGAACGGCGCTGTCCTGGCCGAAAGCGACGACACGGTGGTCGTCGAAGGCAACCATTACTTCCCCCCGGAATCGATCGACCGGGCCTACTTCGAACCGAGCGACACGCGGACGACGTGCCCCTGGAAAGGCGTGGCCCACTATTACACCGTGGTCGTGAACGGGCAACGCAACCCGGACGCCGCCTGGTACTACCCCGACCCGAAGCCCGCCGCCGCGCAGATCAAGGATCACGTCGCCTTCTGGCACGGCGTGCAGGTGACCGAATAACGTTGCTTCCCCGACCAGCCGATGACCCACCCCGCGACCATCGCAACCACCACGGACCGCGCCGCCACCTATGAGGCCGTGCTGGCCCGGATCGACGCCCTGCTCGACGGCGAAACCGACTGGATCGCCGCGATGGCGACGGTGGCGTGCGAGCTCCACCATGCCTTTCCGTACTACCACTGGACGGGCTTCTACCGCGCCGTCTCGGACGACCTGCTCGTGATCGGCCCCTATCAGGGCGGGCACGGATGCCTGCGTATTCCGTTCTCGAAGGGCGTCTGCGGGGCCGCCGCCCGCGAGCGCCGCACGCAGCTCGTCCCGGACGTCGACGCCTTCCCGGGCCACATCGCCTGCTCGTCGACCACCCGCTCCGAGATCGTCGTGCCGGTCCTCACGCCCGCGGGCGACCTCCTGGCCGTGCTCGACGTCGACTCGGACGATCCCGCCGCCTTCGACGCCACCGACCAGCAGTACCTCGAACGGCTCTGTGCCCGCCTCGGTCGGCGGTTCGCCGGCACGCCCGTCCGCTGACCATCGCCTCCGTGTCCCCGATCACGATCCTCGAGTTCGCCCCCGCCGCCGACGAGATCTGGGGGCTCGAGCACGACCCCCATGCCGGCTATGCCGCCCGCGACCCGGACGCCGGCACCCTCACCTTTCACGACATCCCCCGGCACGACACCAAGATGCGGCCCCTCCTGCGGGGCCTCTATGCCGGCGGCAAGGCCACCAACGTGGCCCGCGTCCTCGACCGCCTCCTCGATGCCCGGGACGGTTCGGCACCGACCGTATCGCTGACCACCTTCCTCGCGCGGAGCGGGCCCGGCGACGACGACCTCACCCCGGGCGCGGCGTTCGTCCGGGCCCTGCAACGGCAGGAGATGCGCCGGATCACGCTGGCCTACGAACCCCTCCCGCCCCGCGACGGCCTCGTCGCCGACCGCCGGTGCATCCACCTCGTCGACGAGCGCACCGGCACCGACCTGCTCAACTTCAGCCCCCGCCTCGTGTGGAGCGACGCCGAAGCGCGGCACGTCCTCCGCACGCTCCGGCGACAGCCGCCCGAGGGGCTCGTCGTGCTGGCGGGCTCGGTACCCCTCGGCGTCCCCGGCCTCTACCCCGACGTCCTCCGCACGCTCCGCACCGTCACCCCCACCACCCGCATCGCGGCCGACATCGACGTCCCTTCCCTCATCCGCTGCCTGGAAGCCGGGCTGGCGCCGGACTACGTCTCCATGAACCGCCGCGAGTTCGAGCAGATCGACCCGTCCCGCTGGGAAGGATTCCGCGGCATCCTCCACGTGCACGACCGCTCCGGCGCGTGGGTCTGGCAGGCGGTCCCGCCCCCCGGCTCGCCGTCGGCACGCATCGATATCGCACCGCTCGCCGCTGCCCTTGGCCCCGCCACCGGCCCCACCCTCGGCGCGGGCGATGCGGCCCACGCCGGCTTCCTCCTCGGCCTCACCACCGGACGCAACCTCGCCGCCGCCCTCCGGCTCGGCCAGGCCGTCGCCGCCGCCACCGTGCGCCACGCCGCCGGCACCCGGGGGTTCGACCTGGCGCTCGTCCGGCAGGCCGAGACCATCCTGGAGTCGGCCTAGCTCTCGCTCACCCCAGCACCCGCTCCACCTGCTCGCAGAGGGCCGGCGGGCCGGCGATGAGGTGCTGGCCCTCGGCGTGGTAGCGGCCGCCGGCCTCGGTCAGGATGAGGCGGGCGGCGGCCACGTCGTGCGGCTGCCAGCCGCTGCCCAGGTTGACGTACACGTCGAAGCTGCCGGCGGCCGTCAGGCACAGGCCGATGGAGCTGACGCCGAAGATGCGCACGCGCTGGGTGTGCCGGATCAGGCGCTGGAGCCGGTCGAAGGCGCGCGCCTGATCCGGGCCATCCATGTGCCGGCTCGGGATCTCGACGCAGGGGATGGCCTCGGCGAGCCGGGCCTCGGTCGAGCACCGGATGGGCCGCCCGTTGACCGTGGCCCCCTGCCCCCGCGCCGCCGCGTAGAGCTGCTCCATCTCGGGCAGGTAGACCGCCCCGGCCACCGTTTCGCCGCCGGCCGTCAGCGCCAGCGAGACGGCGTACATCGGGTTGCCGCGCACGTAGTGTTTCGTCCCGTCGATGGGGTCGAGCACCCACACGTACGGCGCCTCCGTGCGCTCCCCGCCCTTCTCCTCGGAGAAAAAGCCGTGGTCGGGGAAGAGCCGGCGCAGGTGGTCGAGGATGTGGGCCTCCACGCGCAGGTCGGCGGCCGTGACCAGGTCGCCCCGGGCCTTGACGGCGTGCACGTCCACGCGGCGGATCATGTCGCGCGCGATCATGCCACCCTGCCGGACGAGCCGCACGGCCACGTCGAGCGCTTCGCCTGCCTCCATCGGATACCTCGCTTCAAAAAGCACCGGCCGGCTCCCCGTGCGGGCGGGCGACGGGAAACCGGCCGGTGGGTGTTCAGGCACGTCGTCAGCCGCGCGGGGCGCGGAGCATTTCACGCAGGGCGTCCATGAGCGCTTCCCCTTTCTGTTTCAGCGCCAGCTTGTCCTCGATGAGCGTGTCCGCCGTCGGGAACGTGTGAAGCTGGATGTGGAAGCGCAGCGAGTTGCCCGTGCCCGAGGGCCGGATCGTCAGGTGGTTGCGCTGCTCGTCGTCGAAGTAGAAACGGATGCCTTCGTCCGGGAACTGGAAGTGCCAGGTGGCCGGGTAGATGGCGTCGTACTTGCCCGTCCGGTAGATGGTGGCGGACTTGACCGGCATGCCGGCGATCTCCAGGTCCCCGGCCAGGGCGAACTGGAACAGGCCGAGGGCACGGCGCAGGATGGCCAGCTTGATGCGGTCCCCCTCGATGCCCGGATACTCACCGTCGAGCGGGTCGGGTTCATAGAACGTCATGTAGAGGCCCACGTCCGGGTCGAGGTAGACGTGCTTGTCGAGCAGCTCGATCAGGTTGGTGCCGTTCTCCTTGGCCCAGGCGGCCACCTCGGCCATCAGGAAGGCGGCGAAGGTGCCGTCCTTGTCGCGCACATGGCCGCCGGTGCCCAGCGAGCGTTTGTCCTTCGGCGGGCCGCCCAGCAGCGAGAAGCCGTTGCTCTGCTCCATCGCCCCGATGTTGAACGACCGGCGGGCGTCGAGCCCCTCGGTGGTGCACACGAACGGGTGGCAGAGGTCGACGAACTCATCGTTGCGCCCCTCCACGAGGCCGGCGATGAGATCGTGTTTGCCTTCCCACACGTCGCGCGTGGCCGCCGAGAGGGCCGCGAAGCCCACCCACGTCTTGACCACGCCGATGCCGTGCTTGCGCGCCAGCGCCGCGATGGCCTCGGAGGTGGTGTGCGAGAGCGTGAGGAAGCGTTTCTCGGGCTCCTGCACCGCCCCGTGTTTTTCAATCTCGCGGTAGAGGCGGTACCAGATGAGCAGCGTCCACAGGTCGTCGGCCGGCATCAGGTAGTAGTCCTTGCCGCCGTAGACGTGCCGCTGGTTTTCGGGCACCTTCACCACCACGCCGCAGCGGTCGGCGTCCGGGTCGGTGCCGATGAGGATGTCGATCTCTTCCCAGGCCTCCTCGCCGTATTCGGCCTTGAAGGCGCCCACGGCGATCTCGGCGGCGCGGGGGTCGCCGGGGTCCGGCTGCTGCTCCTCGCCCGGGTCGCTCTTGAACGAGGGGAACAGGCCATTGAGGTCGTTGAGGCCGTTGTGGTGGATGGCCCGCACATGCGTCAGCCCCACGTCGGCCAGCAGGCGCGGGACGGCCTTGCGCCCGGCGCCGTGGAACGCGCAGTAGGCGATCTGGAGGGGGTCGTCGGAGGCGGCCTGCCGCTCGGCCAGGTCGGGCGTCATGAGGAACGTCTTGACGTGCGCCTGGTGCCGGGCGTGGATGTTGATCAGGTTGGCCTCCCGCCCGCCGTAGTCGAAGCCCTCCACGGGCTCGGCCCCGCCGAGGAAGTACAGCTTGTCGGCCGGCGCCTGGTCGAAGGGCAGCAGCTTGATGCCGTCGGTGGTGGCCGTGGCGATGTAGTCGTTGTACATCTCGTTGCGCTCCTTCGGGTCGAACTGCGAGCCGTTGGCCGAGGAGAGCTTGTAGCCGTTGTAGCGGTAGTCGTTGTGGCTGGCCGAGATGAGGATGCCCACGTCCGCCTTCAGGTGCGGGATGGCGAAGGTGACTTCCGGATACGGGCAGGGCTCGTCGAAGAAGTAGACGGTGTAGCCGTAGGCCAGGAACAGCTCGGCGATCATGCGGGCGAAGTCCTGCCCGCGCACGCGGCTGTCGTAGCCGATGACGATGCGCTCGAAGGCCGGGTCCTGGTCCTTCCCGAACTGCGCCACGCCCACGGACGTCTTCAGGAAGACGATCTCGTTGATGGTGTTGGGCCCCTTCAGGATCGGCACGTCGATGCCGTGCTCATACATCATCCGGATGGATTCCCGGTCGAAGGCCATCATGCCCCGGATGCCGCCCGTGCCGAAGCGCAGGTTCTGCCGGTAGGCGTTGACCAGGTCCTCCCACTTCTCCGCCTCGATGGTCCGGTAGATCCCTTCTTTCAGGTTTTTGGAGATGCGGTCGATGTTGGGGTCCGCCAGCCAGGCTTTCAGGTTGGGCACCGTGTTGGCGACGGCGGTGTTGTAGAGCACCTCGTCGATGCGCCCGGCGGCGCGGGCCTCGTTCAGGTATTCCATGATGCCTTGCTCGGCACGCTTCAGCAGATCGGCAGCTTGGTCGGTAATCATGGGTAATGTGGGGTTTGAATCGTCGAATGGGTTGCGAGAATATAAGGATCGGGTGCGGTCCCATGCCGCGAGGAACGGGGATGCCTCTTGACCGGCTCGCGCGGGCCGTCCCGGTGCTCCGGACGGCCGCGGTCCGCGCCGGGGTTCACCGGCGGGCTCAGGGTTGCACGTCCCGCCGTCCGGCGACGATCAATTCACGGGCACTCTCCAGCGAGGCTTCGGTAATTTCGGAACCGCTGAGCAGGGTTGCCACCGCCTCGGCCCGTTCTTCTTCGGGGAGCCGGCGAATCCGGGTCTTGGTGCGCCCGCCCTCGACGTGCTTTTCGACGACGAAGTGCACGTCGCCCAGGGCGGCGATCTGGGGCAGGTGGGTGATGGTGATGATCTGGTGGTAGCGTGCCAGGTCGTGCAGGCTCTGGCCGACCTTGTGCGCCACCGCCCCGGAGACGCCCACGTCGATCTCGTCGAAGACGAGGATGGGCAGGCGGTCGCTCTTGGCCAGGATGGTCTTGAGTGCGAGCATGATGCGGCTGACCTCCCCGCCGGAGGCCACCTTCACGAGCGGCCTCGGCGCCTCGCCCAGGTTGGTCGTCAGGTAAAACTCGACGCGGTCCATCCCGTGGGGGAAGGCGGTATAGCGTTCGCGGTCGGCGAAACGGATCCAGCCTCCGGGATCGGCTTCGCGCTCGAAGCGGACCTCGAAGTGGCAGTGCGGCATCCCCAGGCGAGCCAGCTCGGCAACGATGGCCTGTTCGATGCGCCCGGCCACCTCGCGCCGTTTCGACGAGAGGCGCCTCGCCGCCTCCGTCAGCCCCGCCTGCGCCTCGTCCACCTGCTGCGTCAGCCGTGCGATAGCCCCCTCGAAGTTGCTGGCCAGTTCATACTGTGCCCCGATCTCGCGGCGGTAAGCCAGCACGGCCTCGAGCGTCCCGCCGTAGCGGCGCTTGAGCAGCTCCAGCTCGCCGAGGCGCGCCCGGATGTCTTCGAGCCGTTCGGGGTTGAACTCGATCCGGGCATTGTAGTCCTGCAGAAACTTGGCAACCTCCGAGACGATGATCTGCGCCGAGCGGATCTCTTCGAGCGCTTCCTCGAAATCCCGGTCGATGCGGGCCAGGTCCTGCAACTCGTTCCGGGCCACGACGAGCTGGTCGTGCACGGCGGCGTCGGACTCGTAGAGCATCTCGTAGAGCCGGGCCGTTCCTTCGTAGAGGTGTTCGGCGTTCTCCAGGATGCGGCGCTCGGCCTCCAGGGCATCCTCCTCACCTTCCTGCGGCGCCACCCGGTCGATCTCTTCGATCTGGTAGCCGTAGAGTTCCTGCTGTTGCCGGAGCTCCCGCTCGCGCCGGACGAGTTCGTCCCGTTCCTGCAGTAACCGGGCAACCTGGTCGTACTGCCGCCGGTAGCCCGCCACGAGCCCACCCAGACCGCCGAAGTTGTCGAGCAGCTCCAGGTGCGTCTCCGTGCGCAGGAGCGACTGGTGCTCGTGCTGGCCGTGCAGGTCGATCAGGCGGGCGGCCACGTCGCGCAGGAGCGTGGCCGTGGCCGGCGTGTCGTTGATGAAAGCCCGGCTCTGGCTCGGGGTGATCTCGCGGCGCAGGATCATCCGGGGCTGCACGTCGATCTCGTTCGCCTCGAGCATCGCCCGCAGCACCGGCGTATCCGTCTCGTCGAAGACGCCCTCGATGACGGCCTTGCGGGCGCCGGTACGGATCACGTCCGTCGAAGCCCGCTCGCCGAGGATCATCTTCAGGGCACCGACGAGGATCGACTTGCCGGCCCCCGTCTCGCCGGTGATCACGTTGAGGCCGCTGTCGAACTCGACCTCGAGCTCCTCGATCAGTGCGTAGTCCCGGATGTAGAGCGTACGAAGCACGACCTGACTACCGGTTTAGGGGTTGTTTTCAGATAACGCCTTTTGGCACATTAGCGTCGGAGTACAACGACAAATCCAGACGCAGCACATTCGAAGCGCTCACCCAGCACCTTGTGTTTCGACATCGGTCTGGCCCCTTCACCACAAAAGATCAACCTCGTAGCGGGCAAATACTTCATCCTTGCTAACCACCGTCATCCCCTCGACGTAAGCCTGCGCTGCCAGCAGCCGGTCGAAGGGGTCTCGATGGTACAATGGGAGCTCGATATACCTTGATATATGCGGCAATTCGACGTGCAGGATCTTGATCTCATTGAGCATGATCTGCTCCGGAACAAACACGCCGAAGGGTCTAGGCAACCTCAACTTACCCAGGTTGATCTTGATCGCCATCTCCCAGAGACTCGCCACACTCAGATAGGCTTCATTTTCGATATCGGCAATGACCTCACGTGCCCTTGCCGAGAGCCGCTCGTCGCCACCGATAAACCAGAGGAAGCTATGCGTGTCGAGCAAGAGCCGCATCACATGTAATCCCGGAAGTCCTCAAGGGGCTCATCGAAATCCTCGCTCATCCAGATTTTCCCTTTTGCACTGCCGAATTCACGACGTCGCCCCGGCACAACGGCCAGCAGCCGGGCAACGGGCCGGTCATTTCTGGTGATTACGATTTCTTCGCCGCGTGCGGCCTGTTCTATGAGCTCCTCAAGGCGGCTTTTGGCCTGATCGATTTCGATCTGTGACATGGCAGCTTCTGGTTTTGCAGGTGATCTTCACCGGCTCAAACGCAACGAATAGGGCGGGGCTCCCCGGAGTTTGAGAACAGCACCATGACGAGGCCAATCCACCCTTACGCCCGTCCGTGGCAGTGTTTGTACTTCTTGCCGCTGCCGCAGGGGCACGGGTCGTTGCGGCCCACCTTCTCTTCGAGGACGACGGGCTGCTGCTTGGCCGTGGGATCGCGCCCGGCGGCACTGTCCTGCCCGGCGGCGACGCCGTACGACTCGCGGGTGACGTGCGAGGACCGGGCCCGGCGCGGATCGAGGCGGCGCTGCTGGGTGGGCTGCCCGCGGCGGGCCGCCTGCCCGTCGACGAGCGGGCCGGCCCGGAAGACGAAGGAGACCATCTCGTTGTCGATGTTCTCGATCAACTGGGTGAAGAGCTTGAAGGCCTCCATCTTGTACTCGATGAGCGGGTCGCGCTGGCCGAAAGCGCGCAGGCCGATGCCTTCCTTCAGCTCGTCGAGGTTGCGCAGGTGCTCGGTCCAGTACATGTCGATGAAAGAGAGCATCGCCACGCGTTCGAGGGCGTCGTTGATCTCCTGCCCGCGCGTCGCCAGGGCGTCCTCGACCCGGACGACGGCCCGCATGAGGCGCTTGCCGTCGGTGAAGTCGACGTAGACGCGCTCGGGCTTGTTTTCGTGGTCGCTCTCCATGACCTGGCGCATGCTGGCGTAGAAGGGCTCGGCCAGCATGTTACGCTTGTGCTCGTAGAAGTCGAGGGCGGCCTGGTAGACCCGTTCGACGACCCCGTCTTCCCCGAGGCGGCTGAACTCCTCCCGGTCGATCTCGAAGTCCAGGGCGATGGTGCGCAGCAGCTCCTCGCGCATCTCGTCGAGGTTGCCCTCGTCGTAGTGCTTTCCGACGATGCGCTGGACGACCTCGCGGAGCATGTCCTGCAGGTCTCCGCGCAGGCGCTCGCCCTTGAGGGCGTGCATGCGGCGGTCATAGATGACGGCCCGCTGCGCGTTGAGCACGTCGTCGTATTCGAGCTGGCGCTTGCGGATGGCGAAGTTGTTCTGCTCCACCTTTTTCTGGGCCCGCTCGATGCTCTTGTTCACCCAGGGATGGGTGATGACGGCTCCCTCTTCGAGCTTGAGCCGGTCCATGACGCGGGCAACGCGGTCGGAGCCGAAGAGGCGCATCAGGTCGTCGTCGAGCGAGACGTAGAACTGGCTCTCACCGGGATCGCCCTGGCGGCCGGAGCGCCCGCGCAGCTGCAGGTCGATGCGGCGGCTCTCGTGACGCTCGGTGCCGATGATGGCCAGGCCGCCGAGCTCGCGCACTCCGGGCCCCAGCTTGATGTCGGTGCCGCGACCGGCCATGTTGGTGGCAATCGTGACGGCGCCCTTGCGCCCGGCCTCGGCGACGATGAGCGACTCCTCCTTGGCCCGGTCCCGGCGGGCGTTGAGCACGTTGTGCCGGATGCCCTCGCGCTGCAGCAGCCGGCTGAGCGTCTCGGAGACCTCCACCGTGGTGGTGCCTACCAGCACCGGCTGCCCCTTCTTATGGTATTCCTTGATCTTCTCGATGACCGCCGCATATTTCTCCCGCTTCGTGCGGAAGACCAGGTCGTCGAGGTCCTTCCGGGCGACGGGCTTGTTCGTCGGCACGACGACCACGTCCATCCCGTAGATCTTGAAGAACTCTTCCGCCTCGGTCTCGGCCGTGCCGGTCATGCCGGCCAGCTTGTGGTACATGCGGAAGTAGTTCTGCAGCGTGATCGTCGCGTAGGTCTGCGTGGCGGCCTGCACCTTGACCCCCTCCTTGGCCTCGATGGCCTGGTGCAACCCTTCCGAATAGCGCCGGCCGGGGAGTACGCGCCCGGTGTGCTCGTCGACGATCATCACCTTGCCGTCCTGCACGATGTATTCGACGTCCTTCTCATACATCGTGTAGGCGCGCAGGAGCTGTTCGATGGCGTGGAGCCGCTCGGCCCGCTCCGCGTAGGTCGTGTAGAGTTGCCGTTTCTCCTCCTCCATCTCCTTCCGGAGCAGGCGGCGGTCGTTCTCCAGCTTGTTCTGCCGCTTCTCCTCAGAGAGGCTTTCGTCGGCGGCCAGGCTTTCTTCGAGCGCCCGGAGCTTCTCCTCGTACGTTCGTTCGATGCGGGCCACTTCCTCCCCGACGTCGGGCAGGACGAAGAGGTTCACGTCCATGCCGGCGGCCTGCGAGACATACTCACGCCCCTTCTCGGTCATCTCGATGGAGCGTTGCTTTTCGTCGAGCGCGAAATACAGGTATTCGTCGACGAAAGGCATGTTCTTGGCGTTGTCCTGCAGGTAGAAGAACTCGGTCTTCTGCCGGAGCTGTTCGAAGCGGGGCTCGGTCAGGAGCTTGCGGAGCTTCTTGTTCTTGGGGAAGCCGCGCCAGGCCCGCAGCAGGGCCAGTCCGGCGTCGTCCTCCAGTTCCTTCGCCCGCTTGTTGTCGCCGGCTTCGAGGGCCCGGTCGGCCTCATTGAGGAGCCGCTCCGCCTCGGTGACCAGGCTGCCGACGAGCCGCTGCTGGGCGTAGACGAGCTTCTCGACGGCGGGCTTGAGTTCCTCGAAGCGGTTCGTTTCGGCCTGCGGCACCGGCCCCGAGATGATCAGCGGCGTGCGGGCCTCGTCGATGAGGACGGAGTCCACCTCGTCGACGATGGCGTAGTGATGCCCACGCTGCATGAGCTGGTCGGGGTCGATCACGAACGAGTTGTCGCGGAGGTAGTCGAAGCCGAATTCGTTGTTGGTGCCATAGGTGACGTCGGCCCGGTAGGCGGCCTTGCGCTCGGGGGTGTGCGGCTCGTAGCGGTCGATGACGTCGACGGTCAGGCCGAGGAAGCGGTAGATGGGCCCCATCCACTCGGCGTCCCGCTCGGCCAGGTAGGGGTTGACGGTGACCAGATGGGCCCCGCGCCCGACGAGGGCATTCAGATAGAGCGGCGCCACGGCCACGAGCGTCTTCCCCTCGCCCGTCTTCATCTCGGCGATGTTGCCCTGATGCAGCACGATGCCGCCGAGGAGCTGCACGTCGTAGGGCACCATGTCCCAGGTGATGGTCTGCCCGCCGGCCTCCCACGTCTTGCCCACCATCCGGCGGCAGGCCTCCTTGACGACGGCAAACGCCTCGGGCAGCAGCTCTTCGAGCACGTCCTCGACCGTCTCCAGCCACTGTTCTTCGAGCTCGTCGAGCTGGTCGTAGAGCTCCTGCCGCTCCTCGGGGGTCAGCCGCTCGGGCACGGGGGCCTGGCCGTTGCCGCCCACGTGCTCGACCTCCACCACACCACGCAGGCGGCGCCGGATGGCTTCCTGCTCGGCCTCGATATCGGCGACGGCCTCGCGGATCCGCTGCCGGAATGCATCGGTCTTGGCCCGCAGTTCCTCGTCCGAGAGATCCTTCAGCTTCTCGAACTCCTCGTTGATCCGTTCCACGATCGGCCACAGCTTCCGGAGTTTTCGCTCGTTGCTGTCGCCGAAGAGCTTCTTTATGACGTTCAGCATGATGGGTGTCGGAAATGAAAGAAAGGAAAAGGCCTTGCCGGAGAGCCTCTTCTGCCATTGTGTCGCGGCCTGCCCGGCGATCCGACCGGAGAGGGCACGAACGAAAAATGTGCCAACCGGACCGACGGCCCGACCGGCACCGGGCCTCCCCGGAACGTCCGGGCTTTCCACGCAGGCCGCAACACGCCGATGCTCTCACGCCCGGCCGTTTCGTTCCGTTCCCACCGTTTTCGCTTCTTCGCGCCGCCTTCTTCCGCCGCCCGGCCGCCCCCTCTCCGCCTTTTTGCCCTGCGCGCCCGGCCTTCCGAACGTATCTTCTTCCGCCGGGTGAAACGCCCTGCCCTCCCGGAAGAACCAACCGACCGGCCGGCCGTACAAAGCTCCGCCGTTGCCCGGGCAGGCCGACCTCCCGGTTGGGTCTGGTCCTCCTCGCGGGTGTATCATGCCGGAACCCGCCCGCTTCCCGTCGCCGATGCGTTCATTCCGTTTCCCGATGCGCCTGCGTTGCCTGCTCCTTTTCCTCGTCGTGCCGCTTGCTGCGACGGCCCAGCCGGGCGACGTGACCGGCTTCTCGTTCCTCCGGCTCGAGCCCTCGGCCCGGGCGGCGGCCCTCGGCGGCTCCTACGCGGCCGTCTACGGCGACGACGCCAACGCCCTGTTCTACAACCCGGCCCTGCTCAACGAGCAGATGCACGGGATGCTCTCGCTCTCCTACCTGAACCACCTGGCCGACCTGAACGCCGGCTTCGCCGCCTACAGCCGGCACTACGAAGGGCTCGGCACCTTCGGGCTCGGCCTGCGCTTCCTCTCCTGGGGCCGCCTCGACCGGGCCGACGAGCATGGCGAGCGCCAGGGCACCTTCGGCGCCTCGGACGTGGCCCTCACCCTGGGCGCCGCCCGCACCTACGGCGAGCGCCTGCGCTATGGCGCCGGCATCCATGCCGTCTACAGCAGCATCGCCGCCTACAACGCCTCGGCCCTGGCGGTGGACCTCGGCGTGCTCTACCTCCTCGCCGAACAGAACCTGACGCTCAGCGCCTCGGTGAACAACCTGGGCGTGACGCTCTCCTCCCTGGGCACCCTGACCCGCGACGAACTGCCCCTCGACCTGCGCCTGGGCTTCACGAAGCGGCTGCGCCACCTGCCCCTGCTCATCACCGTGATGGGCTACAACCTCCACGACCTGGGCGACGGCCCCGAAAACGCCTCCGCCGTGAGCAATGTGCTGCGCTACCTCGCCTTCGGCGGCGAGTTTCAGTTCAGCGAGGCGTTCAACCTCCGCTTCGGCTACAACCACCGGCGGCACGAAGACCTCAAGCTGAAAAGCCGGCTGGACCTGGCCGGCTTCGGCATCGGCGTGGGTCTGAAGATCACCCGCGTCCGGGTCGATTACGCCTTCAACTCCTGGTCCTCGCTCGGCGGCCTGCACCAGTTCACCGTCCGCACCCGCCTCTGACGGCATGACCCCCCGCCGACCCGACAAACGCGACCGCAAGGCCGAGCACCTCCACCTCGCACTCGATCCACGGATGCAGGAGGCGCGCAACTTCTTCGACGACTACGTCTTCGTCCACGAAGCCCTGCCGGAGATCGACTTCGCGGGGATCGACACGCGCACCACGTTCCTGGGCAAACCGCTCGCGGCGCCGCTCCTGATCTCGTCGATGACGGGCGGCACGGAGGCGGCCGCCGTGATCAACCGCAACCTGGCGGCCGGGGCCGAGCAGGCCGGCATCGCGCTGGCCCTGGGCTCGCAGCGCAAGGCCCTCGAGGACCCGTCGCAGCGCGCCACATTCGAGGTGCGCGACCTGGCGCCGTCGGTGCCCCTGCTCGCCAACCTGGGGGCCGTCCAGCTCAACTACGGCTTCGGGGTGGACGAATGCGCCGAGGCCGTCCGCATGATCGACGCCGATGCCCTCATCTTCCATCTGAACCCGCTCCAGGAGGTGCTTCAGCCCGAAGGGCAAACGAACTTCACCGGGCTGCTGGACAAGATGGCGGCGGTGGCGGCGCGCCTGCCCGTGCCGGTCGTGGTCAAGGAGGTCGGCGCCGGCCTCTCGCGGGCGACGGCCGAGCGGCTGGCGGCGCGGGGCCTGCGTATCCTCGACGTGGCCGGGCGGGGCGGCACAAGCTGGGCCCGCATCGAAAGCGCCCGCGCCGACGACGAAAACCTCGGTACCCTCTTCGGCGACTGGGGCCTCCCCACGCCCGAGGCGATCCGGCAGGTCCGCACCGTCCCCGGCGTGACCGTCATCGGCAGCGGCGGCATCCGCTCCGGCCTCGACGTCGCCAAGGCCATCGCCCTGGGCGCCGACCTGGCGGGGATCGCCGCCCCCTTCCTGCAACCCGCCCTCGAAAACGCCGACGCCGTGGCCCGGCACGCGGCCCGCCTTGTGCACGAACTCAAGATCGCTATGTTCTGCACCGGCGCCCGCACCCTGGCCGAACTGCGCCACGCCCCCCTCGTCCGGCGCTCCGAGATCCGTTGACCGGCCGGCGGGTGAGCGCCGCCGTCCCGGCCGGCACGCCTCATCCCGCCGCCTCGACCTCCAGCGCGGCCAGGGCCTGCTCGAAGTCGGCCAGGAGGTCGTCCGGCCCTTCGATGCCGACCGAGAGGCGAATGAGGTGGTCGTGGATGCCCAGGCGCGCCCGCTCCTCGGGCGTGAGCCCGGCGTGCGAGGTGATGGCCGGGCGCGTGACGAGCGTCTCGACGCCCCCCAGGCTCGGCGCCACGACGGGCAGGCGCAGGTGTTGCAGGAGCCGGTCGGCCGCCGCCAGCCCGCCGGCCGGCTCGAAGCTGATCATCCCGCCGAAACCCGCAAACAGCCGACTCGCCCGTTCGTGGTGCGGGCTGGAGGCGAGGCCGGGATAGTGCACCCGCTCGATCAGCGGATGGGCCTCGAGGAAACGGGCCAGCCGAAGCGCGCTCTCGTTGTGCCGCTGCATCCGGAGTGCGAGCGTCTTCAGGCCCCGATGCAACAGGAAACAGGCGTGGGGATCGAGCGCTCCCCCGAGGTGCCGGAGCTTCGCCCCGGCCCGCTCGACCAGATCTGCCCGGCCCGCCACTACGCCGGCCACCAGGTCCGAATGACCGTTGAGGTACTTGGTCGCGCTGTGGAGTACGAGGTCAAAACCCAGCGTCGCCGGCCGGAAGTTGACCGGGGTGGTAAACGTGTTGTCGATGAGCGAGACGAGGCCGTGCGCCCCGGCAAAGCCCGCCACCGCATCGAGGGCGCCCACCTCCATGAGCGGGTTGGAGATGGCCTCGACGTAGAAGGCGCGGGTGTTCGGGCGCAGGGCGGCGGCCCAGGTATCCGGCGCCGCCGCGTCGACGAAGCTCACCTCGATGCCCAGAGCCGGTAGTTCCCGCGTCACCAGCCCGAAGGTGCCGCCGTAAAGCCCGTGCTGCGCCAGAAGGTGATCGCCGGGCCGGAGCACCGCCAGCAGCGCCGCCGAGATGGCGGCCATGCCGCTGCCCGTCACCAGGGCAGCCTCCGTCTCTTCGAGGGCCGCCAGCTTGTGCGCGAGCGCGGCGTGGTTCGGCGTGTTGTTGTAACGGACGTACATCAGCTCGTCCGGCGCACCCTCGCCGCCATATTCATACATGGCCGTCTGGAAAATGGGCATCGCCACGGCACCACGGATGCGCGGCTTCGGTTCTCCGGCGTGAATGAGTTTCGTGTCGATGGAAGGCATGGGATACAAATGAGGGGTGGAGGTGTGGACGGGGGAAGCATGAAGCGGATCGCGATCTGCCCGTACGTGGGGAAAAGTTGCCAGGTTTCCCGGTCTCGAACTTCGTATCCGGCACGGACCCGGCACCCTCGAAAAACGCGACGCGAACCGGGAGGCCTCCCCGAGGCTTTAGCCGGGATCAAACAGGCCGATATCTTCCCCGTGTCATTCCGCCGGCATGACGCCGGACGTGCCGCGAACAGGGAACTTCAAACCACGACACGCACCGCACCGCCCGGCATCCCGCCCCGCCGTAGCTCCCGTAGCCGGGCCGGGGCCGGCATCATGCAGCGAAAGCGGTCTTCTCCGTCCCGCCCCCTCAACCTTCTCGTCCATGCCTTCCCGAACCCCACGGATCCTCGCCCATCGTCTTCGCCGCAAGCGGGCTACGCGGCCCCATCCCCCGGCCCGGCCGGCCGCCGAAACGCCGGCGCCTCCACCGCGTGATGCCGCCGGTACGGACCCTTTCTCACCGCACCTGCTCGAAGACCGGGTGGTGATCAAGCTGCTCTACGAGGAGCTGATCCGGATCGAACAGGTGGAACAGGCATGGTACCGGTGGAAAGCCGGGCGCGCCAACAACCGGACCCCGCTGTGGCGCTTCCTGCTCGAGGTTTCCGACCTGGACCGCGAGACGATCTTTGCCCAGGCGGCAGCCGTCTACGACTTCAAGCCGCTCGAACTGACCAAGGTCGAGATCCTTGCCTTTCTTCAGACCCACGCCAAGCAGTTCACCGACGCACAGTGGGCCCGCATGGCCGAGCTGCGCCTCCTGCCCGCCGGCATCGACTATACGGCCCGCAACGGGCAGCGCCCGCTGATCTTCGCCACGCACGACCCGACCAACCCGGCCGTTCACCGCTTCCTCGAATCCCTCAACCTCCGGGGCTACGAACTCCGGTACGCCTCCGAGACGCTCGTCTCGGCCCTGCTGGCCGGTCGCACCCGCTACACGGCCTCGCTCGAACGACACGAACTGGCCCTCGACTACAGCCAGGCACCGGACGACGAGCATCGGATCGATGAGGAGACGCTCGAGGCCGAGATCAACCGCTCGGCCCTCATTCACCTGTTCGAGACCGTGCTCGTCGAGGCGGTCCGGCAGGGTGCTTCCGACATCCACATCGTGCCGAACAGCCGGCGCCACATCGAGATCCTGTTTCGCATCGACGGCGTTCTTCATCAATGGCACGTCGAAGAGCGCGTGCACCCGGAGGCTTTCATCGCCGTCGTCAAGGACAACGCCGTGGGCGTCGACCGCTTCGTGCGGGACCGGGCACAGGACGGCTTCATCCAGCGCCAGGTCGACGGCGCCCTCATCCGCTTCCGCGTCTCCGTCCTGCCGGTCGTCAACGCCCGCCTGGACCTGCGCTCCGAGAGCATCGTCATCCGCGTCCTCGACGACCGCAAGGTGATTCAGGACCTGAGCCTGCTGGGCCTGGACGAGCCGGCCTGCGCCACCCTGGAATGGGCCATCCGGCAGCCTTACGGCATGGTCATCCTGACCGGCCCGACCGGCTCGGGCAAGAGCACCACGCTGAATGCCCTGCTGAACCAGGTGGCCACCCCGGACCGCAACGTGCTCTCGGTCGAGGATCCGGTCGAATACGTGCTGCCCAAGGTGCGGCAGATCAAGCTCAGCCACAACCTGACCCTGGACGAGGCGCTGCGGGCGATCCTGCGGCACGACCCGGACATCGTCATGGTGGGGGAGATGCGCGACCGGGCCACGGCCGAGCTGGCGATCAAGCTGGCCAACACGGGGCACCTGACGTTTTCGACGCTGCACACGAACGACGCCCCGAGTGCGGTCAGCCGGCTCTACAAGATGGGGGTGGAGCCGTTTCTGATCGCGTACGCGATTCACCTGGTCGTGGCGCAGCGACTGCTGCGGATCCTCTGCCCGGAATGCAAGGTGCCCGACGAACACCCCGACCCGGTGTTGCTGGAACGGCTCGGCTTCACCCCGGAGGAGATCGCCGCCACCACCTTCTTCAAACCCGGCGAAAAGCCCCAGTGCAGCACCTGCTTCGGGGCCGGCTACCGGGGCCGCCAGGCCATCGCGGAACTGCTCCCCGTCTCCGAGGCAATCCGGCATCTCATCATTACCGCCGGGGAAGCCATCGACGAGGGCGCCATCCGCCGACAGGCCCTCAAGGAAGGCATGATCACCCAGCAGGAAGCCGCCCGCAAGCTGATTCAGGCCGGCAAAACGTCGGTTGAGGAGGTGCTACGCGTCATCTTCACGCACCGCTGAACCACCGCCTCCGGCGGGAAAAATTCCCATATCCAAACCCGTCTTTTTCCCATTGTTATCCCGAAGATGACAGACTAGGTTGGCGCCGTCTCCCTGACGCGATTCCCCACCGGCTTCCACCATGAAAGTGACCTCGAACGGGTCGCGCCACGCGACCCTTGCTTCCGCCTTTGCCATCGGCTGGTCGCTGTTCCTGCTGGCTCTGGCCTTCGTGTTCAACGCCTGAGGCTCCTGAACGAACGGCACGCATGCCCGGGCCGTTTCGGCCGCGGTATCGCAGCCTTTGCGCCCCCACCACCGCACGGCCGGCCCGGCGGACGCGCACCCACGAAACCCGTGTCAGGCGGCTGCGCCGGCCGGGGCGTCGTCCTGCCGCGGGCGGTGCTGGTGATGAAGCAGCGCGAACTGGTACATCACCCGTTCTTCCAGAGACAGGTCGGGGTCGTTCAGGTGGCTGCGCCGGACCGTGTCGAGGCTGCCGGCACAACACCGATCGAGTGCGGCATAGACGGTCTCCGGCTCCACGAAGCAGGCGAGGGTCTCGTACTCGGCCCGTTCGAAGTTGCCGGGCCGGGCGTTGCCGCCGTGGTGCCATATCTTCGGGAGGCTGGCCTTCAGGAGAGCCAGGGCCTCGGTGGGTTCCTCGGCGAAGCGTCGGGCCAGGTAGGCCTGCGTCTCCGCCTCTCCGCACCCGGCGGCCCAGGTGGTATAGAGCGCCACGGCATGCTCCGGCTCGTCGAGGTGGAGCGGCCCCTGCGCGGCCCGTTCACGGATCCGCGTGCCCAGCATTCTGACCAGCTCCATCGCCTGCTCATCGCCCAGCCAGGCGTCATCGTCCCGGACCTCGTCGCCGACCAGGCGGGACATGCACAGCAGCGCGAACCAGAGCGGTTCGGCCTCGCCGAGCACGGCGGCGGCCCCCTCGAAACGCTGGGCTTCGGGCAGGGTGGCCAGCAACTGTGCTACCAGATAGGCCGCCTCGGCGGAAAGGGACGGACCCACCATGCCCTCGCGCGTGTCGGGGAAACGGGTCCCCAGCCTGGCCAGGACCCGGGCCAGCTTGAAGGCCGCCTTCGGATGCACCTCGTCCACCCGCAGGCCCACCTTGCGCACAACGGTCTTCGGATCCACCTTCTCGAGCAGGGCCAGCACCTGCGCGTGCACCTCCTCGCTCGACCAGTCCCCGGCCTGTTCCAGAAAGGCACTCAGTTCCCGGTCGGGCAGGTCGTGCGAGGAGATCGCATACTGGAAGTACCGCTCGAAGTAGCGTTCCGAGGCAACACGCTGCTCCCGATCCCACCGGGTCTGATCCTGCCGGGCCCCCGTCGTCTGGGGAAAAAGAGCTGCGATCAGCCGGCGGGCGGCTTCCCGCTCGCGGCGGTTGAGGCGTTCGAGCGGGCGCTCGCGCTCGGCTGCCTCCTGGCGTAGCTGGGCCTTGTCCCGGCTTCCGCTGCGCCCGAGGTACAGATCCGGGTTTTCCTTGATGTGCTCGTAGAGTCCCGGGTAGAAGATACGCAACCCCTCGACGAGCATCTGATCGACCGGATGCACCTCGCCCTTCAGAATGGGCAGGGCGAAAAGCAGGGCGTTGGCATACTGGTTCACGATGCGCGGCGTCTGAAGCCGGGGCTCGAAGCCATAACGAAAACGATGGACGAACTCGTCGACCTGCCGCTGGGTCAGGTCGATCTCGGCCACGCGCACCGCCTCGTTGACGCCGTCGTAGGCCAGGTCGAGGAGCGAGGAGGGACTGGCCGGCGGAAGCTGAAGCGGTACGGAGATGATCTTTTCGAGGAAGTCGTAGCCGGTCCGGCCATAGCCCGAGGCCTGCAGGGACGTCGCCACGACCTTGGGATCGAAAGAGAGGACGTAGATGGTGTTGTCGAAGTCGGCTGAGAGTTTGACCAGCCGGAAGACGGCCTGCACGGTTTCGCGGTCCAGCCGGTCCATGTCGTCGACGAAGACGACGACGCGGCGGCCGAGGGCCTGCAGCAGGTCGCCGATCCAGGCCCGCACCTTCTTCAGCTCGACGGCCACGTTGGCTTCCCGGTAGGTACGCCCGCCGTCGCCGGAGCCGTTCATCAGGCCGGTCCCCTGCGCCTGCGGCACCAGCATCGCCGCATAGTCCTGCAGCCGGGGACCCACCTTCTCGTGACGCGGTCCCAGGGAGGCGTCCACGGCGTCGGCCAGGGCATTGAAGAAGCTCCGGATGAGGTGCCCCTCGTCCCGAAAACGCCACGGGTTGAACCAGACGCAGACGACGTGCGGGTAGTCCTTGAGAGCCCGGTCGATGAAGCGCAGCACGGTGGTCTTCCCTTCGCCCCAGGCGCCATAGAGCCCGAGGACCAGGCTGCTCGGATCCTGCCGCGAAGCAAGAATCTTGGCCACACGTTCGGCAAACGGCCAGCGTTCAAAACGATCCAGCGCCGGATCGTCGATCGGCGCATCGGCGGCAAACGTCGGCGTGGAATATTCCGGGTTGACTTCTTGCATCATGCTCTGGCGACCGGGCGCGCATGTGACGGGTCCGTCCGATCGTTCCCTCATGGAATGGAACATCGCAGGTATCGGCCGAACGATTCCAATCCAAAGTGCCGCCGCAAAAAATCCCCGGCCCCTCCTGCCGGGAGCAGGCGTGCCGCCGCCCCGTCCCGATGCGACCCGTCCGGCCGGAACGGAACCGTCACTTTTTCACGATAAAGAGTTGATACCCGCGAGCGCAGGAAGCCCACGTGCTTTAAAGGCCGCGTAACGCGGCCCAACGTGGGAGGAATGCGCCTCAACTCAAAGCACAACTTCCTGTCTGAGAGCAGGAACTTTCGCAACGACACTGAATGTCTCGTAAAGATTCAACGCCCACATGCCCACCCTACGTTACCGATACCGCTTCCATCCCAACGCCGAGCAGCGGCAGATGCTCGCCCGGCAGTTCGGGTGCGTTCGGTACGTCTACAACTGGGCGCTGGCAATGAAGCGCGATGCGTTCCGCGAGCGAGGCGAGAAGATCGGCTACGCTGAGACGGATCGCCGGCTGACACAGCTAAAACGGCAACCCGATCATGCGTGGCTTCGCGAAGTCTCCAGCGTTCCGCTTCAGCAGGTCCTTCGACATCTCGATAAAGCCTACACGGCGTTCTTCCGGGGCACCGCCCGGTTTCCTCGCTTCAAGGCAAAGAAGCACCGGCAGAGCGCCACGTACACCCGGCGCGGCTTCTCGCTCAGAGACAGCGGAGTGCCGGGGCAGCCCGTCGTGAAGCTCGCCAGGATGAGTACCCCGCTCAAGATTCGGTGGAGCCGCCCGCTCCCGAGCGATCCTTCGAGCTTGACGGTGGTTCAGGAGCCCGACGGGACGTACTACATCAGCTTCGTCGTTGAGGTGGATTATCAGCCGCTGCCGAGAACCAAACGCAGCGTTGGTATCGACCTCGGCTTGAAGGATGTGGTCGTCACGTCGGATGGCTGGCGTAGCGGGAATAAGGGCCGTGTAACACGGCCAAAGCACCTCAAGCGTGCACAGGATCGTCTTGCTCTGGAGCAGAAAAGGCTCGCTCGCAAACAGAAGGGATCCGCCAACTGGCACAAGCAGCGCCGGAAGGTGGCGAAGCTGCACGCGAAGGTCAGGAACCAGCGGCAGGATTTCCTGCACCAGCTTTCGACGCGGCTCGTGCGCCGGTACGACACCATCTACACCGAATCGCTCTGCGTCCGGGGCATGGTCAAGAACCACAGCCTTGCCCGGGCCATCAGCGATGCCGGTTGGAGCGCGTTCGTCGGGATGCTGGAGTACAAGGCGGCGTTGTACTGCAAGCAGCTGGTGCGAATCGACCGGTGGTATCCCTCTTCCAAGACCTGCTCGGGTTGTAACTACACAATGGAAACCCTCCCTCTCGATGTGAGGAAATGGGTGTGCCCTCGCTGCGGGGAGGAACATGACCGCGATATAAACGCGGCACAGAACGTTCTGGCGGTCGGGCAGACCGTAGCCGAACCGGACGCGTTACGCGTCCTTTCGTTCGGCAAAGCTTGTGGAGACGGTGTAAGACCGGCGCTAGCCTCGGTTAGCGAAGGCGACTGTCGATGAAGCAAGAATCTCACGTGCCCAGAGCCGTGGGAGTGTCAAGACCCTGTCCCGATTCAATCGTCTTTTCTTTTCATTCAACAACCCCGGGAACCGCCGAACCGGATCGGACTTCGATGTGATCTGGCGCACCGGGATTGCCGGCCCCGCGACACCCCGGCCGGCTTCCTCTCTCCAGAGCTTTTCGTGCCGTACGCCCGGTCTGAAGGGCCGGGCTTCCCCCAACCGGTACCATGCCTGTCGGGAACAGGCCTCGATGGAAACGCAGATCTTCATCTATCCAGCCCAGGAACTGATCGTGCTGACGTCCCGGGGAACGCTGGACCTTCCGCGTTCGAAGCAGCTCCTGCAACGGCTTACCGGCTCGCCGGACTACGACCGGCGCTTCAAGATCCTGCTGGACCTGCGGGAGATGAACTGTGCCCTGTCGGTCATGGACGCCTACGAACTGGCCGTGCACATGGCCTGGCCCAACCCGGCCCTGCCCACCCGCCGGCAGGTGGCCGTGCTCGTGCCGGCTGGCAGGTTCTTCGACCATGTCGCCTTTCTCTCGACGTGCGCCCAGAACCGCGGGTTGAACATACGATCGTTCGCCAGCTACGAGGACGCCATGGCGTGGCTCAGCGTGAACACCCCGTAGCGCGACCCGGGACCGATCCCGGGCGTCGTGTGCCGCCCCTTTCCTTCGAATTTAACCCGATGCACGTGCCTATGTCCTGCTCCCCTCGACGGCTCCTTCCGGTCCTGCCGGTCCTCTGTCTCCTCCTCGGCACCCCGGCCACCCACGCCCAGCCGGCCCCCGGCTCCTTCGGGCTGGGCGGCCAGATCGGCGAGCCCAGCGGCATCACACTCAAGCTCTATCGCTCCCGGAGCGTTTCCTACGACTTTCTCGCCGCGTGGGATCTGGACGACTTCTTCTTCCTCAACGTCCACCTGCTCAACGCGCGCCCGCTCGGGCGGGAACGGGAGTTCCACGTCTTCTTCGGCCCCGGCGCCTTCATCGGCATCCTGGACCGGCCCCGGTTCCGGGACGACGAGGTCGTCGTCGGTCTCAGCGGCCAGGTGGGGCTCGGACTCTTCATCGAGCGGTTCGAGCTCTTCGTGCAACTCACCCCGCGCCTGAGCCTCCTGCCCGCCACGGACGGCGACCTCGGCGGCGGCCTCGGCGCCCGCTACCTCTTCGATTGACTTCTTCCCGGAAAAAGTCCTACCGGACCCGCACCACCGTCCTGACCGTGCTGAAGGTCTCGCCGTCGGCGCGATAGAAATACAGCCCGCCGGGCAGGCGGGTCGCGTCGAAGGTGAAGACGTGGGGCGTCTCCGGCGCCAGCGGCCCGTCATGCAGCCGCGCCACCTCACGACCCAGCACGTCGAAGACGCGCACGGTCACGTGCTGCGCCGCCCGGACGATCAGGGTAAAGCGGGTTTGCCCCCTGAACGGATTCGGAGAGGCCTCCGAGAGCGCAAAGCCGTCCGGCAGGTCGACGAACACCTCGACCGTGGGGCTGTAGGAGAAGGTTCCGTCGAAGTCGAGCTGTTTGAGCCGGAAGACCTGGGGGCCGGGCGGAACGTCGTCCAGGCGGTACGTATAGGTTCGGGTTTCCCGTGTGGTGCCGGCCCCCGGCACGAAGCCACGTACCTGCCATGCTGCACCGGGATCGGTCGCCGGGCGCATCTCGACCTCAAACCCGGCGTTGTTCGTCTCACCGAAGGTACGCCAGGTGAGCGTCACGCTTTGCCCCGCGGCCAGGGCGTGCAACGCCCCCAGGTCCACGGGCAGCACGCTTCCGCAGGCGTCCTCGGCGGCACGTTGCCCCCAGCGCCCGTCGTGGCCGTTGCCGTCGGGGACGCCGCTGCGGACCTGGGCATACTGGTTGAAGACCCAGAAGCTGGCTTCATCGTCGAAGTCGAGCACGGTGCTCGTATAATCTCCCCACCGGTTACTCGAGCCGCTGAAGGTGCGGATGTAGTAATCGTCGCCGACCCGCAGCGTCAGGGGGCTTCCCGTAGCGCCGGTGCCGACGTTGATCCCCACGTAATAGGCCCCGGCGAAGATCGAGGCGTTCGAGGCCGCGAACCCCATGACCGCACAGTCGGCGTTGACGTCGATGGAGGGAAAAAAGGTGTAGGTCTCCGTGCCCAGCTGCTCCCCGCCGACGAAGCCGTCGAGGGTCTTGCTCAGGGTGCCCGTATCGATCCGGGCGAAGTAGGCCGTCTCGTGCCCGGCATCGGCGCCCGAGGTCGGGATCAGGGTCGTCACTCCCCAGAGGGCACCGTCCCGCCAGACGGCGTCGAGCAGGCGACGGTCGTTCGTCTCGATCCGCGTGGCCGTACCGGACTGGGGAGCATTCGGAAAGCCCGTCGCCGTGGCATCCACGTCGCCCAGGGAGACGAACGTGCCGGTGAAGGAGGCGCTTCCGCCCCCCAGGGGGCTGTCGACACGGATCACCTGGTAAAACTCCGTCCCACCTCCGGTAAGCCCGTTGTACCCCACGAGCCAGGTGCCGGTGCTGCCGCCCGGATCGGGGTCGCTGTGGAGCCGGGCCGGCATCATCGTAACGTCGTGAAACGACGGACCGGCGGCCGTGGCCGGGTCGTACGTAAAGACATCCGAACCGGTGAGGGTGCCGGCGTAGAACTTGGCCTTGTCCACGGTCCAGAGGCGCTGGCCCTTGTGCGTGGGCGAGCTTCCAAAGGTGAAGTAGTTGCAGGTAACGTAGACGGCTTCTTCGTCGGCGGCGAGGCCGGGGTAGTCGCACCAGCTCTCGTCGGCGCCGATCGTCAACTTGGCGTCGATGGAAACCGCCGTCCACGTGCCGGCGGGCGTTCCCACGGGCGAGGCGGCCAGCAGGATGCGGGATTCGTTCGAAGCCGCTCCGCTCTCGGTATCCTCCCGTTCCAGCGTCACGAGCACGAAGCGGTCATCGAAGTGATCGTAGACCACTTTGGGATCGAACGTGAAGGTTGCCGAGCCGAAGAACGTCTTCAGGCTCTGCAGGGCCACCCCCGAGACGCTGCCCGTCGTCTTGTCGTAGGAGGCGATGGAGGCGTTGTTGACGACCACCACATCGGCGGGGCCGGCGGCACCATGCGGATCCGGCGGGATGAAGGCCGAACCGCCCGTCGTCGTGATGTTGTCGTCGTAGTCCTGGGTCTCGAACGAGATGACCGCGGCCGCAGCCCGGGCCCCCGGAACCGCGGTCCCGGCCGGCACCGGCGGGGCCACCGCCAGCGGTTGCCGGTCGGCCGTGCCGTGAAACAGCTTCAATGGCCTGATGGGTTCGTGGGTCAGGTTTTCCCATGCCGGGTCCACCGCCTTCCCGGCCACCGGACGGATGTCGTAGAAGATGCCCCGGACGGGACGGTCCGGGCTATATCCGTTGATCCAGGCGACCATGGGGGGACGTTCCGGCTCGGACCGCTCCTCGACCCGCATGCCCCGCTGCGCCAGGGCATCCTCGATGCCCAGCATCAGAACCCACCCCATCACTGGTAAAACCAACCGCCGCCAGTTCATCCGGCATCGACGACCGGTACATGCATGCTCCGTAGCGTTGCTCATCGATCTGTCCTCTTGTCAACGGGATGGGCCTGTCTCACTGCGGACGGACTCTCCCACCCACCCGTGCAGGTGCCACCCGCGCATCTTTCTACGGAAAGCAACGGCACGCAAAAGAGGCGAACATTCCGGTCTCTTTGCCGAAGAGATACAGGTACCTGGCAGCGCGGCGAGCCCGAAATGACGTCGACTTCACCAGCATGGTCACGATAGCTCGCCGTGCGAGGCGCGACAAAGCTCCCGTCTCACAACGCGCCCTGCAAAACATGCACCGGGCAATAGATACCTGACCCGGGCAATATCCTGTGTTTACAGAGAAAGCGCAACCCGTATAGCGCAGGTCAGCGGTCCTTTGTGCAGGCTCCGTACGACCGTAGCGCCGAACGGCGGGTCGATGTCAACCGGCCGGTCTCGTACACATCCCGGACGCTCCCACCCGTGAATCGTGCACGGGGATTTTGTGCGCCCTGCCCCGCCGCCGTATGCTCAGCCGGCCGCGAGATGCATCTGGCGGAACCGGGCCGTGCCGTTTTCGAGCAGGGCCAGGAAGGCCTCGACCTTGAGGAGCCCGCTTTTGCGGACCAGCAGCTTCTCCGAGACGGGATCGACAACGGCATAGGTCGGCAGGGCGACGGTGCCGGTGAGTCTGAGCTGGTAGTTGAGCCACCGCTCGCCGCTGTTCAGGTCGTCGGTATAGAGGCGCAGCAGCACATAGTCGCGCTCGAATCGTTTGGCGACATCGGGATGAGGAAAGACGGTGGCCTCCATCTCCCGGCAATTGGTGCACGTATAGCCGGTAAAGTCGATGAAGACCGGTTTGTTTTCCCGCCGGGCCCGCGCGAGGGCTCCTTCGAGGTCGTTCACGAACCAGGCTTCCTCGCCGGTTCCACCGGGTTCGGCCCGCCCGCGCAGGGCAGCCGCCAGGCTCACGTCGGTACCCTGGCGCGGCGGCAGGAAAGCATCGAGACGGTTGAGCGGGGCCCCGAAGAGGCCGGGCAGCAGGTAGAGCGACAGCCCGAAGCAGGCTACGGCAGCCAGCAGCCGGCCCACCCCCACCGTCTCGGGAGCCGGTTCATGGGCCAGCCGGAGCACCCCGATCAGATAGAGCCCGGCCAGGAAGAAGAGGACGGTGGTGAGGGCGATGGCGAGCGGGCGGGAAAGGATCCCCCACCCCCACACCAGATCGGCGTTCGAGAGGAACTTGAGGGCCGCCGCCAGCTCGACGAAACCCAGCGTCACTTTGACGGCATTCATCCAGCTTCCGGAGCGGGGCAGGGCGCCCAGGGCCTTCGGGAAAAGCGCCAGCAGCACGAACGGCAGGGCGAAAGCCAGGCTGAAGGCAAACATGCCGAGCAGCGGATAGACCCACGTCCCGCCGGCAGCCGCGGCCAGCAGCCCGCCGACGAACGGGGCCGTGCACGAGAAGGAAACGAGCGTCAGCGTCAGCCCCATGAAAAGGACGCCCACGTAGCCGCGGCGCGTATGGCTCTGCCGGTTCACGTAGTTGAGCAGGCCGGCGGGCAGGCGCAGTTCATAGAGCCCCAGCAGCGACAGGCCGAAGGCGACAAGCACCAGCGCGATGAACAGGTTGACCCACGGGTTGGCGGCAATCGTCTGCGCCCCGGCCGCTCCCACCACCACGGCCATGATCACGCCGAGCCCCGTAAACGTGAGGACGATGGAGGCGCCGTAGACGCTCGCCATACGGAGGGCCTCGCTACGCCGGCCCGCATGTTTCGTAAAGTACGAGATCGTGAGCGGAATCATCGGGAAGACGCACGGGGTGAGCAGCGCCGCCAGCCCCGCACCGAACGCGAGCAGGAGAAACGTCCAGAGCCCCCCGGCCGTCGCCGCCTCCAGGTCGGTCGGCGCAACGTCGTTTCCGGGCGAGGCCGCCCCGGGCACGCCGGGCGTACCCCGGCGGAGATCGCGCGGCGCCTCCAGCCCGGTCGCATCGAACCCATCGCCCTCGATGATCATCTCCACCGGGCACTCGCCCGCCCCCGCACGGGCCGGGTCGCAGCCCGGATCGACGACCACCGCCACCGTGAAGGGGGCCGGGGCCGGCGGCAGGCAAACACCGAGCTCGTCGTTGCAGATCTGGTACCGGGCACGCCCGCTCAGCTCATACGTACCGGGCGAGACGTCTCCGCCCACGCGATAGACGGCCGCAAACCGGGCCTTTTCTTTGAAGAACCGGACGTTCGTTTTGAAGTAGGGATCGAAGGCCTCCGCCGGGGGAGACTGCGTCAGGGCCCCGCTCAGCGTGAAACCGGGAGGCGGTTCCTCCAGATGCACCTGCACGCCCTGGCTGGGCGGCGGCGAGTCCATCGCATACATCTTCCAGCCGTCGGCAATCCGGGCCGAGAGCAGGAGCTGCACCTGGCCCCCCGGCGCCACCCCCTGCGGGACGGCCCGCGCCTGCCAGGCAACGTAGTCGGACGGACGACCGATCTCCTGGGCCGCCGCCACCGTCCCCCCGCCCATGCACACGGCGAGGAGCAGCAACGCCGGCAACCGCTTCCGGATGCGAACGGCTGACATCATCAAAAAGGGCTATTCACTTTGCCTTTGTTAGAACAGGACCCCTCCCGAACGTTACGCCCGTCTCAAACGACGAAGGGTGCTCGTCTCACGCCGGAAACGAGCACCCTTGCAAATTGTTGCCACGGGCCGGAGGGGGTCAGGCCTCGGCTTCCGTCTCCTCCGGCACGACGCGGATCTTCACCGTTGCCGTCACCTCCGGATGGAGCTTGAGCGTGGCGGTGTAGACGCCGATGAGGCGGATGTCCTCGTCCAGGGTGATCCGCCGGCGATCCACCTGCACGCCCTGCTTCGCCAGGCCGTCGGCCACCTGCTGCGCGGTGACGGTGCCGAAGATGCGGTTCTCCTCACCCACTTTTGCCGGGACGACGACCTCCATCTCGGCCAGCTGGGCGGCCAGGTTCTCGGCGTCCGCCTTCTGCTGCATCAGCTTGCGGGCGGCCTGCCGGCGCTCCTCCTTCCAGGCCTTGACCAGGCTCGGCGTGGCCAGGCGGGCCAGTCCCCGTGGGATCAGGTAGTTGCGTCCATAACCGTCCTTGACGGTCACGATGTCGCCCTCGTTGCCGAGGTTTTCAACATCTTGAAGCAAAAGAACTTTCATGACTCTCTCTGCTGTGGAGGCGCGCCGGGGCACGCCTCGGCGTGAACCGGGGTGGACCGGGGACCGGTGCGGCTCAGCGCACCGCGTCGGCCACAAACGGAATCAGGGCCAGATGCCGCGCCCGCTTGACGGCCCGGGTAAGCTGCCGCTGAAACCGGGCCGAGACGCCGGTAATACGCCGGGGCAGGATCTTACCCTGCTCGTTCAGATACCGCTTGAGCAACTCGACGTCCTTGTAGTCGACGTAGGCCGGTTCGGTGTCCTGGGGCTTGTTGTCTGCCATGGTCTCTCTCGATCAAAGAAGGTGGTGGTTCGCAAGGCAACGCGGGTCGTCAGTCCTGGGCCTGGGCGGCGGCCTTTTTCCGCGCCTCGTAGTGACGGAGCATCCGGGCGTCCATGCGCAGGGTCAGATAGCGCAGGATGTTGTCGTCGATCTCGAGGGCGCGTTCGAGGCGGCCGATCAGATCGCCTTCGGCCTCGAAGTAGAGGTTGACGTAGTAACCGTTGCGCTTCTTGTTGATCGGATAGGCGAGCCGGCGGTTGCCCCACTCGTCCACCTCGAGGATCTTGCCGCCGTGCTCCTCGATGTACTTGTTGACGCGCTGAACCAGTTGCTTGATCTGGTCGTCGCTGATGGCGGCGTTGATGATGTACGTGAGTTCGTACGTGTTCTTTCGACTGGCCATGAGCCTTCCCTGTGGATGGTTGGACGGTGCGCCCTTACCGCCTGCGGGTAAGAGCAGGGATTGCCGTAGCGGGATAAGTTAGGCCGTATAACGCAGCGAAACCAGCCCGGTATCCGGCTTTGCAAGATATCCACGAAGCCGTTTCAGAGGCGGGCCAGGCGTTCGGCGTGCTCGGCGGTGCGCAGGGCGCGGATGATGTCGTCGAGGTCGCCGTCGATGACCTGTTCGAGGGCGTGGTTCTTGTCGTCGCCTTCGAGGCGGTGGTCGGTGACGCGGCCCTGCGGCCAGTTGTAGGTGCGGATCTTGGCGGAGCGGTCGCCGGTGGAGACCATGGACCGGCGGGCGGCGCTGCGTTCGGCCTCCCGCCGTGCCCGTTCCTGCTCGTAGAGCCGGGCCCGCAGCACCCGCAGGGCCTTCTCCTTGTTCTTGTGCTGGCTCTTTTCGTCCTGGCAGGTGACGACCAGGCCGGTGGGCAGGTGGGTGATGCGCACGGCCGAGTCGGTGGTATTGACGCTCTGCCCGCCCGGCCCGCTGGAGCGGTAGACGTCGATCTTGAGATCGGCCGGGTTGATCTGCACATCCACCTCTTCCGCCTCCGGCAGCACGGCCACGGTCGCCGCCGAGGTGTGGATGCGACCGCCGGACTCGGTCACGGGCACGCGCTGCACCCGGTGCACACCGCTCTCATACTTCATCGTGCCGTAGGCGTCGGGCCCGCTGAGGCTGAAGATGATCTCTTTGAACCCGCCGACGGCGCCGGGCGAGCTGTCGAGCACCTCCAGCTTCCAGCCGCGCTGTTCGGCGAAGCGCGCGTACATGCGGAAGAGGTCGCCGGCGAAGAGGGCCGCCTCGTCGCCGCCCGTGCCGGCCCGGATCTCGACGATGGCGTTCCGGGCATCTTCCGGGTCCTTCGGGATGAGCCGGAAGCGCAGGTCCTCCTCCACCTCGGGCAACCGTTCCTCCAGGTCCTCCAGCTCGGCCCGGGCCATCCGAACCAGCTCGGCATCCTCGCCGGCCTCGATCAGGCCGCGCAGGTCGTCCCGCTCCCGCAGCAGGGCCTCATACCGCTCGATCGCCTCGACGACCTCCCGGAGTTCGACGTGCTCGCGCCCCAGCGCCGCCATCCGGGCCGGATCGGTCGCCACCTCGGGCTGCGCCATGAGGGCGGTCACTTCGTGCCAGCGCGCCTTGATTCGTTCCAGCTTGTCGAGATCGATCATACCGCACCCAGACCGGCTTACTCGACCGTGACGCTCTTGGCCAGGTTGCGTGGCTGGTCGACGTTGCACCCGCGCATGACGGCGATGTGATAGGAAAGCAGCTGCAAGGGCACCACCGTCAGCAGCGGGGAGAGAAACTCCTCGGTGGCGGGAATGCGGATGACGTACTCGCACAGCTTGTCGAGCTCGCCGTTGTCCGTGTCCGTGATGGCGATCACGGAGCCTTTTCGCGCCACCACCTCCTCGATGTTCGAGACCACCTTGTCGTAGGTGCTGTCCTTCATGGCGATGAAGACGACGGGCATGAACTGGTCGATCAGGGCGATCGGCCCGTGCTTCATCTCGGCGGCGGGATAGCCCTCGGCGTGGATGTAGGAGATCTCCTTGAGCTTGAGCGCGCCTTCGAGGGCCACGGGGAAATTGTAACCGCGTCCCAGGTACAGGAAGTTCGAGGCATAGCGATAGACCTGGGCGATCTGCCGGATGGGCTGGTCGCAGGTCTCGAGTACCGCACGCACCTTGTCGGGGATCGCGGCGAGGGCCTGCAGGTAGTGGGCCATCTCGGCCTGCGAGATCGTGCGCCCCTCGGCCAGTTTGAGGGCCAGCATCGCCAGCACCGTCACCTGCGCCGTGAACGCCTTCGTCGAGGCGACGCCGATCTCGGGGCCGGCGTGGAGATAGACCCCGGCGTCGGTCTCCCGGGCGATGGTCGAGCCGACGACGTTGCAGATGCCATAGACGGGCACCTTGCGCTGTTTCGCCTCGCGAACGGCGGCCAGCGTGTCGGCCGTCTCGCCGCTCTGCGAAATTACGAGCACCACGTCACCCTCGCCCAGGATGGGGTTACGATACCGGAACTCGCTCGCATACTCGACCTCGACCGGGATGCGGGCCAGCGACTCGATCAGGTATTCACCGACGAGCCCGGCATGCCAGGACGTGCCGCAGGCGGCGATGACGATGCGCCGGGCCGCGCGGAGGCGGTCCATCTCGTGAATCAGGCCCCCGAGCTTGAGGGTGTTCTCGGCCGGCTGCACTCGTCCCCGCATGCAGTTCTCCAGGCTCACGGGCTGCTCCATGATCTCCTTGAGCATGAAGTGCTCGTAGCCCCCCTTCTCGATCTGCTCGAGGTCCCACTCCAGCTCGTGCACCTCCTTGTTGAGCACCACGTTGTCGATGGTGCGCACCTCGTACCCGCTCCGCCGGACGACGACCATCTCGCCGTCGTTCAGGAACACCACCTGGCGGGTGTATTCGACGAGCGGTGCCGCGTCGGACCCGATGAAGTACTCCCCCTCGCCCACCCCGAGGATGAGCGGGCTCCCCTTGCGGGCCGCAATCAGCAGGTCCGGGTCGTGGGCCGAGACCACGGCGATGCCGTAGGTGCCCACCACCAGCTGCAACGCCTGCCGGACGGCCTCTTCGAGCGATATCGCACCGCCATCCCACAGCCGGTCGATCAGGTGCACCAGCACCTCGGTGTCGGTCTGGCTCTGGAACGTCCGGCCCTCGGCCACGAGCTTCTCGCGCAGCGCCGCGTAGTTCTCGATGATCCCGTTGTGCACCAGCGCGAAATCCCCCGAGGGGTTCGCGTGCGGATGGGCGTTGACGTCACTCGGAAAGCCGTGGGTGGCCCAGCGGGTATGCCCGATACCGAGGGACCCGTCGACCTGCACGTTTTCGAGCAGGTGCGCCAGATCCTGCACCTTACCCTTCTTCTTGTGCACGGCGAGGGTTCCGTTCATCACCGCAATCCCGGCCGAATCGTAGCCGCGATATTCCAGGCGTTGCAGGCCGCGCAACAACACGTCGGCCGCCGGCCGGTGCCCGATGTACCCGACAATTCCACACATGGCACGTTATCCTTTCGATTGTTTATGCTTGTTCATACCCATACCCGTTGCCCGGCGAGCCATATCCCCGGCACGTTGCCGGAGCAACACCTGCCGCTTCGCCGGGGACAAATACTATTCCCTTCTCAATTTTTCCGGGCGGACTCCCCATAGACCGCCCACAGCCGGGAGACGTTTCCCGCGCCGCTTCAGACCGAGACCCGCTCCGGCGCACGGACGGTCCGGTCGAGGGCTTCGGCAATACGCCGGACCTGCTGCATCAGTTCGACGAACTGATCGAAGTAGAGCGACTGGGGCCCGTCGCTGCGGGCATTGGGCGGATCCGGGTGCACCTCCACCATGAGCCCGTCCGCCCCGGCGGCCACGGCGGCCCGGGCCATCGGGATCACCTTGTTCCGGATGCCGGTCCCGTGACTCGGATCGACGACGATGGGCAGGTGGCTCTTGGCCTTCACCACCGGCACCGCCGAGAGGTCGAGCGTGTTGCGCGTGTAGGTCTCGAAGGTGCGGATGCCCCGCTCGCACAGGATGACGTGGGGGTTCCCCTGCGACATCACGTATTCGGCGCTCATGAGCCACTCGCTGATCGTAGCGGAGAGGCCGCGCTTGAGAAAGACGGGCTTGTCCGTCTTGCCGATCTCCTTGAGCAGGGAGAAGTTCTGCATGTTGCGCGCCCCGATCTGAAAGACGTCCGTGTAGGGATAGATCAGCTCGATCTGGGCCGTCTCCATCACCTCGGTGATCACCCGCAGGCCGTGCCGGTCGGCGGCCCCGCGCAGGATGCGCAGGCCCTCTTCCCCCAGCCCCTGAAACGAGTACGGTGAGGAACGCGGCTTGAAGGCGCCCCCCCGGAGGAACGTCGCACCGTGGGCGGCCACGTGCGCGGCGGTCACCTCCATCTGCTCCTCTCCCTCGACCGAGCACGGCCCGGCCATCACCACCACCTCGTCCCCGCCGATGGTTACCCCCCGGACGTCGATCCGCGTGTTCTCCTGCTTCCAGGCCCGGCTGGCAAACTTGTACGGTTCGGTGACGCGATAGACATCCGCCACACCGTCGAGCACCTTGATGTGGCGCACGTCGAAGTCGGGCTTGACCCCGATGGCGCCGAGGACGGTCTGCTGCACCCCGCTCGACCGGTGCACGTCGAACCCGTAGCGGTTCAGATGCTCGATGACGGACTGAATCTGGGCCTCCGAAGCCCCCACTTCCATCACGACAACCATAGGGTACTCCCTGCTTTGTTTTCGGGCGTGAAGCCGGGATGCCCCGCCTCCGGCCTCCGAGTATACGGCACGGGAAGCGGCGCCACAAATGTACAAAACATAAAGCTTTCCCGGAAAGCGTTTCCGGCCCCGCGAGGGGGTGTCACCGTAGCCATACCAGCTGGTAGTGCTTCCGTCCTTTGCGCAGCACGAGGGCCTGCCCTTCGACGGCCGCTTCGAGCGTGACGCGGTGCTGCTCGTCCGGCACGCGAACGTTGTTGACGTAGGCGCCTCCGCTGCGCACGAGCCGCCGCGCCTCGCCCTTCGACGAAGCGAGCCCGCTCTCGGCAAAGAGGTCGACCACCCCCAGGCCTTCGCCTTCGAAGGCCGCGCGCGGCAGCTCGGCCGACGGCACGTCCTCGAAGATGTCGCGCAGCTCATCGAGCGAGAGGTCACCCAGTTCGCCGCCGAAGAGCACGGCCGAGGCCCGTTCGGCGCGGGCCAGTGCCGTCTCGCCGTGGACGGTGCGGGTCACCTCGCGGGCCAGCGTCCGCTGGGCTTCCCGGCGTTCGGGGGCCGTCTCCACGAGCGTCGCCAGCGCGTCGACCTCCTCCGGGGGCAGCCAGGTGAAATACTTCAGATAGGTGACCACGTCCTGGTCGTCGGTGTTGAGCCAGAACTGATAGAACCGGTAGGGCGAGGTCAGCTCCGGATCGAGCCAGACGGTGCCGGCCTCGGTCTTGCCGAACTTGGTGCCGCCGGCGGTGGTCACCAGCGGGAAGACGAGGCCATGCGCCTTTGCCCCCGCGACGCGGCGGATCAGATCCGTACCGGCCAGAATGTTGCCCCACTGGTCGCTGCCGCCCATCTGCAACGTGCACCCGTACCGCTCGTGGAGAACGTAATAGTCGTACGCCTGCAGGAGCATGTAGGTGAACTCGGTGTACGAAATGCCGTCCTCGGAGGCGATGCGGCGCTTGACGGACTCCTTCGCCAGCATATAGTTGACGGTGAAGTACTTGCCCACGTCGCGGAGAAAGTCGACCAGCGAGAGCGCCCCGAGCCAGTCCAGGTTGTTGACGATGCGGGCCGGATTCGAGACCGCATCAAAGTCGAGAAAGTGGGCGAGCTGGTTTCGGATGCCTTCCAGGTTTTCGGCCACCTGCGCGCGCGTAAGCAGCGGGCGCTCCTGGCTCTTGCCGCTGGGATCGCCGATGAGCCCCGTTCCGCCGCCGACGACGGCGATGGGCGTGTGGCCGAAGCGTTGCAGCCGGGCCAGCGCCATGATGGGCAACAGCGACCCCACGTGCAGGCTGCGCGCCGTGGGGTCGAATCCGATATAGGCCGTCACCTTCTCGCACGCGAGCACCTCGGGCAGCTCGGGGGTGGCATGGTAGACCATGCCGCGCCAGGCGTATTCGTCATACAGGTTCGTTCGGGTGCCGGTGGAAGCGGTCGCGCGTTCGGTCTTCGTCTCCATGTCGGATCAGACTGGTTGCAAGGATGCCGATGCCCGGCGCACCGGATGTCCGCGTTGTATTCACGGCCCGTCGTCCGGGATCCGGATAAAACGGCAACGGACGATGGATGGAAAGGCCGGGAACCCCTTCCGGTGGAGGTTTCACGGCATATTTGCGCTTTCGCCGTCCAGCCCGTAACGTGCTCCGGTGCGCCGCACGGATCTTTCGTCCCGGCTCGCGCCGTCCCCTGAACCTTCCGCCTCCAGACCCCCGATCCTATGGAACCCGCCCCGATTCTGCCCCCCGAACGCCCCGCACGCCCGCGCGTGCCGGACCGGCTCGAAACGCCGGAGCACTACCTCGAACGGCTACAGCGAGCCCTTGCCGACGAGCAGGCGAACCTCGACCGCGTCCTCGAAGATGCCCGCCTCTTCGCCCTCAGCTACGCTGCACGGCGCCTGGGCGTCGGGCACCAGACGCTCGTGGACCTGGCCCGCCTCGTGCTGTGATCCGAACGGCGCCCCGTCCACAGGCGATCTCAGATCGCCCGAAGTCTTTCTGCCGGCCGTGGTCTCCCGGCGGCCCTCATCCGAAGCGTTTCCCCTCAACGGTAGCGTTCCAGGGTGAACTTCTCGCCGAGGTAGCGTTTGCGCACCTCGGGGTCGGCGGCCAGGGCTTCGGCCGTGCCCTGTTTGAGGATCTTGCCCTCATAGAGCAGGTAGGCCCGGTCCGTGATGGCCAGCGTCTCGTGCACGTTGTGGTCGGTGATGAGCACGCCGATGCCGCGCTCCTTCAGCCCGGCCACGATGGACTGGATGTCTTCGACGGCGATGGGGTCCACGCCGGCAAAGGGTTCGTCCAGGAGGAAGAAGCTGGGCCGGGTGGCCAGGGCCCGGGCGATCTCGGTGCGCCGGCGTTCCCCGCCCGAGAGCATGTAGCCCCGGGAGCGACGAACCGTCTCCAGCCCGAACTCGGCGATCAGCTCGTCGACGCGGGCCTGCCGTTCGGCGCGGGTCATCGGCTGGTACTCGAGCACGGCGTGCAGGTTGTCTTCGACGGTGAGCTGGGTGAAGACGGACGCCTCCTGGGCTAGATAGCCGATGCCCCGGCGCGCCCGCTCATACATTGGCAGGCGGGTGATGTCTTTCCCCCCGAGCAGCACCCGCCCCCCGTCCGGACGCTCGAGGCCGACGATCATGTAGAAGGTCGTCGTCTTGCCGGCGCCGTTGGGCCCGAGCAGCCCGACGATCTCGCCCTTGCGGACGGTCAGGCTCACGTCCTGCACGACGGTCCGCTTCTTGTATCGCTTGACGAGGTCGACGGCGCGCAGGGTCAGCACGTCGCCGTTGCCCGTGCCGTCGTGCCTCCCGGCCGGGTCCTCCGGCATCGTCCGTTCGGGCCCGGCCCGGCTCCCCGCCAGCGGCGGTTCTTCCGGCGAGACGGCCCCGCCGGGTACGATCTCGTGGAGCCGCCGCCAGACGCCCATCGCCTGCGCCCCCTTCCCGGCGGCCTCATAGGCCTGGGCCAGCAGGACGTGCGCCAGGACATCGGCCGGCATCCGCCGCACGAGCCCTTCCAGCAGGGGAACGGCCTCGGCCGGCTTGCCTGCCTTCAGCAGCGCCAGCGCCTGTTCGATCTCACCGAGAGACATGTCGTCGGTCCGTTCGTTGCAACGTTGCGTCTCCCTCTACGCCTTCTCCCCTTCTCATCGTTCCGGTGGCCGGCGCGGCGCGGCCCCTGCCTCGCCGGAGGGCGGCTGCACCGGCACGGCGGCATGCAGGCGTTCGGTCCACCGCGTGAGCCGTTCGAGGCGCCCGGGCGACAGCAACCCTTCCTTCCGGGGTCGCCGTTCGGGTTCCCAGCGGAACCCTTCGAGCCGGAAGGGCTGCGGCACCAGGGCCTCGTCGTAATAGGTCCCCTGCACGCCGCGGTAGAACCGGATGTCCTGCACCTCGCCATCGCCTCGGAGGTGGAAGACGATGCGGTCGGCGGAAGCCTGAACGGCCCCGTCGGGCCGGCCGGTCTCTTCGTCGCGGAGAAAGTGGATGGCCTCGGCGTTGGGACCGACGAGGAGGGTGCGGAGCGTGTCGCGTTCGAAGAGGCCGGTCATGGCGCGCCCGCGAAGCTGCGAGAGGCGGTCGAGGGTGGTGTCTTGCCGGGTGACGAAGGCGCGGCCCCGGATGAAGAGGGTATCGACGGCGTCCTCGCGCCCCGTCACCCGGAGGGTGTCGCCCGTCGCCTGGGCCTGCTGGAACCACGCCGAGGGCCGGCCGAAGAGACGGCTTTCCTCACGAAGGATGCCCTCCGGCGTCCGGCGCCGCTCGTAGACGACCGAGTCGGCGACGGCGGCGAAGTCGCGCTGCCAGATCTCCACGCTGTCGACGGCAATGAGCCGCTGGAGCGAGTCTTCCCGGACGGCTTCCATGCGCCCGGCCCGGATGAGCAGGGTGTCGGCCGGGGCCCCGGTGGAATCCGCCCGGAGCTGCACCAGCAGCGGGCGTCCCCGGATGCGGCTGACGGCGGCACGGTTGTCGTTGTAGGCCCATGCGCCAAACAGGAAGGTACGGGTGGTCGAGTCGGCCCCCGCGGCGTCGCGCGTGCCCAGGCGCTCGATGAACACGTTGCCCCGGGCGACGGCGACCTCCGTCTCGCGGTAATACGTGACGGAGTCGGCTTCGAGGTAGGTGCGGTCGCCGGAGAGCTTCACCTCGCCGGCGAACTCGGCCCGCTTCTCGTCGGACCAGTAGACGCCGCTCCGGCTCGTGAGCACGGTGGCGCTGTCGACGAGCGTGACCCCGTCGTCGAAGACGGCCCGCTTCTCTTCGGTGAAATAGCGGCCGGAGGGTGCCCGAACGATCACCTCGCCGTCGGAGAGGCGCACGGCCCCGGTGGCATAGCCGACTTTGCTTCGCCGGTCGTAGCGGACCTGCCCGGCCTGCAGGGTATCCCCCCGCTCGATGATGAAGACCTCGCCCAGAAAGAGGTATTCGTCTCGCCCGATGAGCTCGATGGCGCGGTGGGCGCGGAGCACGGTGTCCCCCTGCCGCAGGTGCACGTCGCCGATGAGGTTGAGCGTATCGGCCGACGTCTTGCGCAGTTCATCGGCATGCACGAGTTCGACCTCCTTCACGGCACCGGTGGTATCGGCGGCCTGGGCACGGGCGGTCACCGGCACGAGGTACAGCAGGGCCGCCAGGCCCACCGGGAGCACCCGCACGCTCCGTCGTATCGGCTGTGTGCGTCGTCTCACGCGTCCTCCACGGTTCGTCTTCCCGTCACGCGCCGGAGCCGGTAGGTGGCCAGGTCCTCGTCCGCCTCCAGTTCGTAGCCCTGCAACTGTTCTTTCTCCGTCGTGATCCGTACGAAGCCCGGCGTGCGCACGATGCGCTCACGCTCATCCCAGAACAGGTCTTCGGTCTCCAGCCGGCGTCCCGTACGGGTGACGACGCGCACATCGCCGTGTGCCTCGAAGCGTTGTTCACGGTCATAATAATACACCCGGGCGGCGGTGAGGGTGGCCGACGGCTCGCCCCGCTCATCGAAGAGACGGACCGTCACACGGGCCGCCCCGCTGTCGGGCAGGCCGCGCAGGAGCATATAGGTGCTGTCCTCCCGCTCGTACTCGGCCATGTAGGCCGCCTCGATCTCCACCCGGGGCCGCCCGTCCTCGCTCACGTAAAACCGGGTGTTCCAGCTCTCGCGGTCCGGCACATCCCCCTGCAGCACCTGCGGGGAAACCGGCGACGGCACCCGGCGCTCACAGCCCATCCCGCCGAAAACGGGCAGGCAGATCACGACCAGCGCTATGAGGGAAAGGCTTCTCATGACGACGGGCCATCAGGCTGCAGAGGAAGGATGCGGGACACGGGAACACGGCCGAAACAAGCTTCACACGTGCCGGCACCCGGCCCCGGAACAACAGGGCGGTCCTCGTGCAACGCCGCAGGGCGAACCGCTGTTCGCACCAGGCTGCCCGGGGATGCCGGAACGCGCCCGTCTCCGGAATGTGAACCTCGCGTGCAACAATCACAATTTTTTTTCCATCATGAGGTTATATCCGGGTCAAGGATGTGTTTTAAATATGAGACGCCCGTTGTTCGTTCAACCGCTTGATCCCCCTTATGAACCTGCTAGTATCCACGCTGTCTTCACACCGTAACCTGCGTGCCTATCGCCGGGCCTGGGATCTGGCCTCCGACCTGTTCTGGCTCACCCGCCGCTTTCCGGGCGGAGGGCGCAACATGATCGCCGACCAGCTGCGTCGCCACGCCGAAGCCATTCCCGAAGCCATCGGAGACGCCTGGACCCACCGGCACGATGCCACACTCTTCCACATGCACCTGAACGAGGCCCTCGAGGCCTGCCGCCGGCTGGCCCTCTGGCTGGAGGTGGCCCGGGCCTGTGAAAACCTCTCGCCGGACGAGCACCGCATCCTCACCACCCGCAGGGACCGGGTCGAACGCCTGATCACCCTCTTGCGTACCCGATGCGGGCAGCTCTGAGCCGCACACGCTCCGGCTTCGCCCCGTCGCCTCCAGCGGCGGGGCGTTTTCTTTTGCCACGGCCCGTCACGATTTCGAGCGGCTTTGATAAACATTTCAGTCTGCGCTGCTTACCTTCGCCACGACCCTTCAACCATCGGCTGGAAACCCGTGGCACAGTTGATCGACGGAAAGGCGCTGGCAGCCGGGGTGCGGGCAGAGGTCCGCGCCGACGTGGAGGCCTGGACGGCCGCCGGCCACCGCCCCCCCTGCCTGCGCGTCGTCCTCGTGGGCGACAACCCGGCCTCGGCCTCGTACGTGCGCGGCAAGCAGAAAGCCGCCCTGGAAGCCGGCATCGACGCCCAGACCCTGCACTTCGACGCCTCCATCCCGGAGGCCGAGCTGCTGCGCGTCATCGACGAGCTGAACCGCGACGACGGCGTCGACGGCATCCTGGTCCAGCTCCCCCTGCCCGGCCACATCGACGAGCAGAAGGTGATCCTGGCCGTCGCGCCGGAAAAGGACGTGGACTGCTTCCACCCGGTCAATGTCGGGAAGCTCGTCATCGGGGAGCCGCGCTTTCTGCCCTGCACGCCGGCCGGGATCATGGAGATGATCCGCCGGCACGGCATCGAGACGCGGGGGCGGCGGGCCGTGGTGCTGGGCCGCTCGAACATCGTGGGCAAGCCGATGGCCAACCTGCTCCTCCAGAAGGGCGTCGATGCCACCGTCACGGTCTGCCACAGCCGGACGCGAGACCTGCCGGCGCTGACGCGGGAGGCCGACCTGCTCATCGCCGCCATCGGGCGGGCCCGTTTCGTCACGGCCGAGATGGTCAAGCCCGGTGCCGTCGTCATCGACGTGGGCATCAACCGGGTGGAGGACGCCACACGCCCGCGCGGCTACCGGCTCGTGGGCGACGTCGACTTCGAGGCGGTGCAGGAGAAAGCCGGATGGATCACGCCGGTGCCGGGCGGCGTCGGCCCGATGACCATCGCCATGCTGCTGAAGAACACGCTGGCTGCTGCCCGCCGCTCCGATGCCTGACGTCCCTCCGTCCCTGCGCCCGGTCTTCGAGGACCTCGTGGCGGCCCGGGAGACGGTGCGGGCCGTCGCCCGGCACACGCCGCTGATCCGCTCGAAGACGTTCTCGGAGATGACGGGCAGCGACGTGTTCCTCAAGCTCGAAAACCTCCAGCGCACAGGCTCTTTCAAACTGCGCGGCGCCTATTACCGGATCAGCCGGCTCACCCCCGGCGAGCGGACCCGCGGTGTCGTCTGTGCCTCGGCGGGCAACCACGCGCAGGGGGTGGCCTTCTCGGCCGCCGCACACGGCATCGCCAGCACCGTCTTCATGCCGGTCTTCGCGCCGCCGGCCAAGATCCAGGCGACACGGGCCTACGGCGCCGAGGTGCGCCTGGTGGGCCGGACGTACGACGAGGCGTACGAGGCGGCCCGCGCCTTCTGCGAGGAACACGGCAAGACGTACATCCCCGCCTTCGACGACGAAGACATCATCGCCGGGCAGGGCACGCTCGGCCTCGAACTCTACGACGACCTGCCCGACGTGGACGTGGTGCTCTGTCCCGTGGGCGGCGGCGGGCTCATCGGCGGCGTGGCCGTGGCCCTGAAGCACCTGCGCCCCTCCGTACGGATCGTGGGGGTGGAAGCCGAAGGAGCCCCCGCCCTGAAACGCTCCCTCGAGGCCGGCCACCTCGTCCCGGCCACCAGCCTCTCGACGATCGCCGACGGGATCGCCGTCAAGACGCCCGGCCGGCTGACGTTCGCGCTGGCGCAGGCCTACGTGGACGAGGTAGTAACGGTGCCCGACAGCGACACGGCCTATGCCCTCTACCTGCTCCTGCAACGGGCCAAGCTGCTCGTCGAGCCGGCCGGTGCCGTCGGGCTGGCGGCTCTCCTTGCCGGCGCCGTGACGTGCCCCGGCCGGCGCGTCGCCGTCATCCTCAGCGGCGGCAACGTAGACCTGGGCCTGCTGACGCAGATCATCGAGCGGGGCCTCCTGCACACGGGCCTGCGTGCCCGCATTGCCGTGGACATGCCCGACAAGCCCGGAAGCCTCCAGCTCCTGCTCGACATCCTGGCCGGCCTGCAGGCCAACATCGAGTCGGTCGAGCACGACCGCTTCACCACGGCTGTCCCCATCGGGCACGTCCGCATCACCATCACCTTCCGCACGCCCGGACGGGAGCACATCGACGCCATCCGGCAGGCCCTGGCCGAGCGCCACCTCACCTGCCAGGTACTGACCTGACCGGCGCCCCGGGCCCGTGCGGGTCCCACCCGCCGAGCACCTGACGCGGCGTGTACCAGGCCGCCGCGGCCCCGGTCAACGCCGGGCGGCGCGGGCCGGTGACGGCACCCGGGCCGTAGCTCCCGTACTCGAAGAAACGCGATCCGGGCTCCAGATCGAACCAGATCCGCTCGCCTTCGGCGTTCCGGCTGGAGATGGGGGCATAGCCGTCCGGCCCGAGGTGGTCGTCCATGAAGCAGCCGATGAAGACGGCGCTGCCGTTGACGTGCGGGTCGGCGGACGGGTGCCAGGGACGCCCCAGCCGCACGGAGGCCGGCGGCACGTCCGGCGACGCCTTGAGGAAGCGGCTTCGCAGGAACAGGAAGCCGTAGGGATGGGCCACCGGCGTGCTCGGCGCCGTGACGTACCCCGTCGGGTCCTTCCCGGGGCGGTTGCGCGAGACGATGTCGCAGTCCTCGAAAACGGCCTGCCCCGCGCCGAAGATGAAGTCGACGTGGCCTTCGATGCGGCACCGGTGAAAGTAAGCGCGGCCGGCGTCGTGGAAGAGGGTGTCCTGGTAGCCGGAGATGACGCAGTCTTCGAAGACGGCCCGGTCGCTGTCGCCGGCGGTCATGAGGGCGACGGCCTGCGGGTTCCGCACACGAGCGGGGTCGTCGTCGGGTAGGGCCGCGTTGGCGGGATAGTCGAAGGCGTTCTCGATGGTGAGGTTCGCGGCGCGGAAGCCGGGGGCCGTCACGCGGAGGGTGAAGCTGCCCTCGGTGCCATACGTGCCGCCGCCGGGGGCCGGCGTGTCCGCCGAGGCGTCGAAGGTGAGGACCGTCGCGTCCCGCTGCGCGCCGACGAGGTGGACGTGGGGGCGGTCTATGGTGAGCTTCTCGCGGTACCGCCCGGGCCGGATGAAGATCACGAAGGGCCGGTCGTTGTCGACCGGCACCGCCGCCAGGGCGTCGCCGAGCGTGGCATAGACCGGCACGCCGTCGACGAAGGCGCCGGGCGGGCCGGCGTGCCGTGCATCCACGACGGCGTCGTGCAGGGGCGGCGGGGGCGGCGGCGTGCGCAGGTGCGCCGCCAGGGGCAGGCCGAGCGCCCGGACCTCCTGCACGACCCGCTCTGCCATGGCCCGCGCCCCGGCCGGGGAAAAGTGGGTGTCGTCTTCCAGCCCGTCCGGGTAGTTCGGATGCGCCCCCGGCTTCAGGTGCAGGAACAGGCGCTTCGACCCTTCCGGCCCCAGCTCCCGCAGCAGGCCGGCGCTGGCCCGGTGCAGGTCCACCAGCGGCACGCCGTAGGTCACGGCCACACTCCGCACCAGGTCCGGGTAGACGCCGTGCACGTCGTAGAACCGCCCTTCCGCATCGAAACGACGGCGCACGACCGGCGTCACGAGCACCGGCTCGCCGCCCCGCGCCCGCACGTCCCGGACGAACCGGATCAGGTTACCCCGAAACGCCTCCGGCGGGGTGTAGCGATCCGGCTTGGCCTCGGACTGGTCGTTGTGGCCGAACTGGATGAAGACGTAGTCGCCGGGCTGCACCCGCTCGATCAGAGCCTGCCACCGCCCTTCCTCGATGAAGGTCCGGGTGCTGCGCCCGTTCCGGGCATGGTTCTCCACCCGCACCTGCGTCGTGTCGAAGAAGGCCGGCAGGGCCTCTCCCCAGCCGGTTTCCGGGCGGCGATCCGCCCGCTTCTCGGCCATCGTCGAGTCGCCGGCCAGAAAGACGGTGATGGGCCGCGGCGGGCCTCCGAGCCCGAGCAGAAGCCCGGCGAGCAGGCCCCAGCGCAGCAGGAGGGGCCATCCACGCAGTGCATTCATCATTCCGAAGGCAGCAGGGTGATACGAAGCGGGGCGGCCAGCCGGCGGCCGAAGGCGTCGAGGTAGGCCCACCAGTCCTCCACCCGGTCGAAGTCGCCGGAGGCCGTCCACCCGGCGCCGACGTAATGGACGGCGGGCTCGCCGGACCGGGCGCGGGCCTGTGCCAGGTAGTGATCCTCCGTCTCGTGCACGCCCGCCAGCCGCGCCGCCGGCATCAGGACGGCGGTGCCGAGGTGGCCATGCCCGCCGTTCTTGCGCTCGACCGGTCCCCAGGTGCTCAGCCAGGCCCAGTCCCCTTCCCGGCGCATGGCCCCGACGACCCCTTCCGGTCGCTTGACGAACCCGACGACGAACGACAGCGAGTCGGCCCCTTCGGCCGCATACACGCTCTCGGCACGGAACAGGTGCTGCCCGGCGTCGATGGTGATGCGCTTCACCTCCGAGACGGTCATCCCGCCGGCGTCCCAGGGTTCGTACACCAGTTCGACGATGGCGCGGATCGGTCCCCGGGCCAGGATCCGGTAGGCGGCGAAGTTGCGGGCCGGGTACATGCGACCCGCGTGCCAGACGGCCGTCCCGCCGCCACCGAGCGAGGGCCCCACGGAAAAGAAGTCGGCCCCTTCCCCCCGGTCGACGTGGTAGGCGTCATGGCCCAGGGCGTACCACCGTTCGAGGACGAGATCGCGGACGCGCTTGGGCCAGACGTCGATGCCGTTGCTGACGAGCGGCTCGTAGGCGGAGGCCTGCCACAGCCCCTGCCCGTAGGCCCGGAAGGCGATGCGGTCGCTCTCCCAGGCCACGTCGTCGCGCTCCTCGTCGTGGCGGGCGTAGGCCCGTGCCACCGGCGTCTGCTCCGGGGCCGCGGCTTCCACCGCGTAGTGCCGCACCTCCTCCGGCCACAGGTGCACCAGCCAGAGCAGCGCATCGGGCGCCCCGTCGCCGTCCTCATCGACGACCTGCACCGTCATCTCCCGGCCGGTGGCGGCTTCTCGCACGCGCACCTGCCCGGCCGCCAGCCCCGGCAGGCGCTCCCGCAGCGCCGCCCACGACACCGCGACGACCTCGTCCGGCCGGGCCTCGGCCAGCGGGTTCTCGACCCGCACCGTGACGGCCGCGGGCTGTGCCACCGCACTACAAGCCAGCGCCAGCGCCAGCAGCCACGAATCGATCCACCCCGGCGTCAACGAAAGCCGCATCGTACCCTCCTTCCATCAAGGTGTTAAAGACAGGCCGGCCGTGGCCTCGATCTCCACCCCGGCCAGGATGAAGGGTCCGACGCCCTTGGGATCGTTCGTCACCACCGGCTCGCTCATGTAGTATTCGAAGGAGCCGTCGCGGAGCGTATCCCCGCCGAGACCACCGACCTTGACGATCCGGTTCAGGTTGACGTGGCCGTCCTCGACGGAGACGAACTCCTCGACCAGCCCCCGGAAACCGCGGCGGGCCGCCGCCAGGTAGGAAGCATCCAGGTACCCCATGCGCACGCCTTTGGCCAGTGCATACACGAACATGCTGCTGGCCGAGGCTTCCCGGTAGTTGCCTTCCCGCGCGGGCAGGTCCAGGATCTGGTACCACACGCCCGTGACGGGATCCTGCACCCGGCGCACGGCTTCGGCCAGGTCGCGGAAGATGCCGAGGATCGTGCCGTAGTCCGGGTGGTCCTTCGGGAAGACGTCGAGCACGTCGACGAGGGCCATGGCATACCACCCGACGGCGCGGCCCCAGAAGTGGGGGGAGCGCCCGGTGAGCGAATCGGCCCAGATCTGCACCCGCTTTTCGTCCCAGCCGTGGTAGAACAGGCCGGTAGCCGGGTCGCGCAGGTAGCGGGCCGCCAGGGCGTATTGCAGGGCCACGTGCCGCAGGCCTTCGTCCACCGTGGCGGGGTCGCCCCAGGTGAGCAGGTAGCGCGCGGCGAACGGCTCGGCCATGTACAGGCCGTCGAGCCACATCTGGTAGGGATACCGCTTCTTGTGCCAGTAGCCGCCCTCGCTCGTGGTCGGCTGGTGCCGGAGCTGGGCGAACAGGGTGTCGGCCGCCTTCCGGTAGCGCGGGTCGCCGGTGCGCTCGTGCAGCAGGAAGAGCAGCTTGCCCGTGTTGATGTTGTCCAGGTTGAAGTCTTCGAACCGGTACGTCTCGATGGAGCCGTCGGGCCGGACGTAGGCGTCCACGTTCTGCTTGATGTAGTCGAAATAGCGGGCATCGCCCGTCTTTTTCCACAGCTCTTCGATGCCGCGCAGGACGGTGCCGGTCTCATAGTCCCAGCGCTCGCGGACGATGGGGCGCCGGGCCATGAAGGATTCGGCCATGCGCACGGCCCAGCGGCCGGCCTCCTCGACGGGCGAGGGGTCCGGGGCGTCCTGGGCACGGGCCGGGAGGACGAGGACGCAGATCAGGAGCAGGATGAAACGGTTCATGGCAGGCGGGATCATGGGCGTTCGGGTTCATGGACGAAGACGCCGGCCGGGATCGGGGCGGGTCCGAAGCCGGGACCGGCCCAGCGGAGACGAGACGCCGGATAGCCGCCTTCCTGGAGGATGCGCAGGTGGAAACGGTGCAGGCCGGCCCGGAGCGCCACCTGCCCGCCCGGCTGCCCCGGTGCCGTGCCGGACGTGACGAGGCGCCCGTCGATGAAGAGGCGGCTGTGGTAATCGTCTTCGAGGAAGAACGTGTAGACGCCGTCCTCCGGCACGCGGAGGTAGCCGTCGAAGAGCAGGCCGAAGTGGTGAGAGCGCCGGGCGACGGACAGGTCCGGGGTGTCCACGCGGCCGGTGTCGCGGGGCGTCAGGGCCTCGGGCGGCGGCCCGTCGTCCCAGTCGTCGGTCTCGTAATAGGCGTAACGCAGGCCGGGTGCGGTGGCCGGCGGCGGCGGCACCGCCGGCAGCCAGGGCAGGCGCTCGTACGCCCCGTAGGCCGCCGTCGTGACGAGGCCGTCCCGGACGACCTTCGCCCGCACGTGCGCGCTGCCGGTGAGGCGGAGCGGCGCCTCGTAGCGGGGATCGGCGGCGGTCGGCTCGCGCCCGTCGAGGGTGACGTGCACGGGCCACCCCGGCTCCGGCGGGCGCACGACGACGGTCAGGGCGGAGTCGGTGAAGGCGGTGCCGGGCGGCGGGTCGAGCACCGGCGGGGGCACCCAGGGGAACGGATCGCGCGGGTCGGTCGCGTTGAGGTATTCTTCGAGGTTGGTGTAGCCGTCGGCGTCGGCATCGGCGGCGTGGTCGGTGCCGTCGCGGGGGTCGAGGCCGTGGAGCCGTTCCCAGGGGTCGGGCATGCCGTCGGCGTCCTCGTCCGGCGGCGGCGCGGCCGTCGCGAGCGGGGGCCATCCCCCCACCTCGTCCTGCGTGTCGATGATGCGCCCCCGGCCGTCCCGGATCAGCTCCATCACACGCCGGTCGACGGCGTCGCGGGCGGGCAGAACGGCCCCGGCCCCGGCGAGCAACCGCGCCGGCAGCGTCGCGGCGGGGTCCGGCGTCACCGAGGGGGCGGGGAACGGCACGTCCACCGTCACCGCCGCCAGCACGTCCTCCCCGCGCAGGTCCCGCGTCGTGCACAGCAGGGCCTCATCGCGTCGCACCGACGGCCCGTAGCCCAGCCGGTTGCCGTCCACGAACACGCGGGTCTGCCGCCCGCCGATGCGGAAGCCGCAGGCGGGGTCATGGCTATGCGCCAGCGGCCACACGACGTTCCCCACGTAGTTCATCCGCGTGACGTCCTCGCCGTTGTAACCGGCCTCGTTGCCGTAGCCGTAGATCAGGTTGTGGCGGAAGTCGAGCCGCACGTCCTTCGGGCGCGGGTTGCGGCTCTCGTGCAGGGCATAGACGGTGTGATGGATGGAGACGTCCCCGGTGGCCGTCAGGAGGCTGCCGTAACCGTGCGCCCCCTTGTGGTGAACGGAGCGGTTGAGGCTCTCGGCGATCAGGCACCACTGGATGGTGACGTCGTCGGCCGCGCCGATGACGCTCAGCGCCTCGTCGGTGGACCAGCTCACCGAGCAATGGTCGATGATGACGTTGCGCCCCCGGACGTTGATGGCGTCCTGCTCGCGGTGGGCCGTGTCGCCGGGGCGCACGCGCAGGTAGCGCAGGATGACGTCGGAGGCATAGACCTCCACGCCGTAGTTCTTCAGCGTGATGCCCTCTCCGGGCGCCGTCTGGGCGGCCAGGGTCAGGTGCGGGTGATGGATCTCGAGGGGGCGTTTCAGGGCGATGTACCCGGCGACGCGGAAGACGATGGTACGCGGCCCTTCGGCCTCAACGGCGGCCCGCAGGCTGCCCGGCACCGGCGGCTCGTCCTCGTCGTAGTCGGCCAGCGTCGTCACCCGGTAGACGGCACCGCCCCGCCCGCCGGCGGTGAAGGCCCCGAAGCCCTCGGCGCCGGGAAAGGCCGGGAGCCGGCGCGGCCCCTCCTGAGCCGCCCCCGGCAGGGCCCACCCGGCCAGCAACCACGCCGCCGCCAGGAGCCGTATGGTGCCTTGCCACCGCATCGCCCGGAATCCCCGTTCAGTCATCGCGTGCGCCGGCCGCACCGTCCCGCGACGGAGCCGGCGCCGGCGCGGCATCGCCCAGCCGGTACGTCTCCCGCGCCAGATCGTACGCCATCGCACGAACCATCCGGCGGGCATCCGACAGGTCCACCTGATGACGCGCCACCAGGCCCGCCACGTAGTTCGCATCCACCCGGCGGCACAGATCATGGCGCGCCGGTATCGACAGAAACGCCCGCGTGTCGTCGTTGAACCCGGCCGTGTTGTACACCCCCGCCGTCTCCGTCGTCCACTCCCGGTAGCGCCGGATCCCCTCGATGCTGTCGAAAAACCACCACGCCGGTCCGAGCCGCATCGCCGGGTAATGACCTGCCATCGGCGCCAGCTCCCGCGCATACGTGCTCTCGTCCAGCGTGAACACCACCAGCGTGAAGCGCGGGTCCGTCCCGTAGGCGTTCAGCAGCGCCCGGAGGTTGCGCGTGTACTCCGTCGCCACCGGGATGTCTCCGCCCTTGTCCGGCCCGAACCGGCGATACACCGCCTCGTTGTGGTCCCGAAACGCTCCCGCGTGCAACTGCATCACCAGCCCGTCCTCGACGCTCATGCGCGCCATCTCCATGAGCAGGTGCGCCTCGAACCGGCGCTGGTCCTCTGCCGTGGCACGCCCCCGGAGCCCCCGCTCGAACAGCCGCGACGCCTCCGCCTCGGACAGCCGCTCCGTGTACGGCTCCAGCACCGCGTGATCCGTCGACGTCGCCCCCATCTCCTTGAAAAAGGCCCGCCGCACCTCCAGCGCGCGGATGAAGTCCGCGTACCCGGCGATGTCCATCCCCGCCGCCTCGGCCAGGCGCGCCACCTCCGCCCGCCACGAGGGCGCGGCCAGGCGAAAGACCGCGTCCGGCCGGAAACACGGGATCACCCGCCCGCCCCATCCCGACGCCCGCAGGTTGCGGTGGTGCACGAGCGCGTCGGCCGCCCCGTCGGTCGTCGTGAGCACCTCGATGTTGAACCGTTCGAAGAGCGCCCGCGGCCGAAACGACGGATCCTGCAGCTGCTCCAGGATGCGGTCATAGACGTGCATCGCCGTCTCGGCCGACAGCTTGACGCGCAGCCCGAAGACCTCGTAGAAGACGTGGTCGAGCCAGGCCCGCGTCGGCGTGCCGAGAAAGAGGTGGTAGCGTGCGGCAAACCGCTGCCAGATGGCCCGCGGGTCGGTCTCGACCGGCGTGCCGTCGCGCGTGGGGATGCCCAGGTCTTCGAGCGGCACCCCCTGCGCGTAGAGCATCCGGAAGATGTAGTGGTCCGGGATGATCAGCAGCGAGGTCGGCTCGGGGAAGGGCTCGTTGTGGTCGAGCAGTTCGGGCGGGACGTGCCCGTGCGGGCAGACGAGCGGCAGGTCGCGCACCTCCTCGTAGAGCGTGCGGGCGATCCGGCGGATCGACGGGTCCGGGTCGAAAAAACGGTCGGGATGCAGTTCGAGCGGTTCCACGGATCAAGTCTTCAGAGAAAAGGGACAGGCATGACACACCTTCCGGCGCCTTACGGGAGGCGTAAAGCACCGGGCAATAAGCCGGCGGCGCCTGCTGCGACCGGGGGACCCATACGATCGCAGCAGGCACCCTGGCCGGCATGGTACCGGAACCGGGCCGGCCTATCGGGCCAGCAGCAGGCTCCGCGTCTCCTGCCACGAGCCGGCACGGATCCGGTAGAAATAGACGCCGCTGGACAGGCCGGCCGCGTTCCATTCGACCTGATAGCGACCCGGCCCCCGTTGATCGTTCATCAGTTCAGCCACCTCCCGCCCCGTGACGTCATAGACCGTGAGGGTCACGTGCGCCGCTTCCTTCAGGTCGAAGCGGATCAGGGTCGAGGTGCTGAAGGGGTTGGGGTAGTTCGGATACAGGGCGAACTCCGACGGGAGGTCCGCCTCTTCCTCGCTGGCGACCGGGATCAGCAGGCTGCCTCCCTCGAACGAAATCGAGGCCCCGCTCCCGAGTGTGAAGGGAATCGTGTTGTCGAAGACACCGGCTCGCAGCACCAGCACCCCGTTGATCGTCGTCTCCTGCGAGAGCGTCACCCCCGCCGCGTTGTCGATCACCAGGTCCTGCACGACCGCCGGCATCGCCGTGCTGGTCACCTGCGCCTCCGTGCCGTTGAACTCGAAACGGGCGTCGTCGGGCAGGGTCACGGGGCCGCTCGTCTGGATCGATCCGGCCACCCCGTCCGGGTGTGCCGTGGCCAGCGTGGCTCCGGATTGCAGGATGAACACGCCGGCTCCTCCGATCTCGCTCGTACCCACGTCGAGGGTCGTCGAGTCCGACACCTCCACCGACAGGTCGTCGATCTGGTTGTCCGCGCCCAGGGTCAGGTGCTGTGTCCCGCCCCCGGCGAAGATGAAGCGGGCATTGCCCGGGGTGGGGTTCGAGTTCCGCGTCCGGGCGTTTGCCATCGTGAAGTTCCCTCCGTAGAGGTACCAGAGGGTCGTGCCGGTACCGCTGCCCTGCGAGCCCCGGCTGATGGAGAACTCACCGCCGTCGACGTCCACGTTTCCGTAGTGCTCGACCACCACGTCGGTGGGGCTGCTGGTACCCTGCGTCTCGAAGCTTGCGTCGCGCACGATCAGGTCGCCCTTGATCACCACCGTGCCGGAGCTTCCGCCCACCAGGCGCCAGCGGGCGCTGCCGGAACTGAGGACCGACAGGTTGCCGCCGATCGTGTGCCCGTCGAGGCCCAGGTCCCGGTTCGAGGCCAGGTCCGGCGTGTCGAGCGTGAGGTGATGGTAATCCTGCCCGCGGTTTTCGGGGGCGTCCGTCGTGATGCCGGTGAACAGGGCCGTCGAGCCCTCCATCCACGTCGCCGAAGGGACGGTTCCTCCGTTGCGGGCGTGCTCGTAGACGGCGCCATCCATGACCGTCAGCGTCCCGAGCGGGGTCACCTCTCCGCGGTTGATGAGCCAGCCGTTCAGGGCAAACCCGTCTCCGATCTCCAGCATGGTGGAGTCCGCCACCTCGAAATGAACCTGCCCGCCGGCATAGTCGACGTTCTCGAAAGCCAGTTGCTGCGTCCCGTTTGCGGCGAAGACGAAGCGGGCGTTGCCCGGAGTGGGGTTCGAGTTCTGCGTGGCGGCGTTCGACAGGGTGAAGTTACCCCCGTAGAGGTACCAGGTGGTCGTGCCGGAGCCGCTGCCCTGCGAGCCCCGTGCGGCGGAGAAGTTGCCCCCGGTGACGACGATGTTGCCGTAGTGATGCACGATGAAGGTGGTGAGGGCGTTGCCGGTCCCCTGCACGGCGAACTGGCCGTCCTCGACGTAAACGTCGCCGAGGATCGTCACGACCGACGAGTCGCCGGCGGACGCCGAGGTCAACTGCCACCGGTTGCTGCCCGTGCTGATGACCCGGATGTCCCCGCCGATGGTGACACCGTTGAGGCCGAGGTCCCGGTTGCGCCCCAGCGCGGGCGTGTTGATGGTGAGGTGGTGGAAGTTCTGGTTGCGGTTCCCCGGTGCGTCCTGCTCGGTGCCCGTCAGCAGGTAGGTGGAGCCGGCCGCCCATTCGGCCGACGGCAGATCCCCGCCGTCGCGGGCGTGTTCGTAGGTGCTTCCGTCGGCGAACTGCAACGAGCCCCCGTCGACGAGCAGCACGCCCTCCTCGGCCACCCGGACGTAGCCGGTCACGGTCACGGCCGCGTCGACGCGGACGGTGTCGTCCCCGGCGATGGTGATCGTCTCCGAGCCGGTTGGCGCCGTGGCGGCGGCCACCCAGTTCGTCCCGTCGAAGGTTTCCCAGGTGGCGGCGGCGCTCCAGGTGCCGTTTGCCACGGCGCGATAGTCCCCGGCTTGCTGGGCCTGGGCCCGGTTGGCCAGACCGGGACTCAGCAGCCATAGAGCAGTAGCGATAGTCAATACGATTCTCATGACGTCCTCCCTGTGTGTATCCATCCGGTTCTTGCGTAGGCGGTGGTTTTTCAACGGATCACGACCATCTGCCGCGAAACGGAACGGCCAGCCGACTCGACCCGGTAGAGATACAGGCCGGCGCCGAGTTCACGGGCCTCCAGAACCACCTCGTGCACGCCGGCCGGCTTGCTGCCTTCATGCACCGTCCGCACCTCCCGGCCCAGCAGGTCGTACACCCGCACCGTCACCTCCGAGGCCACGGGCAGGCCGTAGCGAATCACCGTCGAGGTGCTGAAGGGGTTGGGGTAATTCTGGTCCACGAAGAACACCCGGGGCAGCTCTCCTTCCACCTCGCTGGCGACCGGGATCAGCAGGCTGCCCCCCTCGAACGAAATCGAGGCCCCGCTCCCGAGTGTGAAGGGAATCGTGTTGTCGAAGACACCGGCTCGCAGCACCAGCACCCCGTTGATCGTCGTCTCCTGCGAGAGCGTCACCCCCGCCGCGTTGTCGATCACCAGGTCCTGCACGACCGCCGGCATCGCCGTGCTGGTCACCTGCGCCTCCGTGCCGTTGAACTCGAAACTGGCGTTATCCTCGAGCGTGACCACCCCGGCGACGTCCGTGAAGATCTCGGCGACGCCGCCCGGCAGGGCCGTGGCGAGCCCGGCGCCTTCCTTCAGGGTGAAGTCGCCGCTTCCGCCCAGCTTGCTCAGGCCCATGTCCAGGGTCGTGCCGCTGCTGACCTCGATGGGCAGGGCCGAGAACTCCACGTTCTCGAGTGTGAGTGTCTGGCGACCCTGCCGGGCAAAGACGAACTTCGCCCCGCCCGGGGTGATCGTGGAGCTCTGCGTCGTGGCGTTCGCCATGAAGAAATCGCCCTCGTAGAGGTACCAGGTCGTCGTGCCGAGGCCCTGCGAGCCGCGGCTGATGGAGAAGTTGCCGCCCGTCACCTCGATGTTGCCGTAGTGATGCACGATGAAGGTGGTCCCGGCATTGCTGGTCCCATGCACCGAGAAGGCCCCGTTCTCCACGTAGACGTTGCCCATGATCGTCACGGTGGAGGTGTCGTTGGGGGAGGCGGTGGTCAGGTACCACCGGGCCAGGCCGGTGTCGAGCACGCGAATGTCTCCCCCGATGGTGGCTTCGTCGAGGGCCATGTTGAGGTTGGAGAGCAGGCCCGGCGTGTTGAAGGTGACGTGGTAGTAGTTCTGGTTCCGGTCCGCCGGTGCCGTGGCAACGACCCCGGTCATGAGCAACGTGGAGCCTTCGGCCCAGATCACCCGGGGGATCTTGCCTTCGTCACGGGCGTGCTCGTAGACCCCGCCGTCGCCGATGGTCAGCAGGCTGTCCGTGTCCACGATGCCCTGGTTGACGAGATGCCCGGTGAGCGTGGTCTCGACGTCCACGTAGACCGAGTCCGCCTCCCGCACGGTGATCACCTCGCTCCCGGAGGGCGGCGTCGCAACGGCCACCCAGGCGGACCCGTTGAAGCGCTCCCAGATCTGCGCGTTGCTCCAGTTGCCGCTGTCCCGCGTGCGATAGTCCCCCTCCGACTGGGCCCGGACCGGCGCCGCGAGCAGGACCCCCATGAACATGCCGAGTAGTGCGGCCCCTACCGACCGCGTCGTAACCGTCTTTCTCATGTTGCACCTCCTGCGTTATCGTTTGTGGTGTGCGTATGGGTGAGGTCCGGCGACGGGCCGCACAGGCCGGCTATCGAGAGACCGGAAGCGTGAACGAGAGGTTCGTCGCCAGGACGTGCCGCACGTCGGTGTTCTTGCTGAGGGCACTGCCCCAGATGTCTTCGTACTTCATGCGGCCGCCTTCGTACGTGACGTCCCACCGGATGCCCCGGAAGGAGAGCCCGAAGCCGACGGAGAAAACCCGGTAGGTGACGGGCTCCCCGACGAGCGCGCTGCCTTCGGGTTCGAACACGTCGGCCTCGCTCCGCATCCCCCCGCGGAAGACCAGCCAGTCCGCCGGCTCATACGCGATACCGAAACGGAACAGGCGGGCCGAGAGCCAGGGCGTCGTCGCCTCGCCCGCCGCCGGGGTGTACGTCGCCCGGGCGTACGGGCGGAACACGTACTCGAAGCCGACGCGCAACTGCTCGCGCGGCCGGAGCGACACGCCCACCGTGCCCCGCCAGGGCAACCGGAAGCGATCCTCCCCGTCGACGGTCCAGGTGTGGAAGCTCCCGGCGGTGTCGGCCTCGACGGCCTGCGTGTACTCCCGTGTGAAGGCCGTGGGGGGATGCAGGGTAATCCCCAGGCTGGCATACCGGCCGGAGAGCTCCGCGCTGAAGCTCCACTCGGTGGCCGAGAAGCGGGACGTCCCCATGCGGGTGACCTGCCCCCCGCTCGAATCGGCCCGGAACTCGTTGGCCAGGAACGTGAGCCGCCCCCGTTCACGGCGCTGCTCGAAGTCGTCGCTCTCGCCGCGCAGGCGCAGCGCGCCGGCGCCGAGTGAGAGGTTGAGGCGTGGCAGGTGCGCGGCCAGCGCCCCGCCGTAGCCGTCGATCGTCCCCTGGCGGGATCGGATCGCCTGGTACCAGTCGACCGTCACCGGGTTGTCGTCCGTGGGGCGCAGGGTGGGCAGGGGCCGCTGTGCGAGCACGGCCGGGTCGAGGACGTTGTTGTTCTGGTAGTAGTGATCCAGGTTCGCATACTGGATCGTACCGAGCCCCGCGGCCAGCCGCAGACCGCCCAGCGAGAAGGGAACGGCCAGCAGCACATGCAGCGGGCGGCTGTCCGTCCGATCCCGGGACCAGTTCGGGGAGAGGTCGTCGTAAGGCCGCTGCACGGAGTCCGCCGGCGTGAAACCGACCAGCTCCGGATCCGGGTCGGGGATCGCATCCGTCCGGTTTTCGAGCAGCAGGCTCAGGTTGGGATAGTAGCGCACGGGAGCATAGTGCTGCTCCTGGCGCAGATCCCGGGTGCGGTGGTAACCGGCCACCGAAACCTGCAACCCCTGCACTCCGTGCAGCGCCGCCGGGTGGGCGAACATCAGGCCCAGATCGCCTCCGGCCCCGATCGTCACCCCGCCGAACGCGCGGGAGGCGGCGGACGGGTTGTGCTGCTGGTGCAATCCCTGCACCGTCAGCGGCCCTCCGTATCCCTGCGCCCGCACCGTCGCGGCCGGCCAGGCCAGGCACGCCAGACAGGCAACCGCCGTCAGAATCCAGTAATGCCGGTCTCGGTTCATGGAATCACGATCATCAAACTGAAACGTTGAACCCCGCTCAGGTAATCCCCCATCGAGCCGTAGCTGTAGTCGATCGCCACGCCGGCGGCCCCCAGCGCGTACCGCAGCCCGGCCCCGAGCGTCAGCCCGTCCGCGTCGTAGAAAAACTTGTATCCCGCCCGCAGGGAGAGCAGGTGCATGAACTCGTATTCCATCCCGAAATGCATCTGCTGCGCATAGTCGTTGGGATGAAAGAGGTCGAATGCGGCCCGGATCTGGCTGTCCTCCCGTCCCCCGGCCAGCAGCCCGTCCGGCCCGACCAGGTCGGCCGCGATCCCCACCCGAAACAGCAGCGGAACGGGATACGACTCGACCGCATAGCGCACGTCGGGGCCGAAGTTCTGCACGGCCGAAGCGATCTGCACCGACCGGAAGCCCGTCTCATACCGGATGCCGAAGTCGAACAGGACCGCCGAGGCCCGGGTATCCACTTCGTCGAACACGTTCTGCCGGATCTGAGCCCGCACGGCTCCCCCGTCGAAGAGCGACTCGTGGGCGTATTTCGCCCCGAAGCCGAGGGCGAAGCGGTCGGTGAGGTGGCGGGCATAGGTGAGGCCGACCACGTAGCTGAAAGGCCGGAACGTCCGCCCCGTCATGCCGGGCTGATCGGGGTTGCTGATGTGGGGCCGCTCGTTCGTCGTCTCCTCGAACACCCCGAAATCCACGTACTGCACCTGGAACCCGACGGCCCCCAGTGAGCCGAGGTGGTGTGCGTAGGAGAAGGCCCCCTGCCGGGCATCGAACAGCCAGTCCGTATAGGTCAGCGAAACCTCATGCCGCTGCGAGCGGGCCAGGCCGGCCGGGTTCCAGAAGACCGCCTCTGCCCCGGCGGCCCAGACGCTGTAGGCCTCGCCCAGGGCGGCCGCTCGGGCCGAAGGCAGGACCTTCAGAAACTGCATCGAGGTGCTGCCCACCTTCTGGGCCATCCCCGTTCCCGCACACGGCAAGAGGAGCGCGACGACTCCCAGAAGGGCTTTCATTTTCGTGCACATCGCCGTTCTGCCCATAGCTATCAGTGAATGACGACAAACTTGCCGGTCGCCCTTTCCCCCGTGGCGTGATCCTCCACGACGAAGTAGTAGATGCCCGAGGCGATGACCTGGTTGTTGAAGGAAAGCTGGTACCAGGGATTGCCGAAGGAGGCCCGGTCGTGCTCGATCGTCTGGATGAGCTGGCCGGTATAGGAGAAGATGCGGATCGTGCACCGGCTCGTGAGGCCCATGAACTGGATCCGGTCCGCGATGTCGCCGCCGCGGTCCGCGCCGGAGAGGCCGCTCGTGACGACCAGGGGGTTCGGCACCACGTAGACCTTGCCCAGGCGCTCGGCCGGCGGGGCCTGCGTCTCGTGCACGGTCAGGTTGGTCCAGCCGCTCTTGCCCCCCTCCACGTCCACCGAGCGCACGGCATAGGCCACCTCGTCCCCCAGGTTGCTCTCGGGGTCGAGCACGCGGTACTCGCCGTCCTGGAAGTACTGCGGGTCGCCCGGCGTCACCCGCGCGATGACGGTCCAGGGTCCCAGCGGATGCGGCGCCCGGAGCACCTCGTAATGATCCAGCGGAGCCCGCAGACGGGGCGTCGAGAACGATTCGACCTGGGGCCCCCACACGATCCGGTTGGCCGCCGCGCTCGTGTTCTCGATCCGGATGGCCGGGGCGGGGACGGGGATGGGCACGGTGTTGTACCGCCCCGTGGGCGGCGCGTCGAGCGGCTCATACTGCACCGTGTCGTGCTTGACGAGGAGCCGCCCCGTGTACATCTCGATGGCCCGGTCCGCCACATCCCGGATCGACACGACCGGGGGCGTCACGTACCACGGCAGCGGATGATCCCGCAGGTAGGTGCTCCCGATGGTTCCGTCGCTGCCCAGGTGCGGGTATTCGAGGACGTCGTACCAGCTGGGGACCGGGCTGAAGAGCGCCCCCGCATCGGCACCGGCACGCACGGTGCCCCCGAGGTCGGTATAGACGTGGTCGCCCGGCCCGCCGGGGCCGTAGCCCACCACTTCCGCCACCGCAAACCGGACCGTGCTACCCGGCTCCATGTAGTAGGGAAAGAACCCGTAGGCCCGGGCCACGGGCTGCCACCACGAAAGGTTGTTCGACGTGCTCGTGCGCCCCTTCCAGTAGGACCAGAGGTCGGGGTCGAACTGCTCGCTGAACCGCGTCGAGTCCTGGGGACTCTGCCAGATGCCCGTCTTGCGGCGCAGCCGGGGATCCATCCACGTGGCGATCTTGCCCTCGTAGAGGTTGCCATTCTCATAGCGCAGCAGGAAGGGCTGCTTGGCCTTGCCGTTGCGATCCCACATGCCCGCACTGTCGGCCGGGACGAGGAAAACCTGGCGGGTCTGATCCCGGGTGGCGAGGTGCTCGTAGTCGTAGTGGAGCACCATCAGCCCCACCGCCTGCGGCGAGTTCAGGCCGCCCCGCCCGCCCGGCACGGACCACGCATCGAAGAAGTCGGGATCGGGCAGCCCGTTGCGCTCGTGGTTGTAGGTCATCCAGCGCTTCAGATCGAACCGGGCGAAATGATCCCCGAGCCCCGCCGGCGGCTGCCCCCGAAACGAGGCCTCCGTCCAGTCCCCGTGGATCCGCTGGTAGCCGAACATCGACGGGGCGAACGTGTTGGCAAACGTGATGAAGACGTCTTCGAGCACCTGCCCGGACCGGTTCTCGAAGGCATACTCGTAGATGATGAAGCTGTCATAGCCCGGATAGCTCCAGGCCCGGCTCGTCCGCGTGACGCGGATGCCCAGCGGCGTGTCCCAGACGGCGATGATGATCTCCTCCGCTTCGTCCGGGTCGAAGGCGGGATTCAGCGAGCCGTCCTCGAGCACCGGGAAGTTCTCGATGCGGCGTATCTCGACGGGCGTGCTGTAGACCCCGACGACGGGCACCGGCTCGCCGTCCGTGTTCGAGACCGCCCCGCAGAACGCGTACTGGCGCGTCCCGTCCGGCCTCGTGGCCGCCAGCCAGACGCCGCTGCCGAACGAGTTGTGCTGCCCCGGGTAGTTGCGGCGGTCCAGGATCAGCCGGGAGTGGGGCGGCCACTCCATCGACGGGCGCCCCTCCGGCACCGTCCCGCCGGCGCTGTAGGGGCGGCCCAGCTCGCCGGTGTTGAAGACGGTCTGATGCAGCAGTCCCCGGGTATGCACCTGCCACGCGCGCTGCTGCGCACGGGCCGGGCCGGCCAGCACGACCAGCATCCCCAGCATCAAAACGAACCTTCTCATGCGTACTCTCACGGATTGCCCGAGCTAAAACGTCACCCGCACGCCCAGACTGTAGGAGCGGGGCTCGTTGCTGTAGATGAGGAAAGACTGATCCACCGCAAAGGGCCCCTGCCGCCCCTTGTCCCACCAGTAGCGCACCCCGTTGTCCGGGTCCTCGATGCCGTACGTCTCGTAGTACTGCAACGCCAGGTTCGGATTCGTCGCCGTCGGCCGGCGGAACAGGTAGTTGTAGTTCAGGATGGCGTTGTTGAAGAGGTTGAAGATCTCGAAGTAGAACGTGGCCGACGCCCCGAAAAAGCGGGGAAAATGCTTCGAGATGCTCACGTCGGTGTTGTACTCGGCCGGCGTCCGCTTCGTGTTGATCAGCCGGATGTCCGTCGGCGACGTGTACGGCCGGCCGCTCCGGGCCGTCGAATAGACCGAGAAGGACATGTTGGCGAAGGGACGGACGTTCCCGATCTTGGGCCCGGCCTGGTCCCCCGTCAGGTAGGTCAGCGACACGATGAGGTTGTGCGTGCGGTCGAAGTCCAGGATGATGTCGCGCGTCGGCACGTTCGTCAGGTCGCTCGTGACGACGCCCAGGGTGTCCCGGCTGAAGAGCGGCGAGGCCGCCGTGGCGTTCGGGCTCTTGCCGGTGGCATAGCTGTACTGGTAGTTCAGCGACCCCTGCAGGGCCCCCCGCCGCTTGTTCAGGGCGATGCGGAAGCCCCGGATGTCGGCATAATCCAGGTTGAAGAAGGAGGCCACCTGATAGCCGGCCCGCTCATCGGTGAACTGGGCCTGCTCGACCAGGTTTTTGACGTCCTTGTAGTACCCGCTCACGTCCAGCGTGAAGCCGGCCCCGAGGCCCTGCAACACCCCGATGTCGTAGCTGTTGGTCGTCTCGGGCTTCAGCGCCGGGTTGCCCAGGATGTCGGGGCGGCGGTCCACCTGCCCGATCCGCCGGGAGACGATGTACTGGAACGAGGGCCGCTGCATGAACGCCCCGTAGTTCAGGTGAAAGACGGTGCTCGCCGTGACGGGGAACGAGATGCCCACCCGGGGCTGCACGCGCACGTGCACGGGCGCCTTGCTGCGGGTGCCGGCCTCCGGATCGAACACGCCGGTCGAGTCGGGCGAGCCGAACGGCGTATACAGGTCCGTGTAGTACTCCATCCCGGAGTACCACAGGTCGAGGCGCAGGCCCACGTTGGCGATCAGCCCTTCGAACTCCATCTTGTCCTGCAGGTAGACGGCGGCTTCGAACGGCCGGGCCGTATAGTCCTCCGCAAGACGGCTCGTGCGCACGTTGAGCATGTTGGCGACGTCGATCGAATAGGCGTTGACCTGCACGCCCCCGTTGACCAGATGCGCCTCCGTGACCTGGCTCGTGATGGAGCCGTCGAACGAGATGGTCCGGCTCTTCTCGTTGGAAAACGTGTGGTTGCCGATCTGATAGTCGAGCCCGTCCGGCGAATTGTTGTTCGGGAAGGCGAGCGTCCCCACGAACCAGTTGATGTTCACCGTATCCGGGAGGGTGTGTGGCACGGGCGTCGAGCCCACCTCGTCGCTGGTCTGCAGCGTGCTGAGCTGCACTTCGTAGTAGGTGCTCGGACTCAGCGCGTGCGTCAGGCGCGCCCCCAGTTGCACGTTGGTGCGCTTGCGGTAGCGCAGGCCGACGACGCGGTCCCACAGCCATTGCTGGTAGCCTCCGACGCTGTTCCGGCTCGGGAAGACACTTTCCCGCTCGTGCAGCAGGCCCCCGCTCACCCGGAGCGCCGCGCCGTCCCACAGGTCCGTGACGAGGTTGCCCATCACCTGCTGCTCGGTGTCGGGCCGTTCCGTCGGCAGGAAGGGATACCGGTCGAGCGTGCGCAGGGCTACGAACATGCGCATCCGGTCGTTGATGGGGCCGCCCGTGGCCAGTTCGACCGAATGGTCGAGGTTCTGCCCGTACGTCCGGCCGGCATCCCGGCGCGTCTGTTCGTAGAGGGCGCGGGCCATGGCGAGCTGGGCCAGGGTGTCGCCGGCGAAGTAGCTCGTCAGACCGGAGGCCATGGCCCCGTAGAACGGCTGCGGATCGTCGGAGCCGGGATCCCCACGCAGCCAGATGTCCCCCTCGACCAGCAACAGGCGGAGGTAGGGCTGGTCGTCCGGATCGAAGACACTGGGGCCGAAGTGCTTGCGTCCGGGCGGCCGCACCCGGGCCTCGACCTGGGTGCGCCAGGCCGTCCGATCCCCCTCTTTCATCGAGATCCGCACCACTCCGGACTGCGCGTTCCCGTACTGCGCCCCGAACCCGCTCGTGATGACCTCGACCTCCTCGACGGCGCTCATGATGGGCATGAAGGCCGCCGAATTGTCCAGCGGGTTCATGATCCCCATGCCCTGCACCGAATAGAACTCCTCGCCCAGCCGCCCGCCGCGGAAGTGCCCGTCGACGACGTCGGAGCTCAGCCGGAGCACGTCGCCGATGTCGCGGATGCCGGGCAGGGCCTGCACCTCTTCGGGGCGCACCACATAGCTGGTGGACGTCTTGTCCCGCTCCACGTCCGGGCGCTCGGCGGTGACGACCACCTCCCCGGCCCCGATGGCCGCATCGGTGAGCACGAAGTCGACCGTGGTAGTCCGGTTTGCATGGACGATGACATCCGTCACGACGGCCGCCTCGTAACCGACCATGCTGGCCCGCAGGTCGTAGCGCCCGGGCGGCACGTTCAGGATGTAGTAGGTGCCGTCGACGTCCGTGGCGGCACCCCGGCTCGTCCCCTCCACGACCACGTTGACGCCGGGCAGCGGCTCCCCGGTGGACGCATCCGTCACCGTTCCGGCGATACGACCGACGTTCTGCGCCAGGACCGTCGCCACGGGAAGAAAGGCCAGAACCATCCCCAGACCAAGCTTCCGGACACCGATGCGCCAGCGCTTCGGGAATACAAGCGCTTCCGGCTGCCGTGCCGGCGCGTGCAGGCGTTGTTCGAATGCGCGTGCCATGCCGTTCATTCCATCTACGTCCCGGTGAACCGGATGCCGGGAAAGGCGCCCGCGCCCGGAAGACCCCACCCTGTTTCCCGTCTCTGCTCCGGGACTTAACCGGTAACTTCACCGGTTAAACTATCTTAACCTTCAAACAAAGTCAAGACAATCTCCCGGGCCTCTTCAAAAAAGTCTCTGCCCCGGAAGCGGGTCCGCTTCCCGTCAACGCAGATCCTTCATGTCGACGAACTGCATGTCGGCGAAGTCCTGGTTTTCGCCGCCCATGGCCCAGCAGAACGTGTAGGCGCCGGTGCCGGCTCCGGCGTGGATGGACCACCCGGGCGAGAGCGCCGCTTCCTCGTTGCGCACGACGAGGCTGCGCGTCTCCTGCGGCGCGCCCATGAAGTGGAAGACGACGTCGTCGGGGGCCAGGTCGAAATACAGGTACACCTCCGTCCGCCGGGCGTGCGTATGGGCCGGCATCGTGTTCCAGACGTTGCCGGGCTGCAACGCGGTGATGCCCATGACGAGCTGGGCACTCCGCACCCCACCCGGATGGATGTACTTGTACAGGTGACGCCGGTTGGCCTTTTCGTCCGTTCCCAGCTCCACCCGCTCCACGTCCTGCTGGCGGATGGGAGTCGTCGGGTAGGCCGCATGGGCCGGATAGCTGACCAGGTAGAACCGCGCCGGGTGGGACGGGTCATCGCTTTCGAAGCGCACCTCCCGGCTGCCGCGGCCCACGTACAACCCGTCGCGGGGCGCCATGGCATACCGTGTGCCGTCCACCGTGATGCGACCGCTGCCGCCGACGTTGAGGATGCCCACCTCGCGCCGCTCGGCGAAATAGGCCGCCGCCAGCGCGTCGACGGCCTCCAGCGGCAGCGCCTCTTCCACCGGCACCGCACCGCCGAGCACCAGCCGGTCCAGGTCGATGTAGCGCAGCGTCACGTGCCCGGGCCGAAACAGGCCGGACACGAGAAAATGGGCACGCAATTCCTCGGTGTTCATGCGGCGGAAGCGTTCGAGATCAGGCAGGTAATGCATCATGGTTCCGGTATTCGTTCGCAGTCATCTCAAGAGAAGGGACCACACCGCCCCTTGCCGTCACCGGGCCGTCCAGCCGCCATCGACGACGAGGATGTGGCCGTTCACGTAATCGCTGGCCGGGGCGGCCAGAAAGACGACGGCGCCGGCGAGGTCGTCCGGCTCTCCCCACCGCCCGGCGGGAATCCGGCTGCTGATCTCGCGGGAACGAACCGGGTCCTCCTGCAGCGCCTTCGTGTTGTCGGTGCGGAAGTAGCCGGGTGCGATGGCGTTGACCTGCACGTTGTGCCGGGCCCACTCGTTGGCCAGGGCCTTGGTGAGGCCGGCCACGGCGTGCTTGCTGGCGGTGTAGGCCGGCACGGTGATCCCTCCGGTGAAGGAAAGCAGCGAGGCCACGTTGATGATCTTGCCGCCACCCCGTGCCATCATCGCGCGACCGAAGGCCTGGCTCAGGAAGAACGTGGCGTCCAGGTTGGTGCGCAGCACCAGGTCCCAGTCTTCGGCGGGGAAGTCGACGGCCGGGTGCCGGCGGATCGTGCCGGCATTGTTGACCAGGATGTCGATGTCGCCGGCGGCCCGTTGCACCTCCTCGACCAGGGCGTGCAGGGCCGCGCGGTCGGAAAGGTCGGCCGCCACCTGCCAGGCGCGGCGGCCCAGGGCCCGGATGGCGGCGGCCGTCTCGTCGGTTCCGCGGCGGGTGGTGCCGGCACAGACGACGTCCGCCCCGGCACGGGCCAGCGCGAGCGCCATCGCCCGCCCCAGCCCCCGGCTGGCCCCCGTGACCAGCGCCTTCCTGCCGTCGAGCGAAAACAGCTTCATCGGTCGTTGCTCCGGTCTGGTTTGAACGATCGCTCTATCGTGCTTTGACGAGCCGGACCACCTGTACCGACCCGCCGGCCTCCAGCCGGGCAAAGTAGAGGCCGGGCGGCAGGTGCGCGCCGGCCGCCCACGTGACCGTATGCCGCCCGGGCGCCACGGCGCCATCGACGAGCGTGGTGACGGTACGCCCGAGCACGTCGAAGATGCGCAGGCGGTACTCCTCCGCCGGGGCGGCTTCGAACGTGAGGTGGACCCGGTCGACGAACGGGTTCGGATAGGGAGCCCCGAGCCACAGGCGCTCCGGCACCTCGTTGCTCACCTGCACCGGCGTGCCCGTCGCATACGGCGACTCGAAGGCGCCCAGGTCCGGCGCCGCCCCTTCGTAGGGACGCCCCACGTCCACGCCGGCGTCGATGTAGGGGCTGCCGGCGGCCAGGCGGAGGAAGGGCAATACGGGCAGGCTGCCGTCCGGACCGCGCGGCCCGTCGGCGCCGGTGTCGTCGAGGCTCAGGAAGAAGGACGGCTGCGGGGCCGGCAGGCCGGCATTCCACGCGTTACCGGCATCATCGACCACCGTGGCATCCATCCGCACCCGGCCGTAGGCGAGGTTGTTGCGCAGCACGTGCCCGCCGTCGGCCACGTTCGGATCGTCGTCGAAATAGAAGTCGTAGCCGCCGTTGAGGTAGGCCGTGTTGTTGTAGAGCGTCACCCCGCTGAGGTTGCCGTTGACGTCGAAGCCGTGGGCCCGGTGCCCCCAGGCCACGTTGCCGGTGAGGACGTGCGGGCCCGGCCCGTGCCCGAGCTTGAAGCCGTTCGAATCCCCCTGAAAGCCCGGGTCGTCCCACACGTTGATGCCGTTCTTGAAGGCCCAGCTGTCCTCCACCGTGACGCCCTGCTGCCCGGGATCGTCCCGCGACCAGAAGTCGTACCCGTCGTCCGAGTTGCCCCAGGCCCGGCACCCCCGCAGCACGTTGCCCGGCCCCACGCCAAACTTGATGGCGAAGCCGTCGGCGTTCTCGCCGTGGTTGCCGGGGTCGTAGTTGCCGTAGGAGTCCACGTTGAGCAGCAGGTTGTACGAGGCGCCGTCTTCGAGCTGCACGCCCGAGTCGCCGTTGTAGCGCGCCACCACCTGTTCGAGGATATTGTACGAGGCCCCCTTCAGGTAAAAACCGTTATCCTCGGCGTGCTCGGCCACGAGCCCTTTCAGGTGCAGGTAGAACCCGCGCAGGTCGAACCCGCGCGAGGCGCCGGTGAAGTCGAAGACCGGCGTCTCGCCGGGATAGGCCCAGATGTGGAGATACTGCCCTTCGAGGCCGGTACGGTCGATGCGGATGGGAACCGGCGAGACGTAGGTGCCGCCGCGCACGTAGATCGTGTCGCCCGGTGACACATGGGCCAGGGCGGTCGGGATGCCATCGAACGGATCGGCCAGGGTGCCCGCCGCCGTGGCACGTCCGCCCGGCGCCACATAGTACGTTTGCTGGGCCGCGGCCGTCGCCGGCACCAGCATCACCAGCAGAAAAAGAAACCAGCCTCGCATAGATGGTCAGGTTGTGGGCGCGAGCCGTTCGACCCGCTCTCCGTTGATGAACACCTCGTCGAGCACCAGACCTTCGACGTGCTCGACGACGCTGTCGCGCGCGACGCCGTCGAAGCGGCAGTCCGCCAGGTACACGTCGCGGATGGGGGCGTCCGGATAGCCGATGAGGTAGAGCGCGTACGTGCTCTGACCGCTCGTGAGCCGCCGCACGTCGATGTTGCGCACGACGGGATCGTGGGGGCCGGCATCTCCTTCCTCGTACAGGAAGTTGATCCGGATGACGGCGTCGGCCACCTGCCCGGCCGTGATGTCGCGCAGGTAGACGTCCTCGACGAAGCCGCCCCGCACCGAGTTGGTCTTGATCCGCAGGACGCGGTCCAGGTTGGGGCTGTCCAGATGGCAGGCCTCGGCGAAGATGCGGCGGGCGCCGCCGGACATCTCGCTCCCGATGACGATGCCGCCGTGCCCGTCGCGCATCGTGCACCGCCGGATGACGACGTTCTCGATGGGCCGGCCCACGCGCCGCCCGTCGGCGTTGCGCCCCGACTTCAGGGCGATGCAGTCGTCGCCCGTGTCGAAGAAGCAGTCCTCGATGAGCACGTCGGTGCAGCTCTCGGGATTACAGCCGTCGTTGTTCGGCCCGTGGGAACGGGCGGTGACCCCGCGCACGGTGACGTTGGTGCACAGCGTCGGGTGCACGAGCCACATCGGCGAGCGCACGATCGTCACCCCTTCGATGAGCACGTTCCGGCAGTCGTAGAACTCGATGAAACTGGGCCGGAGGTAGTCGCCCGTGCCGAAGACGCGCTCGGCGACGGGCACGCCGTCCTCGGCCATGCGGAAGAGGCGATCGCGGGCCGGCCCCTGCTCCGGGCTGCCCTCCGTCCATCCATACCGGGCCTGCCCTTTCCACGGCCACCAGTGCTGCTCGTCGGCCTGCCCGTCGAGCGTGCCCGCCCCGGTGACGGCCACGTTTTCCTGCCCCCGCGCATAGATGAGCGGCGAATAGTTCATCAACTCGACCCCCTCCCACCGGGTGTAGACGGGCGGCAGGTAGTCCTCCGGGTTGGTGGAGAAGCGCAGCGTCGCGCCTTCGGCGAGGTGCAGGTTGACGTTCGAGCGCAGGTGGATCGGGCCGGTGAGGAAGTCGCCGGGCGGCACCACGACGCGCCCGCCGCCGGCGTCATGGCAGGCGGCCACGGCCCGGCGGAACGCGTCGGTGGCCGGTTCCGTCCCGCCCGGCACGGCGCCGAAGTCGGTGACGAGCACATCACGGTCGGGGAACCGGGGCGGCCGGATGCGCTCAAGGATGCCGGGCACCTCCGCCCACGCGGCCGCATCGCGGAGGCCTGCGCCCCCCCGGCAACCGCTGCCGGCCAGGGGCAGCACGATCAGGCCTCCGGCCCCGGCTGCCAGGCACCGGAGGAATTCACGACGGGAAGCGAGTGACGACATGGGGGTGGATGGCTGGTGAAACGGAGCCGGGCCGGTTCAGCGCTCGACGCGCCCCGAACCGCCGCCGGCGGCGAGCTTCTCGACCTCGTCGCGGCTGACCAGGTTGAAGTCGCCCGGAATGGTCTGTTTGAGGCACGAGGCGGCCACGGCGAACTCGAGGGCCTGGCGGGTGTCGTCCTTCTGCAACAGCCCCGCGATCAGCCCGCCGGCGAAGGCATCCCCCCCGCCGACGCGGTCGACCAGCTGGATCTCGTACCGACGCGAGCGGTACGGCTCCCGGCAATCCCGGTCGTCGTGCAGCAGCGCGCTCCAGCCGTTGACCGAGGCCGAGAAGCTCTCGCGCAGCGTGATGGCGACGGCCTCGAACCCGTACGTCGTCTTGAGCCGGCGCGCCAGCTCCACGTAGGCTTCCTCCTCCAGGTGCGCCGCCTCCACGTCGGTCCCGCCCGCCTTCATGCCCAGGCTCTTCTCGGCATCCTCCTCGTTGGCGATGCATACGTCCACGTACTCCATCAGCGGGCGCATCGTGGCCTGTGCTTCCTCGACCGTCCAGAGCTTCTTGCGGTAGTTGAGATCGCACGAAACCGTCACGCCGGCCGCCTTGGCCGCGCGGGCCGCGGCCGTCACCGTCCGCCGGGGGATCTCGCCGAGGGCCGGGGTGATGCCGGTGAAGTGGAACCACCGCGCCCCGTCGAAGAGCGCCTCGAAGTCCAACTCCTCCGGCGTGAGCGTGGTGACGGCGGCGCCGGCCCGGTCGTAGACGACCTTCGAGGCCCGCTGGCTGGCGCCCGTCTCCAGGAAATAGATGCCGACCCGCTCGCCGCCGCGGACGATGAAGCGGTCCGACACCCCGAAACGCCGCAGGTGGTTGACGGCCGCCTGCCCGATCTCGTGGCGGGGCAGCTTCGTGACGAAGTAGCTCTCGAAGCCGTAGTTCGCCAGCGACACGGCCACGTTGGCCTCGCCGCCTCCGAAGGTGACGTCGAACGACGACGCCTGCACGAACCGCTGGAAGCCCGGCGTCGAGAGCCGGAGCATGATCTCGCCGAGGGTGATGACTTTCATGATCGCTGTTCCTGTTTTGCGTTGGATGAAACCCGCCGCCGGCCTGGAGCCGCTCAGGAGGCCACGGCGGCCCGCCCGGCCTCGACGCTCCGGCGCAGCGTCCGGGCGTTCTCGGTGAGGACGGCATAGTCGCCCGCGGCGATGGCGGCCTTGTCCAGCAGGGCGCTGCCGACGCCGACGGCCACGGCGCCGGCGCGGATCCAGTCGCCCGCGTTCTCGAGCGTGACGCCGCCGGTGGGCATCAGCTTCAGGTGCGGCATCGGGGCCAGCACCGCCTTGAAGAAGGGCATCCCCACCACGTCGGCCGGGAACACCTTGATGAGGTCGGCGCCGGCCTCGGTGGCGGCCAGGATCTCGGTGGGCGTGAAGCAGCCCGGCATGGCGGGCACGTCGTGCCGGTGCGCCTCGGCCACGATCTCGGGCTTGAAGACGGGGCTGACGACGTAGCGGGCGCCGGCGTCGATGGCCTGGCGGGCCACCTCGGCCGAGAGCACCGACCCCACGCCCAGTTGCACGTCGTCGCCTAGTGCTGCGTCAAGGATCATCTGCCGGGTAGGATAGTAGCTTCAACAGTCGCTCACTCCTGAAGCCACTTCCTGCCATGGCCAAAAAATACTGCGTCACGCTCAATGACAGTGAACGCCAGCACCTCGATGACCTCATTGAGCGGCGTTCAAAAGGTGTCCCGCCGGTCAAACGAGCCTTCATGCTGCTCAAAGCAGACCAGAGCCAGGGCGCACCGGCCTGGACCGATGAACGCATCGCCGAAAGCTACAACGTCAGTGTCCGAACCGTCGAGCGCTTACGTCGGCGCTTCGTCGAAGAAGGCTTCGAGGTGGCTCTCTACGGCAAAAAACGCGAACCGGTTAAAGAGAAGATCTTCGACGGGCAGGTCGAGGCTCATCTGGTGGCCCTGCGCTGTTCAGAGCCGCCGGAAGGCTTTGCCCGGTGGTCGCTCCGCCTTCTGGCTGACCGTATGATCGAACTCGGTTACGTCGAATCGATCTCGCATGAGAGCGTGCGGCAGTTGCTTAAAAAAACGAACTCAAGCCCTGGCGCGTTAAGTCGTGGGTAATTCCTCAGGCCGATGCCGCCTTCGTCTGCCAGATGGAGCAAGTGCTCGATGTCTACGCCCGGCCCTACGACCCGCTCCGACCGGTTGTGTGCCTCGACGAAGCGCGCAAGCAACTCATCAGCGAGGTGCGACAGCCCTTCACGCGTGCCGACGGGGTGCGGCACGTGGATTACGAGTACAAACGCGAAGGGACCCGCACGCTCTATATGCTCTGCGAGCCCCTGGGCGGCTTCCGGAAGGTGCTCGTCAAGGAGCGTCAGGACCGTTTGACCTGGGCTCGTGTGGTGGCCCACCTCGTCGAAGACCTCTATCCAGACGCCGAGACGATCACGCTGGTTCAGGACAACCTCTCCGCGCACACCGCCTCGGCGCTCTACGAGGTCTTCGACGCCGAGCGCGCCCGGCGCATCGTGCGCAAGTTGGAGATAGTCTCGACGCCGGTGCATGGTTCGTGGTTGAACATGGCCGAGATCGAGCTTTCGGTGCTGGTTCGTCAGGGTCTCTGTCGCCGCATCGGCAATGCATCGCAGTTAGAGGGCGAGATCGCCGCCTGGTACGAGGCGCGCAACGCAAAGCAGCGGGGTGTAGACTGGCAGTTCACGACGGCGGATGCGCGGGTGAAGTTGAAGCGGCTATACCCGTCAATTATAACTTGACACAGCACTAGGTGGCGGGCCACCGCCTCGATGACGGCCAGCGCCCCGGGCACCGTCATCGTCACCTCGACCGCCGTGATGCCGCCTTCCCGGATCGCTTCGACCACTCGCAGGAGCTTCTGCGCGTCCCGCATCCGGATCACGGCTACGGCCCCGCTGTCGATGATGCGCTGAAGAATCGTCGCTCGCATGGTTGCACACAGGTTGCGTGAAAGAGTGCCTGCACGGGCCCTTCACGACCGGCTGCCCACCTCATCGAGATGCGCGGCCAGTGCCGCCGGGACACCCTCCCGGAGAGCCCGCCGCAAATGTACGGCGACGTGCCGTTCGAAACCCGGCACGGCGCGGAGTTGCAGGCCCCACCGGCCGGCGTCGGCGAGCACGTCGGCGGCCCGTTGCACCAGCGCCTCCGCGTCGTCCGGCGCCACCCCCTGCCAGCGGGCCTGCCAGTACGGCGCAGCCTCGTCCTCGGGCCAGGGACCGTCCGGGCGAAAGCACGGGTGCTGAAACAGCAGGAAGCAGGCAAACCCGAAGGCCAGCGACGGCGGCGCCTCGCCAAACCGGGCCGCATACGCCTCGATCGAGGGCACCACACGCACCCGCATCTTCATGGTCTGCTGAAACGTGATGTCGCGCAGGGCATGCCGGATGAACGGGTTGGCGAAGCGCTCCAGGACCGCCTCGGCAAAGGGGGTGACCAGATCCTCCGGCAGGTCCAGCCCCGGCGCGATCTCGTCCCGGACGAGGCGCTGGATGAAGCGCCCCACCAGCGGGTGTCCCACGGCCTCGCAGACCGTCTCCAGGCCGCAGAGCAGCGCGGCCGGCACCGAGATCGTGTGCGCGCCGTTGAGGATGCGCACCTTGAGCAGCCGGTACGGCGTGATGTCGCCGGCGACCACGATCCCCGCGTCGGTGCCGGCGAGCGGCAGGCGCTCCCGCACCTCGTCGTCGCCTTCGATGGCCCAGAGGCGATACGGCTCGGCCACGGTCAGCAGTTCGTCCCGGTACCCCAGCCGCTCATAGAAGGCCGCGGCCTCCTCCTCCGGCGGCGTCCCCGGCACGATCCGGTCGACCAGGGTGTTGCAAAAGCGGCAGGAGGCGTCGAGCCACGCCAGGAAGGCGGGCGGGAGCTTCCAGCGGGCGGCCAGCGCCTGCACGATCTCCCGGAGCCGATCCCCGTTGTCGTCGACGAGTTCACAGGGCAGGATGAGGAGCCCGCGCGCCGGGTCGAAGTCGAAGGCCCGGGCTCGCTCGTAGAGCACGGCGGTGAGCTTGCCCGGAAACGAACGCGGCGGGTTCCGGTCGATGCGATCGTCCTCGTCCAGCGTGATGCCCACCTCGGTCGTGTTCGAGACGACCAGGGCAAGGTCGGGGTGGCGGGCCACTTCGAGCACCTCGGCCCACCGGTCGCGGGCCGAGAGCACCCGGCCGACGGCCGTGATGAGGTGCGCCCGGTCGACGACCTCCCCGTGCTCGCGCCCGCGCACCAGCAGCGTGTAGAGGCCGTCCTGAGCGGCCAGGCGCTGCACGCGCCCGCTGCCGGTCGAGCCCACCATGACGATCCGGCCGTTGAGCCGGCCGGCCTCGTTGGCCCGGTCGACGAAGTAGCCGGCGAAGCCCCGCAGGAAGGCGCCGGTGCCGAACTGGAGCACCCGCTCCGGCAGCGCCGCCAGCGGCTCCTGCCCGCGTTGCCGGGCCGTATGCCGGTTGAGGTCGGGTAAGGCCATGCTTAACCGGTTAAGTTATCGGGCAAAATAAAAAATTACCCGGCCGGGGTGCGTGCCTGCGTGCCGTCCAGCGGCGCCAGCGGGTAGTCGGGCGGCAGGACGAGCTCCGTCTCCAGCACGACGTGCCGGGGCGCCTCCGCAACCCGGCCCGCATCGAGCGCCTCGATCTCGGCCAGCAACACCTCCACGGCCCGGCGCCCCATCTCGCGCGTGGGCTGGCGCACACACAGGTGCGGATACGTATAAAACTCGTTCAGCCCCCCTTCGCCGAAAGTGACGATCTGGATCGACCGGCACAGGGCCACGCTGTGTTCACAGATGGCCCGGTAGACGCCCAGGCCGATCGGGAACGTCGCCGCGAAGACCGCCTCGGGCAGGTCGCCCGTCTGGAGGATCCGGCGGAAGGCGTCATAGCCGTGCTGTTCGTCGAAGCCGCCTTCGATGACCCAGTGCGCCGGCACCGGAAGGCCGTGCCGGCGCAGCGCCTCCTCGTACCCGGCCCGTCGCTCCCGGCCGATCTCGACCTCGCTCGACCCGGCGATGTGCGCGATGCGCCGGTAACCCTGCCCGATCAGGTAGGCGACGGCCTGCCGGGCCCCGTCACGGTCGTCCACCGTCACGCTGCTGAAGCCCATGTCCTCGATCCGCCGGTCGAAAAAGACCAGGGGGACGTTCATCTCGCGGACGCGCTCGTAGATGGCCCGGTCGGGTTTCTCCTTCGACACCGAGACGAGCAGCCCGTCCACCCGCATGGCCAGCAGGCGCTCGATGTGCTGGCGTTCGAGTTCCGCGCGCTCGCTCGAGACGGCCAGCACGATCCCGTAACCGGCCTTCGTCGCCTCCTCCTGCACCGCGTCGATGACGGTCGAGAAAAAGGTGTGGGCGATCTTGGGCACGACCACCCCGAGCGTGTGGGACCGGCGCGACGAGAGCGAGCGCGCCAGCAGGTTGGGCGTGTAGCCCATCTCCGCCGCCGTCTTCTTGACCAGCTCCCGTGTCTCCTTCGAGATGTCCGGGTGGTCGCGCAGGGCCTTCGAGACGCTGACCTTGGTCAGGTTCAACCGCTCGGCAATGTCGATCAGGCGCACGCGCTTGGCCATGATGCTCCTCGAAGGCGTCGTTCCCGCCCCTTGGGTTTACTTTATCGGTTAAGTTACGACGTGCACCCGTCGAAAGCAACGAACCGGCCCCCGGCTAAAAACCGAACACCCGCGGAAGCCACAGGCTCAGCCAGGGCACGTACGTGACGATCAACAGCGCGACGATCATGGCCGCAAAGAGCGGCAACAGCGGCCGGACGACCCGCGTGATGGGGACCCCGGCGATACCGCACCCGACGAACAGGACGCTCCCCACCGGCGGCGTGCACAGCCCCACGCACAGGTTGAGCACCATCACGATGCCGAAATGCGTCGGGTCCATCCCCAGCTCGGTCACGATGGGCAGAAAGATCGGGGTGAAGATGAGCACGGCCGGCGTCATGTCCATGAACGTGCCGACGGCCAGCAGGATGAGGTTGATGATGAGCAGGATCACGAGGGGACTCTCCGCCAGCCCGATGAGGCCCTCGGTTACGTTCTGCGGGATGTTTTCGTAGGCCATCACCCAGGAAAGCCCCATGGACGTGCCGATCAGGAGCATCACGATGGCCGTCGTCTTGACCGTCTCCAGCAGAATGCCCGGCACGTCGGCCAGGCGCACTTCGCGGTAGATCATCGCCAGGACGAAGGCATAGACCACGGCGACGGCCGAGGCCTCGGTGGCGGTGAAGATGCCCGCCACGATGCCGCCGATGACCAGCACGAGCATGAACAGGCTCGGAAAGGCTTCCAGCCCGCGGCGCACGATCAGGCGGGGCCGCAGGCGTTCGGCCCGCGGGTAGCCGCGCCGCCAGGCGATCACGCCGGCCACCACCATCAGGGCCAACCCCACCAGGATGCCGGGCAGGTACCCCGCCAGGAACAGCGCGGCGATGGAGACCCCCCCCGAGGCGAGCGAATACACGATGAGGATGTTCGACGGCGGGATGATGAGACCGGTCGTCGCCGAGGTGATGTTCACCGCCGCGCCGAATCCCCGGTCATAGCCCTCCTCTTCCATGCGGGGCGCCATCACCCCGCCGACGGCCGAGGCCGCCGCCACCGACGAACCCGAGATGGCGCCGAAGAGCATGGCCGCCAGGATGTTGACGTGGGCCAGCCCGCCGGGCAGAACCGCCACCAGGGTCTTGGCGAAGTCGATGAGGCGCCGGGCGATCCCGCCCCGGTTCATGAGCTGGCCGGCCAGGATGAAGAACGGGATCGCCAGCAGGGCGAAGCTGTCGAGCCCGGTGGCCATCCGCTGGGCCACCGTGGTGACGGCCGGCACCGGGTCGATGCTCACCAGCATCGTGCACACCGCCGCAACCCCGAGGCAGAACGCGATCGGGACGCCCAGGGTCATCAGCACGACGAAGCTGAAGACCAGGATGAAGATTTCGAGCCACGCCATAGGACCGGGAAGCAAGGATCAGAAAATCAGGATTCCGCGCCGGGGGCGGGCGGTTCGTCCCGCCGCGGCCGCCAGGCCCGCCACTGCCCGAGCCCGTCGGCCAGTGCGTAGAACATGATGAGCAGCCCGCTCAGCGGCAGCACGAGGTAGACGTAGCCGAGCGGCACGCCCAGGGCCGCCGACGTCTGCTCGAAGCGAAGGGTCAGCAGCACGAGCCGGCTCCCGCCCACCACCATGACGGCCAGCGCGAAGACGAAGACGCACCCGCCGATCGCCAGCTCCAGGAGGTGCCGCGCCCGGCCGGTGAGCCGCCCCGGCAGCAGGTCGATGGCCAGATGCAGCTTCTGCCCGGCGGCGTACGCGGCTCCGAGCAGCCCTATCCAGATGAGCAGGTAGCGCGCCAGTTCCTCCGTGTACGAGCTCGGGTCGCGCAGCACCCAGCGGGTGAACACCTGCCACAGCACGTTGAGCACGGCCAGCCCGATCACGCCCACGAGCAGCCCGGCGAGCCCGCGATCTACGAGGCGGCGTAGTTTTTCCATGGTGTGTCGTTCCGGGTTCATGCGGTCCAGCCAGTGTTCCCGCGCCGGCCTCACTCCGTGCGGCGGATCCGCTCGACGAGGCCGTAGACCAGCGTGTCGCTCCGGAAAGCCTCGTAGAGCGGCGCCACCGCCTCGACGAACGGGGTCTTGTCCGGGCGGAAGACCTCGACGCCGGCCTCCTGCACGGCGGCCAGGGCCTCCTCGACGGCCTCCTGCCAGAGCTGCCGCTGGTACACCGCCGAGGCCTGCGCAGCCTCCTGCAACCAGCCCTGTTGCTGCGGGGTCAGGTCCTCCCAGAGGAGCGTGCTGATCAGGAGCACGTCCGGCACCGAGGTGTGCTCGTCGAGCGAATAGTAGCGGCACACTTCGTAGTGACGGGAGAGGTAGAAGGAAGGCGGGTTGTTCTCGGCCCCGTCCACGATCCCCTGCTGGAGGGCGGTATACAGTTCCCCCCAGGCGATGGGGGTGGCCGACCCGCCGAGGGCCCGCACCATCTGGATGGCCACGGGACTCTCCTGCGTCCGGATCTTGAGCCCGGCCAGGTCGGCCGGCGTGAGGACGGGGCGGTCCTTCGTGTAGAAGCTCCGGCTGCCGGCGTCGTAATAGGCCAGCCCGCGAAGGTTGAACGGCTCGGCCCGCCGCAGCAACTCCTGCCCCACCGGCCCGTCGAGCACGGCAAACCGGTGGGTGTCGTCCCGGAAAAGATAGGGCAGGCCGAAGACCTGAAACGCCGGCACGAACCCTTCGAGCACGCTGGAGGACACCTTCGTCATGCCGAGCGAGCCGATCTGGAGCAGTTCGAGCGTTTCCCGCTCGGTCCCCAGCTGCTGGCTCGGGTAGATCTGCAGCCGCATGGTGCCGCCGGAGAGCTCGACCAGCCGCTCCCCCATGTACTCCATGGCCCGGTGCACCGGGTGGGTCGGGTCGAGACCGTGGCCCAGCTTGATCACCCGCACGCCGGTTCGCCCGCTGCATCCGGCCAGGACGAAGATCAGCACCAACAGGAGAAAGCGACGCCCGCCGTATGCAGCCATAGCGTTCAGCAGATCGTTTGCACCGAAAGAGCGATCAGAGCGAAACCCCGCGTTTCCAGGGGATGAAATCGTACTGGCCGAGTCGTTCCGCCTTCGTAAGCTGCTCACCGGAAGCAACCCGGATCACCAGCTCCAGCAGGGCTGCGCCGGCCTGCGCGATCGTCTGCTCCCCGGTGATCACCGGCCCGGCATCGAAGTCGATCAGGTCCGGCATGCGCCGGGCCAGCGCCGTGTTCGAGGAGACCTTGACGACGGGGGCGACCGGGTTGCCGGTGGGCGTGCCCAGCCCGGTCGAGAACAGGATCACGTTGGCGCCGGCACCGGCCATGGCCGTCGTGGACTCGACGTCGTTGCCGGGCGTGCAGAGCAGGTTCAGACCCGGCCGCCGCACGTATTCCGGGTAGTCGAGCACATCCACCACCGGGGAGGTGCCGCCCTTGCGTGCGGCCCCGGCCGACTTCATGGCGTCGGTGATGAGCCCGTCCCGGATGTTGCCCGGCGAGGGGTTCATGTCGAAGCCGGCCCCGACGGCCTCGGCCCGTGCGGCGTACGCCCGCATCAGCGTCCGGAAGCGATCGGCCACCTCGGCGCTCACGCACCGGTCGATCAGTTCCTGTTCGACCCCGCACAGTTCGGGAAACTCCGAGAGGATGACCGAGCCGCCGAGGGCTACGATCAGGTCGGCCACGTGCCCGATGACCGGGTTGGCGGACAACCCGGAGAAGCCGTCCGACCCCCCGCACTCGACTCCGATGGTAAGCCTGCCCAGCGGGGCGGGTCGCCGTTCGATCCGGTCGGCTTCCGCCAGGGCGACGAACGTCTGCCGTACGGCCTCCGTGAGCAGGTCCTCCTCGGTGCCGTAGCGCTGGTGTTCGAAGACCAGCAGCGGCTTGTCGAAGCGGGGATTGCGCCGGTGGAGTTCCTCGCGCAGCACCTCGACCTGGGCGTTCTGGCAGCCCAGGCTGAGGACGGTGGCACCGGCCACGTTGGGATGATGCAGGTAACCGGCCAGCAACCCGCAGAGCGCACGGGCGTCCTCGCGGGTGCCCCCGCAACCGGCCTGGTGCGTCAGAAAGCGGATGCCGTCCACGTTCGGGAAGACGCGGCCGGCACGGGCTTCCGTCCCCGGCGGGACGGGCAGGTGCCGCAGCTCGTCGGGCGTGGCGCCCTGCCGGTAGCGGTTCGCCAGCGCGGCGACCAGCTGGGCGTAGCGCCCGGGCCGGGCATAGCCGAGCACGGGTTCGAAGGCCTCGCGCAACACCTCTACGTTCCGGTTCTCACAGAAAACGAGGGGCACGACGAGCCACACGTTGGCCGTCCCTACCTGACCGTCCGAACGGTGATAGCCGAGGAAGGTACGCGCCTGCCATCGCGAGACGTCCGGCGCCTGCCAGGGACGGGGGCCGTGCCAGGCCCCGAAGCCGCTGGCGTCGTGACGCACGTTCTCCGTCGTCAGACGCGTGCCCCGCGTCAGGGGCCGGGCCGCCCGCCCGACGAGCACCCCGTACATGACGACCGGGTCGCCGGGCGCCAGGTCCTTCGTGACGAACTTGTGCTTGGCCGGCACGGCCTCCGGCAGCACACAGCGGGCCCCGTCGCAGGACACGCTCGTGCCCGCCGGCAGGTCGACCAGCGCCACGAGCACGTTGTCCGCGGGATGAACCTGGAGCACCTGAGCCATGTGAGCCGCCGTCTACTTTACCGGTTAAGCGAAGCTACGAAACAAAAGCGCTTCGCGCAAGCCGCCGGGACCACCGCCCCGCTACCGCGCCCGGAGCACGGCCAGATGATGGGGCCGGAGCCGGGCCGTATCTCCCGGCCGGTAGGTCAGCAACGGCACGCTGCGCGGGAACTCGGGCATGCGTTCCCACAGCCGCGGGGCCCCCGCCGGCGCCTCCGGCAGGGTGAAGGCGACACTCCGATCCCCGGCGTTGAACAGCACCAGAAACGTATCGTCGAAGATGGGTCTTCCCTGGGCATTCACATCGGCGATGCGATCGCCCCGCAGGAGCATACCGAAAGCATGCAGCTCCGGTGCCTGCCAGTCCTTCACGGTCATCTCCCGCCCGCCGGGATGCCACCACGTCACATCCTTGATCCCGAACTCATCCACCTGACCGGTCAGAAAGCGGTGACGACGAAAATTGGGATGGGCCTTTCGAAAGGCGATGAGCCGGCGTGTGAATTCGAGGAAGGCTTTCTTGCGCTCGTCGAGATCCCAGTCGTACCAGCTGATCTCGTTGTCCTGGCAGTACGCGTTGTTGTTGCCGTGCTGGGTGCGCGAGAGCTCGTCGCCGCCGAGGAGCATGGGCACACCCTGTGAGAGCAGCAGCGTGCCGAGCAGGCTCTGCTTGAGGGCATCGCGCCGGGCCAGGATCCGCTCGTCGTCCGTGGGTCCCTCCACGCCGCAATTGGTGCTGTAGTTGGCGTTGGTGCCATCGCGGTTGTCTTCGAGGTTGGCCTCGTTGTGTTTCTTTTCGTAGCTGACCAGATCCTCGAGCGTGAAGCCGTCGTGGGCGGTGACGAAGTTGATCGAGGCGAAGGGACGGCGGCCCGAAAGCTCGTAGAGATCGCTGGAGCCGGCGATGCGCGTGGCGAAGTCGCCGGCGACGCCGCGGTCGCCGCGCCAGAAGCGGCGGACGGCATCGCGGTACTTGCCGTTCCACTCGGTCCAGAGCCAGGGAAACTCCCCCACCTGATACCCGCCGGGTCCCACGTCCCACGGCTCGGCGATGAGCTTGACCTGGCTGAGCACGGGGTCCTGCTGGATGACCTTGAAGAAGGCCGAGAGCATGTTGATCTCGTAGAGGTCGCGGGCCAGGGCGGCGGCCAGGTCGAAGCGGAAGCCGTCGACGTGCATCGCCTCGACCCAGTACCGCAGGCTGTCCATGATGAGCTGGAGCACGTGCGGGTTGCCGGCGTCGAGCGTATTGCCCGTTCCGGTAAAGTCCATCAGGAAACGGGGGTTGTCCGGGTGCTCCTTGTAATAGGCCCGGTTGTCGATGCCCCGGAAGGAAAGGGTGGGGCCGAGGTGGTTGCCTTCGCCGGTGTGGTTGTAGACGACGTCGATGATGACCTCGAAGCCGGCGGCGTGCAGGGCGCGGACCATCATCCGAAAGTCGTCCACGGCTGTGATGGGTCCGTTCGTCGAATAGGTCGGCTCCGGCGCGAAATAGGCCAGGGTGTTATACCCCCAGTAGTTGGCGAGGCCGGCCTCGACCAGGTGCCGGTCGTTCACCTTGGCATGGACGGGCAGGAGCTGGATCGTCGTCACACCCAGGCGTTTGAGGTGTTCCAGGATGGGTTCGGAGGCCAGGCCGAGGTACGTCCCGCGCAGTTCTTCGGGCACCTCCGGGTGGCGTATGCTGATGCCCTTGACGTGCGTCTCGTAGATGATCGTGTCCGACCACGGGATGCGCGGCGGGTGGTCGTCGCCCCAGGCAAACCCTTCGCCTACGACCGCGCCGAGGGGGGCGTACGGCGCGCTGTCCTGCGGGTTGAAGGACAGGTCCTGCTGGGGATCACCGGGCTTGAAACCGAAGAGGCTGTCGTGCCAGCGAAGCGGCCGGCCGATGGCCCGGGCATACGGGTCCAGCAGCACCTTGTTCGGGTTGAAGCGATGCCCCTCCTCCGGGCGGTAAGGCCCGTAGACGCGATAGCCGTAGAGCTGGCCGGGCCGCAGGCCGGGCACGTAGCCGTGCCAGATCGGCCCCGTGCGCTCCGGAAGGGCACACGTGTAAGCCGGCGTCGCATCGTCCGGGTGATCGAAAAGCACCAGCTCCACCCGTTCGGCATGCACGCTGTAGAGGGCAAAGTTCACCCCGAGGCCGTCGAAGGTGGCGCCCAGCGGAAAGGGCCTGCCGGGATGCATGTGCAGCGACGGCCTCGTCAGACGAGCGAGGAGTTCCTGCTCGTTTTCGCGCTTCACGGGGGGTGCTTCTTGGTTCGAGGCAGAGGCGATGCCCGGACCGGGCCGGCCGGCCGGCACCGCCGGAACGAACGAATATACCGAACGGTCCGGCAGGTCGCAACGAACCGGAGACCGGTCCCTTTCCCTCCAAAAAGGTGCGCGTCCCCTGCCCGGAAGGGGAACCCATCCAGGCGGGCGACGCGCACCGGGCCTGCTTCCCTGCGAACCCCAGCACCTCCCCAAATGCCTCCGCAGGCAAAGCAGGCCATATCGCATGTATCTGGAAACACGGGCCGGTACGACGCAGGGCCCGGCCCGTGTGTGCGGTCATGGTCGCCTCCCCGACTGCTGTCCCCACCATGACACGGGGAGGCGACGGGCCGATCGCTTTCACGACGTCCGGACTGCCTCCAAAGCCCGTGCCATGTTCTGCGACCCGTCCCCCGGCGTCTGTGAACGCGCCTTTTCCGCCTTTCCACCGGCCGACTGTACAGCCTGCTGTTCAATGCCGACCTGTTCGGCAAACAGGGGTGCGATTTTGCTCCGGCGGTGCTATGTTGGGTCCCTCCGTCGCATCATCCGAACCCCGTATGACCCCCCCGGCCTGTCTCCCCGTGCTGTGCCTGTTCCCCGCCGCCCTGCTGCTGGCCCTTTCCCTGTCCGGCTGTTCCTCCTCTCCGGAGGTGCCCGGTCGCGTCACCGTGCGTGTGGCCACGTTCAACCTGGAAGACGTGCGAACGGAGGACCTTCGCCGCCCGGACCACCCGCGCCTGAAACGCCTGGCCGCACAGATCCAGCGACGCCGGCCGGATATCCTGTTGCTCAACGAAATCGCCTACGACATGCCCGGTGCCCCCGGCTACCGGGAAGGCGATCCGGCAGGCCGGAACGGCCAGCGCTTTGCCGACACTTTCCTCGCCGTCTCCCAGGCCGAAGGGCTCGAACCGATCCGCTACCGGGCCTTCATGGCCCCGACCAACACGGGCCGGCCCAGCGGCTTCGACCTCGACCACGACGGCCGTGCCGTGACGGCCTTTCCCGAACCGCCCCCCTCCGGGCCCGATGGCCGGCCCGCCCCCCAGACCCCCGAAGGCCGCGCCTACGGCAATGACTGCTGGGGCTTCGGCACGTTTCCCGGCCAGTATGCCATGGCCCTGCTCGTGCGAGAAGATTTCGAGATCCTCACCGACAGCGTGCGCACCTTCCGCGACTTCCCCTGGCACCGCCTGCCGGACGCCCTCCGCCCCATCGATCCCGCCACCGGTGAACCCTGGTACGACGACGCGGTCTGGCAGGCCTTTCCCCTCAGCTCGAAAAGCCACTGGGACGTGCCGGTGCGCCTGCCCGGAGGGCATGTCCTCCACCTCCTCGCCAGCCACCCCACGCCGCCCGCCTTCGACGGCCCCGAGGGCCGCAACAAGCGCCGAAACCACGATGAGATCCGCTTCTGGGCCGAATACCTTACCGCACCCCCCCGCGGCCGGGACACGACGTTCCTGATCGACGACCAGGGCCGCCGCGGGGGGCTTGCCCCGGATGCCCCCTTCGTCCTCCTCGGCGACCTCAATGCCGACCCGGACGAAGGCTCCTCCCTCAACGACCCCGTCGGCACCTTCCTCCTCCGGCACCCGCGTATCCAGGGCGACTTCGTGCCGCAGGCCGCGGGCCAGTCCCCCTTTCCCGACCTCGACCCCGACGACACCGCCCGCTGGGGCCTCCGCGTCGACTATGTGCTCCCTTCGACCGGCCTCACCATTCTCGACGGCGGCATCGACCGCCCCGACGACCCGAACGCCCCGCTCAGCGACCACTTCCTAGTCTGGCTGGACCTCGCCCTCCCCGGCACCGGCGGCGGGTGAGCGGGCCGCGCAGCCCATAGGACAAACCCTGAGGAACGGGAACAGGGCGAAAGCCCGGCACCGCCGACGAGCAAGGTGAACCGATCAAAACGACCCCGACACAGGACCATGCTCTGGTTTCAACGCGAGATCACGCTGGCGCCGCGCCCGCGCGGCTTTCACCTGATCACCGACGAAGTCACCCGTCAGGTGCCGGAGCTCCGGCAGATCGAAACCGGCCTCGCCCACGTGTTCATCCTCCACACCTCGGCCTCGCTGGCCCTCAACGAAAATGCTGACCCCGACGTGCGGCACGACCTGGAGGCGTTCTTCAACCGGCTCGTGCCTGAAAACGCCCCGTACTTCCGTCACACCGTCGAGGGACCGGACGACATGCCGGCCCACATCAAGGCCGTGCTCATCGGCTCCGCCCTGACGCTCCCCATCGCCGGGGGGCGGCTCCGGCTCGGGACCTGGCAGGGGCTCTACCTGTGCGAGCACCGGGATCGGGGCGGCCCGCGCCGCCTGGTCGTCACCCTCACGGGCGAACCGGCGCAGTAGAGCCGCCGGTCCGGCGAAGGGACGCCCGCCCGGCCTCAGTACAGGGCCATGTCGAACGTCCGGCGATGACGGCGGGTTACCTCGTGCTCCTCACCCAGGAGATGGAACAGGGCGATACACGCCTTGCGCGAAGCATCGTCGTCGTAGTACCGGTCGGTGCGGATGACCTCGATGAAATGCGCCAGGGCGGTGTCGAAGTCCCTGCGGGCGAGGGCTTCGAGGGCGGCCCGGTAGGCTTCCCGCGCCGGGCTCTCCGGCAGGTTTTCGACCTGTTCCCGCCGCCGCAGCAGCCCGGCGATGGTCTTGACGGCTTCGGCCAGGTGGACGTAGCGCGGCTCGGCCGTCGAGGCGCCTTCGGCCAGGCGGGCGGCCTCCTCCGGATCGTCGAAGACGAGCAGACGGGCCAGCAGTGCCCGGGCCTGCGGGTTCGCCGGCTCCTCGGCCAGCACCCGGCGCACCAGGGCCTCGGCCTGCGCCGCATCGCCGGCCTCCAGCGCTTCCTCGGCTTCGGCAAGCCGCTTCCTGTGCTCACTCGGCAGCGCCTTCTCCAGCCATTGCCGGACGGCATACTCGGGCAACGCCCCCACGAACTCATCGACCACCTGCCCGTCGACGAACAGCTTCACCGCCGGAATGCCCCGGATGCCGTACTGCATCGACAGCTCCGGATGTTCGTCCGTGTTCACCTTGACCAGCGTAAAGCGATCGGGCTGCTCGGTCGCCAGCCGTTCGAGTACCGGCCCAAGCACCCGGCACGGCCCGCACCACGGTGCCCAGAAATCGACCAGCACGGGCTTCTCATGGCTGGCCTGTAAGACGTCTTCTTCAAAGTTTTGAACCGCTACCGCCATATCGAACCCCCGTGTCGGTTAACTTTGGAGAAGTTTGTTCAACTTTGATCCGGTTCCTCCCCACGGGCGAAGGCACAGGCATTTCGCCCGTTTCCTTACCTGGCCTATGCATACCCGATGCTCCCGTGCCGGATTCGGCTTCATCGCATTTTTGCTTGCCCTGGCTACGGCCGGCTGCGACGCCTCCTCCCGGAGCACCTCCGGCCCGGCCGCCTACGACCCGGCGACCGACTCGCTGCGCTTCGCCGGGGAAGTGCACCTGCGCAACATCCGCCAGCTCACCTTCGGCGGCAACAACGCCGAAGCGTACTGGAGCTTCGACAACGAACAACTGGTCTTCCAGAGCGACTGGGACGCGATCAACGACCAGGGCTGCGACCAGATCTACGTCATGAACGCCGACGGCCGCCCGTTCGACGACGGCCAGCCCTATCGCCTCGTCTCCACCGGCCGGGGCCGCACCACCTGCGGCTACTTCCTCCCCGACGGACGGGTGATCTACGCCTCCACCCATGCCGCCGACCCGGCCTGCCCCCCCACCGTGATGTTCGAGCAGGGACGTTACGTGTGGCCCATCTACGAAACCTACGACATCTACGTCGCCAACGCGGACGGCTCCGGCACCGAACGCCTCATCGGCGGGCCGGGCTACGATGCCGAGGCCACCGTCTCCCCCGACGGCCGCTACGTCGTCTTCACCTCCACCCGCTCCGGCGACCTGGAGCTGTGGCGCTATGAGATCGCCACCGGCGAGCTGCTCCAGCTCACGCACGACCTCGGCTACGATGGCGGCGCCTTCTTCTCCCCCGACTCGAAGCGGATCGTCTGGCGGGCCAGCCGCCCCACCGGCAAGGACGCCGACGTCTACCGGGACCTGCTCGCCAGGGGGCTCGTCGAACCCAAAGCCCTGAACCTCTTCGTGGCCGACCTCGACGGCTCGAACGCGCGCCAGATCACCGACCTTCCCGGGGCCAACTGGGCCCCCTTCTTCCACCCCTCGGGCGAAAAAATCCTCTTCACCTCGAACCACCACACCCTCGCAGAGGACGGCCGCCTGTTCGACCTTTTCATGATCAACCTCGACGGCACCGGCCTCGAACAGATCACCCATTCCGGCACGTTCGACGCCTTCCCCATGTTCTCCTTCGACGGGAAAAAGCTCGCCTTCGCCTCCAACCGGAACGTCAGCCGCACCCCCTCGCGCGAAACCAACATCTTCGTGGCCGACTGGATCGAAAACCCCGAGCCGGTCGACATCAACTTTCAGCCTCCCCATACGACGCCCTGACGTACCGCCGGCCTCCGCCCCCCGCACGCCCGTGGGGATTGAGGAGGCATAAATTATTTTTAGCCCAAACTAAAATTGGTGTGTGGCGTAATAGGCCCCGTGTCTTCAACGCACGGACCTCACGCCTATGCCAGGACCTCTACGTTCTTCCTTCGTCGTTCTTCTCGTCTCGGCCCTGCTGGGCACCGGTTGCGGCCGGCAGGCCGCCCGGACGGACGCGGCCGACCTGTCCGGGCGCCCCATCCGCGTCGTGGCCACCACCAGCCTCGTGGCCGACCTGGTCCGCCACATCGGCGGGGAGCGCGTGGACGTGACGGGGCTGATGGGACCGGGCGTCGACCCGCACCTCTACAAAGCCAGCGAGGGAGACGTGACGCGCATGGCCTCGGCCGACGTCATCTTCTACAACGGCCTCCACCTCGAGGGCAAGATGACGGAGGTCTTCGAGCAGATGAAGCAGCGGGGCATTCCGACCTATGCCGTCACCGACGGGATCGACACCACCCGGTACCGGAGTTCCGCCTACTTCACGGGCAATTACGACCCGCACATCTGGTTCGATGTCTCGCTCTGGATGGAGGCGGCCCGGTACGTGGCGAAGGTGCTGGCGACGCTCGACCCGGCCCACGCGGCCACCTATGAGGCCAATGCCCGCCGGTACGTCGCCGAGCTGGAGACGCTGGAGGCCTATGTGCGGGCGCGGGTGGCCGAGATCCCGGCGGCGCAGCGCGTGCTCATCACGTCGCACGATGCCTTCGGCTATTTCGGCCGCGCCTACGGCTTCGAGGTGCGCGGCCTGCAGGGCATCAGCACGGCCACCGAAGCCGGTGCCGCCGACGTGCAGGCGCTGGCCGACTTCGTGGCGACGCGGCGCATCCCCGCGATGTTCGTCGAGTCGTCCGTCTCGCCGCGCGGCATCGAGGCGGTGCGGGCGGCGGTGCGGGCCCGCGGTTTCGACGTCCGGATCGGCGGTACCCTCTATGGCGATGCCCTGGGTGCCCCGGACACCCCCGCCGGCACCTACACCGGCATGGTCCGCCACAACGTCGACACCATCGTCGACGCCCTGCTCGGCCGGCAAACGCTACAGTCGACATGACACAGCGAACGTTCTTTGCCGGGCTTCCTTCCGAGAACCACGGATCGGAACAACCGGAAAGCCGCAACTTGAAACCGGAAACCATTCCTGCCATCGAGGTGCGCGACCTGACGGTGGCGTACCGGGACCGGCCGGTGCTCTGGGACATCGACCTGGACGTACCGCCGGGGGTGCTCATGGCCATCGTCGGGCCGAACGGAGCCGGCAAGACGACCCTCCTGAAAGCCATCCTCGGGCTCGTGAAGCCGGCGGCGGGCGAGATCCTCGTCTACGGGCAGCCGTACGAAAAACAGCGGGACCGCGTGGCCTATGTCCCCCAGCGGGGCAGCGTCGACTGGGATTTTCCCACTTCGGTCCTCGACGTGGTGATGATGGGACTCTATGGCCGTCTCGGGTGGTTTCGCCGTCCGGGACGGCGCGAGCGGGCCCTGGCCCTGGAAGCCCTCGAAAAGGTGGACATGGCCGCCTTCGCGAAGCGGCAGATCAGCCAGCTCTCGGGCGGGCAGCAGCAGCGCGTCTTCCTGGCCCGTGCCCTCGTGCAGGACGCCCAGCTCTACCTCATGGACGAGCCGTTCCAGGGGGTCGATGCCACCACCGAACGCGCCATCATCGCCCTGCTGCGCGAACTGCGGGCCCGCGGCAAAACGGTCGTCGCCGTCCACCACGACCTGCAGACGGTGCCCGAATACTTCGACGCCGTGATGCTGCTCAACGTCCGATGCATCGCCAGCGGACCGGTCGACGAGGTCTTCACGGAGGAGAACCTGCGCCTGACCTACGGCGGGCGGATCGCCTTCCTCAAAACCGCCTCGGTAACGTGATGCGGGCGGCTACGCGGGGGATCCGCTCCGCCCTGCAACCTGCCACCTGAAACCACAACCGGGATGGAGCTGCTGACCGACTACACGTTGCGCACGGTGGTCCTGGGCGCGGTGACGCTCGGCATTGTGAGCGGGGCGCTGGGGACGTTCGCCGTGTTGCGGCAACAGAGCCTCCTCGGCGACGCCATCTCGCACGCCGCCCTGCCCGGCATCGCGCTGGCGTTTCTCCTGACCGGCAGCAAGCTGCCGCTGGTGCTCATGCTCGGTGCGGCCGCGGCCGGCTGGCTGGCCACCCTGCTCGTGATGGCCGTCACCCGGACGACCCGCGTCAAGTACGACAGCGCCCTCGGGCTCATGCTCTCGGTCTTCTTCGGCTTCGGGCTCGTGCTCCTGACCTTCATCCAGCGACGCCCGGACGCCAACCAGGCCGGCCTCGACACGTTCCTCTTCGGCCAGGCGGCGGCCCTGGTCACGCGCGACGTCCTCACGATGGGTGTCCTCGGCACGGTGGCCCTCGTGCTGATGCTGCTCTTCTGGAAAGAGTTCAAGCTGCTGGCCTTCGACCCGGCTTTCGGGCACACGCTGGGCCTGCGCATGGGCCCGCTCGACGTGCTCCTGACGTCGCTGCTCGTCGTGGCCATCGTCATCGGCCTGCAAGCCGTAGGCGTGGTGCTCATGAGCGCCATGCTCATTGCCCCGGCCGCCTCGGCCCGGCAATGGACCGACCGCCTCGGCCTGATGGTGGCCCTCTCGGCCCTCTTCGGCGCCCTGGCCGGCACCGGCGGCGCCCTCCTCAGCAGCACGGCGGCCAACCTGCCGACGGGACCGATGATCGTGCTCTGCGCCGGGGTGCTCGTCGTCGTCTCCCTGCTGTTTGCCCCGAACCGGGGCCTGCTGGCCCGCCAGCTACGGGCCCGGCGCAACAGCCGGCGCCTCCGCCACGAGGCCGTGCTGCTCGACCTCTATGCCCTCTCGAGCCAGCACACCGACCCCGGTCATCCCCATCACGAATCGGTCCTCGACGTGATGCGCGACGAGCCGGTGCACACGCGCCGCAGCCTGGAAGCCCTCGCCGGGCAGGGCTACGTCCGCCCCACCGGAGACCAGCACTGGGCCCTCACCCCCGAAGGCACCGAACAGGCCCGCCGCCTCCTGGCTGCACGGGGCGAAACAACGGACCGGAACGCCGGGAACCCTCCGCAGGACGCGAACGCATAGAACAGACCATGACGCCCGAACAGGTTGAGATACAACTGGTGGCCGTGGTGGTGGCGGCGGCGTGCGCGCTGCCGGGTGCCTTCCTCGTCCTGCGCCGGATGGCCATGATGAGCGACGCCATCAGCCACGCCATCCTGCCCGGCATCGTCGTCGCCTTCTTCCTCACGGAGGACCTGAACTCGCCCCTGCTCATCCTGGGTGCGGCGCTGACGGGGGTGCTCACGGTGGCGCTCGTCGAGCTGATCCACCGGACGCGGCTGGTGAAGGAAGATGCCGCCATCGGGCTCGTCTTTCCCGTGCTGTTCAGCCTCGGCGTCATCCTGATCGCCCGCTTCGCCGGGGACGTCCACCTGGACACCGACGCGGTGCTGCTCGGCGAGCTGGCCTTCGCCCCGTTCGACCGGCTCGTGCTGGCCGGGTATGACCTCGGCCCGAAGGCCCTCTACGTGATGGGCGCCGTCGGGCTGCTCAATGCGCTCTTCCTGCTGCTTTTCTACAAGGAACTGAAGCTGGCCACGTTCGACGCCGGGCTGGCGGCGGCGCTCGGGTTCGCCCCGGGCCTGCTGCACTACGGGCTGATGACGCTTGTCTCCATGACGGCCGTGGGCGCCTTCGACGCCGTGGGATCGATCCTGGTCGTGGCCCTGATGATCGGGCCGCCGGCAACGGCCTACCTGCTCACCGATCGCCTCGACGTCATGATCGGGCTCGGCGTGGGCCTCGGGGCGGCCTCGGCCGTCGGCGGGTACTGGCTGGCCCACCTGCTCGACGCCTCCATCGCCGGTGCCATGGCCACCGTCGTGGGCCTGCTCTTTGCCGCGGTCTTCTTCCTGGCACCCGAGCGCGGCCTCCTGGCCCTGGTGCGGCGGCGGCGACGCCAGCGATGGATCTTCGCCGTGAAGATGCTCACCATCCACCTGCTCCACCACGAGGGCGGCCCGCACGAAGCCCGTGAGTGCCGCATCGACCACCTCCAGGAGCACCTTCGCTGGGAAGCCGCCTTCGCCGACCGGGTCGTCCGCGAAGCCCTCGGCAGGGGCCTCGTGCGCCGCAGCGACGGGCGCCTCCACCTCACCGACGCCGGCCGCACCCTTGCCCGCGAGGCCATCGTCCAGGCCTGAGCCCGGGGACACGACCCGGCCACGCGGGCGCGTCAGTGCGGCCCGGGCAGCGTGGCCGCCAGACGCTCGAAACGCTCGATCTCCTCGCGCAGGGCGGCACGGAGGGGTTCGAGACGAGGATCCGCGTGGTGCGTGGAAGCCTCCAGAACGGCCCGGAAGAACCAGCGTTGCGCCTCCGGGCCGGCGCTGAGGGGCTTGCGGTTCGGCCCCTTCTCGAAGACGTTGATGCCGCTGGCCAGGCTCTCGTTCATCGACCAGAGGTTGTGCAGCTTGTCGGCCAGGCTGATGGCCATGGCGCCGGACGAGGCCGCACGCAAGGCCGCCACGTAGTCCTCTTTGCGGACCCGCCACGAACGAGGGTTGCCGTGCTCGTCGTACTTCCGTTCGGTCACCTCGGCCACCCGGCGGGCCACCTCCTCCCCCATGAGCGCGCACAGCTCGCCGTAACGAAGCTCTTCCCCGTAGCGGTTGGCGTCCTCGATGACGTCGTGCAGGAAAGCCGCCGCCACGGTCACGTCGTCCCATCCCGCTCGCTGGACGGTGAGGGCCACATTGGTCACATGTGCCATCACCGGCACCCCGAGGGCCTCGGCCGTCGGCACCTCGAAGGCGGGATCTCGCCAGCGGCTCTTCCGGTACGTCCCGTCATGCCACTGCGCCGACAGCTCGATGGCCATCTCGATCAACGGGCTGAAGACGGAGGTCGAAGCGGCGTCCGAATGCATTTGAAACGGGCTTTGCGGCTTTCAGATTGCGGGGTTTCCACCCTTCCTCACCCGGGATAGCGGAAACCGTTCCCGCACCTCCTGCGGGTCGCTCCGCGCCCATCCCCGTACCCGTTCTTTAAGCCGATCAAAGTTCCACGATCTGGTGTTCGGTGGTGTCCAGGTCGAGGTCGTTCCGGAGGTGCACCAGCAGGGCCGGGCTGTATTTGTTCAGGAAATACAGGGGAGAAAGCACCCGTTCCTGCAGCTTGCCGTCCGGGAAGAGGTTGACCCGGGCCTTGTGAAGCTGCTGGCGGAGCGTGTCGTGATGGCGCTTTTCGGCCTTGAGGACGCGCTCCTTCAGGCGGGCGAACTCCTTCGCCAGCGCGGCCCGCGTCGCTTCGGCGGCCTTGCCGAGCGAGCGGTCCACCCGTTCGGCCACCGGCTTGAACGTGTTGACGGCGGTGTGCAGGTGCCGGACGGCTTCCTGAAAGACCGCCTCCACGTCCACCTCCATCTCGTCGAGCACCACACGGCGAAAGAGCCGGTCCGCCTCTTCGGCCAGGTCCGGCACGTCGATCGGGTGCTGCGCCAGCACCTTCTTCACCTTGGACTCGACGAGGGTGGCGCTGGCACGCGGGTAGACGACGGGCATCGGGACGCCGGCCCATTCATAGACCGGTTTGAGCTGGGCGAAGTAGGAGACCTCGCCGGGACCTGCCACGTAGACGGCCGTCGGCAGGAGGGTATCCTGCATGAGCGGGCGCAGGATGACGTTCGGGCTGAAGCAGCCGGGGTGCTCGTCGAGGCGGGCGAGCAGGTCCTCGCGGTTCAGGAGGCGGTCGGTGCCCCGCAGCCGGAAGTGCGTGCCTTCGGCATCGAGGGCATAGCGCCGGTTGTCTTCGAGCAGGAAAAGGTTGGTGGGGCGGGCGTGCACCTGGGCATGGTAATGCTCCGAGAGGCGGGCACTGACGGCCTCGAAGCGCGCCTGCACCGTGGCGTGGTCCGCGATCTCCCGGCGAAAGAGGGGAGCCGCCAGGCGCTTCAGGCGGGCGTCATCCGGGGAGATGAAGACCAGTCCTTCTTCCGGAAAGAAGGCCCGCATGAGCCGGGCGAAGGCGTCGAGCAGGGAGACGCCGGGCCGGTAGGCATCGCGCACCCGTTCCATCAGCCCGTCCCGAAAGTCGGAAGGAGCAAGGGCCGCCTCGACGGCTGCGAGCACCTCGTCGATCTGCCCGGTGAGCACGAGCCGCCCGACCGGGCCGAGGTTGCCGCCTTCGGGCGGGGTGTGCCCGGCATAGCGGACTTCGACCAGCTCGTTACGCTGGAGCAACCGCACCGCAGCCACCTCGTCGAAGTCGTGGTCTTCTCCTTCGAGCCAGAACACCGGCACGACGGGCCGGCCGGTTTCCTCCTGCAGCCGGCGCGCCAGCTGGAGCGTCGTGATGGTTTTGTACGGGGTGTAGAGCGGACCGGTGAAGAGCCCCACCTGTTGTCCCGTCACCACGGCCACGGTTTCCGGCCGGCGCAGCGCCTCGATGTTGGCCCGCGTGGCGTCGTCGAGCCCCCAGCGCGCGTTCTGCTCCAGGAGCACGTCCACCAGGGCTGCCCGGTCCCGCGGGTGTTCTGCGGCGCGGCGGGCGGCGTCGGCGCGGACCTCGGCGCGGCGGAAGTCGCCCGCATAGAACGCGTCCAGGGCTTCATAGGCCGTACAATAGGTTTCGAAGAGCAGGGGGAAGGCGTCGAACGCACCGAACGGGATGCGACGCACGGCAGCGATGGTCGAAGCGGCTACGGTCATGAACTCGGAAGGCTGATACGGGCAGCGAACGACCGCCGGGAAAAGAAAAAAACGAAAGGGCGCCGGCGTATGGGTTGAAGCGGGCAGCCTTTCGTTTCACCGGTACGGGTGAGGACGACGGAGGCACCGGCGAGCGGGCCGGTGGGGCGTCAGTTGTTTTCGCTTTCGAGACGCTGGATCTTGTCACGGAGCTTGGCGGCGAGCTCGTAGTTTTCCTCCGCAATGGCGTCTTCGAGTTGCTTCTGCAGCCGGGCCAGGGGCGACTTCGGCAGGGGCTCTTCCTCCTTTTCCTCCTCCACCGGCTCGGCATGCGTCATGGACATCTCGTCTTCGGTCGGGATACCGGCCTCCTCGAGCACGGCAGCCGCCACAAAGATCGGGGCTTCCACCCGGACGGCCAGCGCCACCGCATCGCTGGGACGCGCATCGAGCTGTCCTTCCTCACCGTCGTGCACGTAGCGGATCTTGGCAAAGAACGTCCCCTCGCGCAGTTCGTCGATCAGCACTTCGAGGACCTCGGCATCGACCGCCTCGAAGAGATCACGCAGGAGGTCATGCGTCATCGGCCGCGGCGGGGTGATCTTCTCGAGTTCCAGGGCGATGGCCTGGGCCTCGAAAGCACCGATGATGATCGGCAGACGGCGGTTGCCGTTGACTTCGCCGAGCACGAGCGCATAGGCGCCCCCGCTGGAAGGACTGGTCGAAAGTCCGATGATTTCTACCTGGATAAAGCCCATTGCATCCTGTTGAAATGTGCCGTATCGGAAAAAGTGTTGCGCCGGGAAAGACGCTGCAATCGTTTCTTACCGCGTCTACGCGCGGCGATGCGGTCGGTGCCGGGTTCGCCCGCATCAGGTTGGATGCAGTGCCTCTTTCAACGCCCCCAAAAACGCCTTGTTCTCAGCCGGGGTGCCGGCATTGACGCGGAGATAGCCGGGCAGTTCGGGATAGCCGCTCATGTCGCGCACCAGCACGCCTTTCCCTGCGAGACGAGCCATGAGCGGCCGGGGTTCCAGGGGGGTTCGGAAAAGGACGAAGTTGGCCTGGGAGGGCAGCACCTCGACGCCCTCGATGGCCTGGAGGGCCTGGGTCAGGGCCTGCCGGGACGCCTTCAGCTCGGCCACGCGGGCCGTCACCAGCTCGGGCCGCTCCAGCAGTGCCAGGGCCACCGTCTCGGCCAGGCGGTCGACCATGAAAGGGAGGCGGGCCTTGAGCAGCTCGGCGACGACGGCGGGATGCCCCATCAGGTACCCCACACGCAACCCGGCCAGCCCGAACGCCTTCGAGAACGTCCGCATGACGAGCACGTTCGGGTAGGTATCGAGCAAGTGCCGGGCGCTGGGTTCGTCGTTGAACTCGACGTAGGCCTCGTCGACGACGACGAACCCTTCGGCGGCGGCGGCCAGGCGTTCGATGTCGGCCAGGGGCATGGCCAGCCCGGTCGGGTTGTTCGGGGAGGCCAGGACCGTCAGCGCGGGCCGGTGCCGCTCCACGGCGGCCACCAGGGCATCGGCGTCGAAATGCAGGTCCGGGCGAGGCGGCACGCCCACCACCTTCCCGCCGAAGAGGCGCACCATGGTTTCGTAGAGGGAGAAGAGGGGCCGCGGCAACACCACCGGTGTGCCGGCTTCGACGAGGGCCAGCCCGAGCGTGTAGGTCAGCTCGTTGGAGCCGTTGCTGAGCAGCAGGCCGTCGGGGTCGTGTTCGAGCCGCCGGGCCAGCGCGTGCCGGAGGCGGTCCGGTTGTTCGGTGGGATACCGGTTGAACGGGATCTCCATGAACGCCTCCAGCACCGCCCGCTTGAGGTCGTCCGGCAGGTCGTAGGGAGATTCGTTCTGGTTGAGCTTGACGGCCACGTCCGGGAGGCCGCCGACGTGATAGGGACGCTCGCGCCGCACCGCCGGCCGGATGTGCCGGAGCACCGCCTCCAGCGCCGCCGCTTGCCTGAGCACGGTTGTCATCTGCTCTCTGCCGAAATCACAACGGGGTTGCGGGTCGCCGCCCGCACATACCCTTTTCGGCACCGGGCGTGCCCGGCCTGTATAATCCACGCGGCGGTATTTGTTCGCCCCCGGGGTCCGGCCGGGCGGGCTTTGCAAAAGGTTCACGGAGCCGCCCGTCGCCACGCCGCACGGCCGGCCCGGGCTCAATAATCGCTGTCGCGATAGTCCTCATCCGAGAAGACATCCGGCAACCCGCGGAAGTCGTAGTCGGGCAGGCATTCCTCCCGGACGAACTGTACGACCTCGTGCATGGCCGACATAAACTTGCCGAAGTCTTCCTTGTAAAGAAAGATCTTATGCTTTTCGTAGCGGCCGTCGTCGATGCGCTTGCTTTCGGTGATGGTGATGAAAAAGTCCTCGCCGGAGCGCGTCGGCTTCACGTCAAAGAAATAGGTGCGTTTCCCGGCCGGGACGCGCCTGGAGAAGACTTCTTCCTGCTGGTACCGGTCGGAGGCTGCTCCTCCGTCCTCGTCGTCATAGTGTTCCCGATACCGGTTGTTACGGCCCGCATGTCGACGCTCTTCGTAGTCCCGGTGCTCCCGTTGGTAACTCATCGATCCCAGCTCCGTCCGTCTCTGCCTGCCTGCGCAGGGGGTTATTTGATGATGTAAAACGACCCGCGGATGACCCGCCGGGGGTGGCGAGCCGCGAGCGAGGGTGAAAGGCACATGGTGGGTGATGTCTATGTATCTTAATATGCAAAAGGAACAGAGAAAATACAATGATCCACAAGAGAGGCGTTTTACTTCACATTTGAAGGGTGCGGCGCGAGGGGGGCGAAGCGCCGTGCAGGGCTTTCAGAGCGGCGGTTGCCGCAGGGTGGCACGCGGACGTTCGAGGAGGGTTATCGGCTGAAGGGCCGGGGTGCGCAACACCTGCCGTAGCCGCCGGGCCCACGGCGGGCTGATCTCGAAGAGCCGGGCATGCAGGATGCGCACGGCTTCCAGATCGCCGAGGGCAAGCCGGCAGAGGGCCAGGTCGTAGAGGGCCGGGCCGAAGCCGGCGTCGTGGTGCAGCACCGCCTGCAGAAGCGGAACGGCGTGTTCGTAGCGCAACAGCTTCATCAGCGCCTGTGCCTGCCCGTAGGCCCCCAGGTGCCGGTACGGCGGATACCGCCGCGTGCGACGGAAGAACCGCTCGGCCAGCGCATAGCGGCCGGCTTCCATATGATACCGGCCCAGCATGTAGGCCGCCGGGAAATAGTCGCCGTAGGTGTCGAGGGCGGCCCGGTAGGCAGCGGCGGCGTCTTCGGTGGTACCGAGCAGCTGATGGATCATGCCCTGCACGAAGTGCAATCCGGGATCGGGCGTCTGCCACTGTGCGACCGCCGCCTCGAAGAGGGCCAGCCAGGCGTCGAAGAGCGCCTGCCGGCGATGCCCGGCCAGCAACAACGACGAGAGGCGGAAAGCCAGCACGTGGGGCATCGACTGAAAGGCGGGGTCTTCGAAGAAGTCGTCGAGCAGCCGGGGACGTGCGCCGAGCCGTCGCTGCGCCAGGGCGGGCCGTGGATCCGAGGCGATGCAGACCTCCTCGCGCAGCACGTCCCGATGGTAGGCCAGCACCGTCCCTGCCGACACCACGCCGAGCACCTCGCCTTTCCCGTTGAGCAGCGGGCCGCCGCTGTCGCCGGGCCGCACCGGGTTGGCACTGATCCAGAGTCGCTCGGCCCCGGTGAGGACCACGTCGTCGAACCGCCGGGCGGCGGTGCTGCGCTGTACGCCGCCGGGCCAGCCGTAGGTGAAGACGACGTCTCCGGCGCCCGCCGGATCGGGCACCGGGACCGGCCCGCCTTCGGTGGCCGCCAGGCGCAGGGGCACCATGCCGGCGGCGCGCGTCTCCTTCGGGTTCACGTAGAGCACCACCACGTCGTGCACCGGATCGACCGCCCAGGCGCGATCCAGCCGAAGACGCCGGCCCGTGGGCAACGTCACCTCGACGCGCGAGGCCTCCATCACCACGTGATAACTCGTGACAAACGCATCCGGCGCCACCAGAAAAGCCGACCCGTGCCGCCGGTAGATCCGGCGCGTCTCCACATCGCGTGCCTCCACCCGCACCGGCACCACCGCTTCCCGGGCCGAAAAGAACGACGGATCGACCCGGTACACCTGCACCCCATGCGCGGGGGTACGATACGCCGCGGCCCCGAGCGTCATCACGAAGGAAGGCACCTGCAATGAACCGGTCTGCCAGGCCCGGAGGATGAACCGGGCAGAAAGCACCAGCACCTCCGGGCCGCCGTCGAAGGAAACCCGGCGCACCGGTTCCTCCTCCCGACGCAGCAGTTCAAACGCCTCCCACGTTCCCTGCAAGGTCCCCGAGAGAAAGGCTGCCTCGATCTGCCTCGCCTGCTCCGGCGTGCCGGGTGTCGCATAGACACTCACGCCCAGGATGATCGGTGCCCCCACGGCCACCACCCGGTGTTCGAGCTCGCTGAAAAGATGAAGGCGGTAGGGCGCCGGATCCGCCGCCGCACGCACCGGCAGGAACAGGACCAGCGCCAGCAGAAGCCCTGCCCGCCATCCGTCTTCCCGACTCACCCCATACATCTGCCTTGCCTCCAACGCCAGGCCACCGCGTAGAAGAACACGTCGCCTCCTTCACCCTAACAATATCGCCCATCTTCCAGAAAGGCAATGCTTTCCGGGGCAATTCCTCGTCCATCACCCGGTCTCCGGCCCGGCCTCAGGCGCCCATCCGCACCACACCCCGCACGAGCCGTTCCAGGTCCTCCCGGATCTGGCGACCGACCCGAAGCACCTCCTCGTGCAGGAGCGGGTCCGGGTGCAACCCGGCGGCGTAGTTCGTGATGGTGGAGATGCCGAGCACCTGCATGCCCAGATAGCGTGCCTGGATGACCTCGGGCACGGTGCTCATGCCCACCGCATCGGCCCCGAGGCGGCGAAACGCCTGGATTTCCGCCCGGGTCTCGTAGCTCGGCCCGCGCGTCCACAGGTAGACGCCGCGCCGGGTGGCGATGCCGAGCCGAAGGGCCTCCGCCTCGGCCCGGTCGATCCACGCCGGATCATACGGCGCCGACATGTCGGGGAAGCGCGGCCCGCCGTCCCGGTTCGGCCCGACGAGCGGGTTGGCGAACGCGAAGTTGATGTGGTCCGTGATGAACATGAGCGTGCCGGGCGTGCACAGCGGATGGATACCGCCGGCCGCGTTCGTCACGACGAGGCGGCGGGCGCCGAGGGCATGCACCAGCCGGATCGGAAACGCCACGGCCCGGACGGGATGCCCCTCGTACAGATGCACCCGTCCCTGTACGAACACCACCTCCCGCCCTTCGAAGCGCCCGAAGACGAGCCGCCCCCGGTGTCCCTCGACGGTGCTGTGCGGGTACCCCGGCAGGCCGGCCGTCGGAAAGGCGCGGGCCGCCTCGGCCGCCTCGGCCAGGTCCCCCAGGCCCGAGCCGAGCACCAGGGCCACCTCGGGCACCCGCGGCTCCTCCCGGCGGATCGCCGCCACGGCCTCCCGCACGTCGGCGGCGGGCGGAATCGAATCGGACACCCTTGCAACCATCACAACCTCCTTCGTTGCAACCCTCGTCTCAGCGCGCCACGCGCAGGATCCGGTAGTTACGAAAACTCCACAAGACCTGCTCGACCGTCACCAGGATCGTCGTCGTGACCGGAATCGCCAGCAACATCCCCACGATGCCGGCCAGTTGCGCCCCGATGAGCACGACGAACAGGATGACGAGCGGGTGCGTGTGCGCGGCCTTCGAGAAAATGTAGGGCTGAAAGAACACATTGTCCGCCAACTGGGTGAGGAGCATCGCCACGATCACCCCCGGCACCAGCGAAAAGTCGCCGGTCTGTGCGATCCCGACGAGCGTGCCGGCCAGAAAGCCGAGAAACGGGCCGAAGTACGGGATCGTGTTGGCCAGCCCGGTAAAGATCCCGACCACCAGTGCGTATTCCAGGCCCACGACGTAGAGCAGCACCGTCGCCACGGTGGCGATGGAGAGACTCTGCCACACCAGCGCGCGGAAATACCGCCCGATGTTCGTCTCGATCTTCTCCACCAGGACCAGCGTAACCTCGAAATACCGGTTGGGCACCAGACGGAGCAGCCCGTTGCGGATCTGCGCCCCATCTTTCAGGAAGAAAAAGGTGATGAAGGGGATGACGATGACGGCGTAAAAGAGGTTGGTGAAGAGGTCCACCACGGACCCGACGAGGCCCCTCAGGCGCTCCTCGCGGAAGAGGGCCTCGACGGCGTGCGTGAGGCCCTCTTCGAACTGCCCGGGCGGCAGCGGCACCACACGGCGGATGTAGGCCTCGATGCTGACCGCCACGCCGCGCACCCGCTCCGGCGACACCTCCTGCGCAATGGCGCCGGCCTGCCTGACGACAAACGGCACCAGATACGTCAGGAGCAGGCTGACGGCACCGAAGAAGACCAGGAACGTGACGAGGATCGCGGGCATGCGCCCGAGGCCCAGCCCTTCGAGGCGATACATGAGGGGCCGCATGAGATAGGACAGAACCAGGCCGATCATCAGAAAGGCCACCAGGCGGGCAAAGAACCACAGCAGCAGCCCGGCAAGCCCCACGACGAGCACGACCGGCAGGAGGCGCAGCGCCCGGTCGAGCGTGGACCGGCCCGGGGCGCTGCCGTCCGGTACGGGGGCCCGGGCGGGCCCCTCGTGCTGCGTCGCTGGGGTCGGCTGCCTCATGTTGCGCCTGCCTCGCGCTCCAGTTCCTCCACCACCTGGCGGACGACGTCGAACGAGAAGCCCCGCCGGGTGAGGTAGTCCGCCAGTTTTCTCCGGCGTTTGCGGGCATCGGGTTCCCCGGCCAGGCGCGGCCATCGCCGGCGCGCGTGGCGGCGTGCCTCCTCCAGGAAGGCCGCCTCGTCGGCGAAGTCCGCCAGGGCCTCCTCGACGAGGGCCGGCTCCACCCCCCGGCGGAGCAGTTCGGCGCGGAGGCGCTGCGGGCCATAGCCGCGGGCGGCGAACCGGCTCCGGGCGTAGGCCCGCGCATAGGCGGCATCGTCGAGATACCCGAGGGCCCGCAACCGGGCAATGACCTCCTCCGCCACACCCGGCGCGAAGCCCTTGCGGACCAGCCGGCGCCGGACTTCGGCCTCGGTGCGCGCCCGGTGGGCCAGGTAGTCGAAGGCGACGGCCCTGGCCCGCAGCACGGCGTCCGCCTCCACCAGCCGGGCACAGTCGTCTTCGGTGAGCGTTTGCCCCTTCGCCAGCCCGAACGACGCCACCACTTCCGCGTGCAGGCCGAACGCAAAGGCCCCGTCGAGAAAAACGGAGACGCGGTCGGGGTCTTTCTGCTGCGTCGCGAGGCGGGTGATGGTTCGTACCGGCGGGTCGATCTCGGTCATGGCGCCTTCCTCGGTGCACGGTGTGGCCGGAGGGAGGACGACGACCCGGCGAGCGGGTTCCCGTGCAGGCCGCTGCCCGGCCCGAGGCGGAGACGGAGTGAATCGACCGAGATGCCCGCTGCGATGCCGAGCCCCCCGGTAACGTTGGAGCGGGGTTCCCGGCGTTCGGGGGCGTCGCGGGTGGTGGCGAAGCGGGCGTAGTCCTGACCGCTGCGCAGCAGAGCCACCCGCAGGTCATGCAGCGGCAGCGGCACGTCCTCCGCCTCGACGGGGACGGCGTAGACGCCCGTCCAGACGCGACGTCCCTGCCCGTCGCGCGGCAATGTGCGTTCCCTGAGAATCTCTTCCGGAAGCAGGAAGAAGTCGATGAGGGTCGACGAAAAGGCGGTACGGGGCTGGAGACGGGTTTCCACCCAGTAGAGGCTGTCCGGCCCGATCTCGTCAAAGTCGACGTGCCAGCGGAGGGTGACTTCGACCGGATAGATAAAACCTTCGCGCGCCCCGACGTTGAGTGAGTCGACACCCAGAAAAAGCGAATCGAGCAGGACGGCCTGCACGGGCCGCTCCGGCACGTACACCTCGACGGTGTCCAGGGCGACGGGTGGCGGGATGGTCCCCGTGGCCCGGGCGACCTGGTGCGCCCACTGCACCGTGAGGGCGAAGCCAGCCCGTGGCGGCACCACGGCCGGTCCTCCGGCCGGCACGTATCGCCCTGGATGCTCGGGGTCGGGGCGGTACGGGATGGTTTGCCCGTCGAGTTCGAGGACCACCCCGGCATCGGTGATGGCGGTGGCCTCGCCCGGCAGGTAGGGGGCCGAGAGCGGTCCGGTGCGCCGGAGCGTCAGCGGCGGCAGCGGCCGGCCTGCATCGAAGAAGGCCTCGATCACCACGCGCTCGTCCTCCACGGGCTCGACGGTATCGCACCGGCCGAGCGCCAGGATGAGCAGGCCCAGCAGCAGCCCGCACCCGAGGGGTCCTATGACCGGGCGGCGCGTCACAGTTCCATCCGGAATTCGAACAGGGGAAGGAGGGGCAGGCCGTACCGATCCTGGCCGCGCACCACCTCCTGGGCCGGGTCATACGTCCGGTCGATGACGTTGCGCCGGTTCGTGAGGTTGTACACGTGCACCTCGGCGTGCCACCGGGCGCCCAGCCAGGAGAAGCGGTAGCCGAGCGTCACGTCGAAGCGGAGGTAGGGCGGCAGGCGGCCGTTGTTGACCCGGGGACGGTAGAGATACGGGGTGGGCTCGTCGTCGAGCGGGCCACGGAGCACGTAACGGGCCACGGGGACCGTCAACGGGTAGCCGCTCCGCCAGACCGAGGCGACCGAAGCCCGCCATCGTCCCCGCTCCCACTGCACGACGGTACGCAGAGAGGCGGGCACGTCGTAGTCGGACGGATAACGCGCGGCCTCATCGCGGGCCCGGTTGAAGGCACGGGCGGCCGTGTGGCTCAGCAGCACGTGCCAGGGCCCGTGCACCAGCTGCGCCGTCAGTTCTGCACCGTAGGCATAGGCATAGCCCGGCACGTACTGCCCCAGCAGCGCCCCCACGTCGATGCCCGGCCCTTCCAGCCCGTCCTTGTCCTGAAACACGTCTTCGGGCAACAGGACGTTGCGCGCGCCCCGCCAGTACCCCTCCACCGTCAGCGCCAGCCACGGGCGCAGGCGGCTCTCGGCGCCGACGCTCACCTGGGCGCCGCGCGACGGATGCACCCGTTCGCCGGCAGGGATCCACCGGCTCGAAACCAGGTCGTAAAGGAACGAGAAGCGATCGCGCAGGCGGTGGAGGTACTGCACCTGCGTACCGGCGGCCGCGCGCAGGATCAGCCGTTCGGGATGCACCGCATACTGCAGGCTCAGGCGCGGGCTCAGGCGCACGTAGTTTCCCCCGCTGAAATAGCTCAGCCGGAGCCCCGGCTGGATTCGCCAGCGCGGCGTGGGTTGCCACACCTCCTGCACATAGGCCGCCAGTTCCACATCGCTCAGCCGGCCGGCCTGTGCCACCGTGTCGATGGCGGCCCGGGAACGCTGCAGCACCGCGTGGAGGTCGCTGCGGAAGCGCCGGTGCACCACCTGCACCCCCGCCCGTAGCTGATGGCGAAGCGTGTGGTAGTAGTCCACGTCCACCTTCAGCCCGAGGTCGCGCAGGCGTACACCGTAGCGCGATACGACGGAAGCGCTGCTCGTCGGCTGCAGGACGGTGCCCTCGCTCGCCGCATATTCGGCATCATACCCCGTAACCGTCAGAAAGAGACGATCCGAGGCCAGGGATTGATACCGGAGGCTATAGAGGGTGTTGCCCCACTGCTGATCGATCTCGAAGAAGAGGTCGGCCGGACGCAGCCAGGACGAAAAGTCGAGCGAGACGTCGAAGGGCAGGCGCAGGTCGACGACGTCCCGGCCCCGGTAGTAGCTGAGGGTGAGGCGACTCCGGGCACCGGGACGCACCAGGAGCTTGGCGCTCCAGTCGTAGAAATAGTAGCCTGTGCGGAGGGTATCCCGCCGGCCGGCCTCGTCTTCGACGGGATGCTCACGCCCGATGAGCTTGTCGATGTAGGAGCGGCGCCCGGAAAGCATGAACGAGCTGTTCGGCGTGATGGGGCTTTCGACGACGAAGCGGGCATTCAGGGCGTTCAGGGCGGCCAGCAGGTGCGGCTGGGTGCGGCTTCCGTCCTTGAGTTCGGCGTCGAGCACGGCCGAGAGGCGCCCGCCATGCTCGGCCGGGAAGGCGCCCTGGTAGAGCCGGATGTCCTTGAAGGTGTCCGTCTGGAACGTCGAGATGAGGCTGAAGGCGTGCCAGGGGTGGTATACGGGGGCCCCGTCGAGGAGGTAGAGGTTCTGGTCCGGCCCGCTGCCGCGGACGATGAGGCCGCCGGTCACCTCGCCGGCTCGCTGGACGCCGGGCATCCACTCGAGGGCCTGAAAGAGGTCCTGCCCGCCGAGCGAAGCCGGCAGCTCTTCGAGGCGGCTGACGGGCACGGCCACCACCCCCGGCGTACCGGCGGCGTCTCCGGCCGGGTGGTGCGTGCCTTCCACCACCACCTCCTCGCCCGGGAGCGCGGCCGGCTGCAGGGCTACGGTGACGGCCCGGGCGGGCAGCGCCAGCACCGTATCCACGGCCTGATAGCCCAGGTAGCTGACACGCACGCGGTGCGAGGCCGGGCCCGGCACAGGCAAGGCGAAATAGCCGGCCCCGTTCGTGGTAGCCCCCAGCCCCTGCTCGACCAGGTAGACGTGTGCCCCCGGCAGCGCCTCGCCCGTCTCCGCGTCGACGACGAAGCCCGAGAGCGTCTCCCGTCGCAATGTGGACGTGGCGGCGGCCGGTTCTTCTATGAGCACGTATTGCCTTGCCCGCACCCGCTCGGCCCGCAACCCGGTTCCCTGCAACAGGCACGCCAGCGCAGCGGCCGGATCTTTCCCGGCATACCGGCAGGTGGTCATCCGGTCCGCCACCATCCGCTCGGCATAAACCACATCCACCCCGGCTTCCTCACGCAACAGCTCCAGCGCTGCCGCCAGCGACCGCGCGCGCCCGTCCAGGCGGATGGTCTGGGCCGACGCGGTGCACGGCCCGCCCAGCCATCCGGTGAGCAGGATGCCGAAGAAGAGCACGCACCGCCCCATGCCGGAAAAAGGCCGAAAAGCTGAAGGATAAGCCAGGGAACGACGGCAGGGGCCACAGCGCACACCACATCCCGGAGCCGGTTTCCCCCCGTCGCATCCGCTCCCGACCGCCCAGCGGGCATCGGGCACGAACGGAGGTTACCTACCCGCACCCGGGCACGGGGTTTCCGGGTTCAGCGTTCCAGCCGCCACCCGTTGCCGGCGGGGCGCACCTCGGCGCCGAGGGCGGCCGCAAGGGTCTCCAGGATTTCGGGAAGGGCCTGGTCCTGTTCGAACGTGCCGCTGATGGCTTCTCCGGCCAGTGCCGGTGCATGCGTCACCGGGACGCCGTAGTGATCACTCAGCCGCTCGAGGACCTCGGGAAGGGGCGTGGCGCGAAAGAGGAAGAGCCCCGTCCAGTCGAGCGCCGCGGTCAGGTCGACGGGAACGGGGGTGGAGGGAAGGGCGCCGGCGGCCACCCGGCTCATCTGGCCCGGCTCGAGCACCACCAGGCGTTCCTGCACCGACCGGGGCGCCAGGGCCAGGCGTCCGGTCACGAGGACCACCTCGGTTTCGGCCTCGCCGGCCTGCACGCCGAAGCGCGTCCCCAGCACCGTGGCCAGCGCCACCGGCGTCTCGACCGTGAAGCCCTCTCCATCCGGTGCGATGTCGAAGAAGGCGCGGCCCCGCAGCCGGGCCCGGCGATGCGGCGGCCCCCCGCGGGTCGGGTCGGCATAGGTCAACTCCGAGCCCCCCATCAGCCGGACCGTCGAGCCGCCGGCCAGTTCGACCAGACGCACCTCACCGGGGCCGGTGCGGAGGGTGACCATCCCACGCTCGCGTTGCACCAGCAGCGTGAGCACCACCGCAAAGAGGGTGACGGCTGCCACGGCGCCAACCCGCCAGGACCAGCGCTGCACGGTGCGGCGACGGGGCGGCCGGGCCGGGCGCTCCGCAGGACCGCGCGCAGCCCTGCGCGGCCGGGCCGGAGCGGACCGGGCCTCCCATACCGCCTCAAAAGCGTCTGCGTCGGCCTGGATGCGGCGGATGACGTCGTGCAGGGCCGGATGGGCTGCCAGCGCCCGGTCGAGGTCTTCCCGGGCCGCCTCGAGGGCCGCACGCTCCCCGGGCTCCAGCACGTCGGCGCGCCCGCCACGAGCCAGCGCGTAGAGGACGAGCAGATGACGGTCGGGGACCCGGGCCTCCAGGTGCGCACGCAGGGCGATCCGCACGCGCCGCCAGCGCTCGAAGGCTGCCGCCAGCGCCGGATCCTCGTCCAGCACCGCCTGCAACGCCCGCCGCGCTTCCGGCGTCAGGGCTTCGTCAAAAAGCGTTGGATCGAACTCCTGCTTCATCGAACGCATCCTCATCAAAAGCAAGGCAAAGCCAACCGGCCTGAAGTGGCCCTTCGGAGTAGCCGCCCGCACACCCGTAAAAGTAACGGCGCAGGACACCTCCCCGGCAACGGATTCCCCCCCGCACCCGCACGAGAGCGGTCCCTGCCGCTAGCCCCCGAGCAGGGCAAGAAGCCCGGCCACGAGCACCGTCGCGAGAACGTTCCGCATCTTCTCGAACGCCCGCTTGACCTGCATCTTGATGGCCGCCTCCGTGGAACCGATCATTTGCGCGATTTCCTCGTACCGGTATCCATATTCGCGCAGTTCGATGATGCGGCGCGCACGGGGTGTCAGCACCGCCAGCGCCCGCTCGAGATCCACGCCGGCGCCGTCCGGGCCGTGTTGCGGGTCCGGTTCCGGTGCGGCATCCGGCGCGAAGAGATATTCCCTGGTGCCATAGCGTCCCCGGTACAGGTCCTGCAGTTCGAACAGGGCGGCCTTCATGGCGAAGGCTTTCAGCCGGGCCGGATCCTTGAGGTCGGCCAGGCCGGTGTGCACCCGCACGAGGGTGTTCTGCACGAGGTCGTCCACTTCGGGTCGCACGCCGATGCGCTTGATGAAGAAGGCCCGGAGGATAGGCTCCAGGCGCTCGAGCAGCACCGATCGCGCGCGTTCGTCTCCCGCCCGGGCCTGTGCCACGAGCAGCTCCCCGAAGCCGTCTTGCCCCGCCATGAATCTTGCGTCGTCCTGTCTTGCGCGTTGTCTCGCGGCCGGCATGCGGCACCGGCAGCCGGCGCGGCCCATACGTGCCCACCCGGCCTCAGGTTGCCCCGGCCCGTTGAACGTTCGGAGGAGGTCTGGGATTGCCGGTGCAGATTCCGGGTTCCCGGTTGCCCGTTTCCCTGTTCGGAGGGCGACCGCCCGGAACGGGGGATCCGCAACCCGGCGCGCTACGTGGTCGGTGCCGCCGGGTCCGGTCACGCTACGGGCGCCGGCCCAGCGCCAGGATGGAGACGCCGAAGGGCATCCGCCGGCGGGACACCAGGTGGCGTTCGGCGGCAAAGATTCGTACCAGCATCCCGTTGAGACGCGGGCCGGGCAGGGTCAGGTCGCTGCCGGTGCGGCCGAGCAGTCGCCCGGCCAGTCGCAGGCCGGCCACGGCCGGAAAAAGCACCGTGTTGAAGTACGTGGCATGGCACACCCGAAAGCCCGCCTGCCGGAGTTTCCGCACGAGCTCGCGGCGGGTATACCGGCGCACGTGGTGGTTGACCTCGTCGTGCGCACTCCAGAGGAACCCGTAGGCCGGGACGGTGAGCAGCAGCCATCCGCCGGGGCGAAGCCGGGCATACAGCGCCGCCAGGCCGGCCGTGTCCTCACGGACGTGTTCGAGCACGTCGAGCAGGGCGATGAGGTCGAACGTCGTGTCGCCGAAGGGCAGGCCGTCCGGCAGGCGGCCCGGAGCCACGCGGGCCAGCCCGCGGGCGGCGGCAAGGGCAAGGGCCTCGGGTGCAGGCTCGCAGGCGTAGAGAGACCCGTAACGGGCCAGCAGGGGCAGGTTGCCCCCCGTGCCGCAGCCGACCTCCAGCACCGTGGCGTGCGCCGGCAGGTCCAGCCCGTCGAGCACCGTCGCCAGGATGCGCCGCCGGGCCACGAACCACCAGTGGTGATCCTCCAGGGCGGCCATCTCACGGTAGCAAGCGGCGTCCATACCGTCCGGCTCACGGCAACGCGGCCCATTCCCCAGCCGTCATCTCGTAGACGGCCAGCAGGTCGTCCGGGTGGAACTTCGGGAAGACGTTGCGCTGGGTTTCCACGAAGCGAAACCCGAGCTTTTCGAGCACACGGCAGGAGGCACGGTTGCGCACGAGCGGCCGCGCGACGACGCTATGCAGTCCCAGCTCTCCAAATCCGAAGTTCAGGAGGAGACGGCCGCCGGCGGTGGCATAGCCGCGCCCCCAGTAGGGACGCCCGATCCAGTAGCCCAGCTCGGCCCATCCTTCCTCCCGCCGGACCTCCACGAACCCGTTGACGCCGACGACCTCGTCCCGGGCATCGAGCAGGACGAACGCGTATTCGACCCCGGCCTGCCGCTTGGGCAACAGGTAGCGAATCCAGTGCAGCGCCCCGTCGGGCGGGTAGGGTTCCGGCAGGTTGGTCGTCGCCGTGACGGCGGGGTCGGCGGCCAGGCGTTGAATGGCGGGCGCATGTCCGAGATGCACCGGTTCGAGCCGCAGAAACGGTGCCGTCGGGATGTCGTTGCGGCCGTCTCCGGCCGCGAGGTGCTGGAGATGTTGCATGGCCTCCTCCTTCTCCACACGCCGTGCAGACGCAGGCGCATACCGGAGGCCGCCCGAATCGTTCCCGGTCCTCCCTGCCCGGGGTCGGCTCACGCCGGCTCGAACCGGTTCATCGCCCGGTTCTTCCGCACCCGCTCCGGGTCGAAGATGCGGCCGTTCATCGCAATGTAGACCCCCTCGGGCATGGCCTGCACCGTCGCCATCGCGAAACCGATGTTGAACTCGGCGTCGGTGTGCTTGAAGCGGGCCGGGCTGAGCGAACCCACCAGCACGATCGTCTTGCCCGGAACCGACCGGAGCGCACGAGCCGTCTCGATCATCGTGTCGGTGCCGTGCGTGATGAGCACGTGCCGGGCCGGCTCGTGGCGCACCCGCTCCACGATCACCGCCCGGTCGGCGTCGGTCAAATCCAGGCTGTCCTTGCGAAAGAGCGTCTCCACTTCGTAGTGCACCGTCACGTTGGCCTGGCGCAGAATCTCGATGATCTGCGGCTCCCCGACGACGTAGTCGCTCTTCGCGTCGAAATACACCTTGTCGATGGTACCACCGGTGGTGAAAATCTTGACGTGCATGCCCGTCTCGAAAGATCCTTTTTTTCTCGTCGCAAAATACGGGGGCAGATCCTATAATGAAGCCCGTTCCGGCGCTTTTTTTTCGAAGACGAGGTGACCGTGACGCCTGCCTGGCTCCACACCCTGACAACCCTGCCGCTGTCTGCGCGGGAAGGCCCGTCGCGCGAGGCCTATGTGCTGTACCTGACGTTGCTGATCTCGCTCGGTGGCATGGGTCTCTACGGGCTGTTGCTCGCGCTCCGGATCATTCCCCCCGATCTGCCCCGCTACCTGCTTGCCGGGCTGGCCACCCTGCTCATGATCGGGTTGCTCTACACCGTGCGGCGCGGGTACGTGCGGTCGTCGGCGGTGGCCTTCATCACCGGCCTGGGCGCTCTCTTCCTTGCCGGCAGTGTGCTGGGGGGCGGCATCCACACGGCGCCGTATTACGGCTTTTTCCTGCTGATCATCATGGCCGGGCTGGTGCTGCGCCGGGGCGGCGCCCTGAAGGTGGCCGGCGCGGCCGCCCTCGCCGGGCTGGCGCTGACCTGGCTGGACCGGGCGGACCTGCTTCCCGCCTCCCGGCAACCCGACACGACCTACACCTCGTGGTTCATCGTTTCCCTGTACTTCTTCATCACGGCCCTGCTGCTCGAACTCTCCTCCCACGCCCTCCAAAAGGCCTTCGAACGCCTTCGAGAAAGCGAAAAGGCCCTGCGCGAGCGTGAAACCCACCTGCGCGCCCTGCTCGAAGCCGTACCGGACATGATGTTCCGGCTCGACCGGACAGGGCGCTATCTGGAATACATCCCCTCCAAAGAGATCGAGCCGCTGATCCCGCCCGAGGAGTTGCTCGGCAAGCGCCAGCAGGACGTGCTGCCGCCGAGCCTGGCCACCCGGGCCCAGCACTTCCTCGAACAGACCCTGGCGACGGGAACGGGACAGGTCTTCGAATACGAACTGCCGGACCGCGCCGGCCACGCACTCCGCTATTTCGAGGCCCGCCTGGTACCCGTCGGAAACGACGAAGCCCTGGGACTGATCCGTGACATCACCGAGCGGAAGCAGGCCGAGCAGGCCCTGCGCGAGAGCGAGCGCAAATACCGGCAACTCGTCGAGCTGGCCCAGGAAGGGATCTGGGTGATCGATGCCGGGGCCGTCACCACGTTCGTCAACCCCAGCATGGCGCACATGCTCGGTTACACCCCGGCCGAGATGCTCGGGCGCCACCTGTTCGACTTCATGGACGAACAGGGAAAGGCCATCGCCATGCACAACCTGGAGCGACGACAACAGGGCATCAAGGAACTCCATACGTTCGAACTGATGCACCGCGACGGCCGGCGCATCCACACCCTGATGGCGACGGCGCCGATCCTCGACGCACAGGGGCGCTATACCGGCGCCATCGCGGGGGTGGTGGACATCACGGAGCAGAAAAAGATCGAGGAGGAGATCCGCCGCCTCAACGCCGAGCTCGAGCAGCGCGTCGCCGAGCGCACGGCCGAGCTCGAACACACCATCGCCCGGCTCGAAGAAGAGATCGCCGAGCGCCGGCGCACCGAGCACGCGCTCCGCTTGAGTGAGGCCCGGTACCGCGCCATCGTCGAGGACCAGACCGAGCTCATCTGCCGCTTCACGCCGGAAGGCGTCACGACGTTCGCCAACGCGGCCTATGCCCGCTACTTCGGGCGCACCGTGGACGAGATCGTAGGCTCGACCTTCATCCCCGAGATCCCGCCCGAGGACCAGCACCTGCTGGCACAGAACCTCGACGACCTGAACTGTGCCTCCCCGGTGCGCACGGTCGAGCTGCGCATCATACGACCCGGCGGCGACGTGCGCTGGCACCTCTGGACGCACCGCGCGCTCTGCGACGAGCAGGGGCGCATCGTCGAATACCAGGCCGTCGGCCGGGACATCACCGAACGCAAACAAGCCGAGGAGCAGATCCGCCGCCTCAACCGGGACCTCCAGCGCCGCGCCGCCCGCCTGGAGGCCGCCAACCGGGAACTCCAGGCCTTCAGCTATTCCGTCTCCCACGACCTGCGGGCTCCGCTCCGGGCCATCCGCAGCTTCGCCGACCTCCTGGCCCGTCATCCCCACGACGAACAGACCCGCCATTTCCTCAACCACATCCTCGAAGCCAGCGAGCGGATGGAACAGCTCATCGAAGACCTGCTGGCCTACGCCCGCCTCGGCCGCAAGGCCGTCGGCCGCGAGCCGGTGCCGCTCGCACGGGTCTTCGACCAGGTCGAAAAAACCCTGGCGCCGCGCCTGCAAGCGCTCGACGCCCGTCTCGACCGGCCGGACGACCTGCCGGTGGTCAAAGGCGACCCGACCCTGCTGCAACAGGTATTCCTGAACCTGATGGAAAACGCACTGACCTATCACCGGCAGGGCATCCCTCCCGAGATCACCATCCGATCCGAAACGACGTCCGGTCAGGTGCTCGTCCATGTGGTGGACAACGGTATCGGCATCCCGGCGGCGTTTCACACGCAGATCTTCCAGGTTTTCCACCGCCTGCACGGCCGGGAGGAATATCCGGGCACCGGTATCGGGCTGGCCATCGTGAAGAAGGCCGTCGAGATGATGGACGGGCAGGTGACGGTGACCTCGGAGGCAGGGGCGGGCAGCACCTTCACGGTGACGCTGCCCCGGTGGAAAGCGGCCGTCCCCGCAGAAACGTCGCCAGCGCGGCGTTCGGGCGAAAGTGATAGAGCCAGTAGTTGACGTCCGGCGCGTCGAGGAGGACGAAGTCCGCCCGTTTGCCGGGTTCGAGTGAGCCGAGGCGCCGTTCCTGCCGGATTGCCCGGGCGGCGTAGCAGGTGGCGCCCTTGAGGGCTTCGGCAGGCGTCAGGCGGTTCAGCGTGCAGGCCAGCGTGAGGGCCAGCGGCAGGTGGTAGCTGGGGGCCGTGCCCGGGTTGAAGTCCGTCGCCACGGCCACGGGCACGCCGGCCTCGACGAAGCGGCGGGCCGCCATGGGCCGCTGCCCCAGGTAGAGGGTGGCCAGCGGCAGGGCCACGGCCACCACCCCGGCCCGGGCCAGGGCCCGGATGCCGTCGTCGCCGGTGTACTCGAGGTGGTCGGCCGAGACGGCCCCCACCTCGGCGGCCAGGCGCGCGCCGCCGTCGTCGCCGAGCTGGTCGACGTGGAGTCTGGCCTCCAGCCCGTGCCGGCGGGCCGCCGCCAGGTAGCGCCGCGCCTCCTCCGGCCGGAAAGCGGTCTCCTCGACGAACACGTCGGCGAAGACGGCCAGCCGTTCGGCGGCCACGCGGGGGATCAGCTCGTCGCACAGCAGGTGCAGGTAGCCCGCCCGGTCGTTCGCAAACTCGGGCGGGACGACGTGCGCCCCCAGCAGCGTGGGCACGATCCCCACGGGCTGTGCCCCGGCCAGGCGCCGGTACACCCGCAGCGTCTTCAACTCATCCTCGACGGTGAGCCCGTAGCCACTCTTGCACTCGACGGTCGTCACCCCCAGGCGGGCCATCTCGCGAAGAAAGTCCAGGCAGCGCGCAAACAGGGCCTCTTCGGAGGCCGCTCGCGTGTGCCGCACCGTGGCGGCGATGCCCCCCCCGGCACGGGCGATCTCACGGTAGCCCGCTCCCAGGATGCGCTGCTCGAACTCGCCGGCCCGCCAGCCCCCGAAGGCCAGGTGGGTATGACAGTCGATGAGACCGGGGATCACCATCGCCCCGCCGGCATCGACCGGCTCGGCTCCGGCGAAAGCCGCCGGCAGGTCCGCCTCCGGCCCCACCCAGCGGATCACCTCGCCCTCCCACACGAGCGTACCGCGCGGGACCGGATGCACGGCCGCCTGCCCGCCCGGCGCAGCGCACGTATACAGGAGGCCGGCGTTGACGAGACGTTTCAAAGGCATGTCCGTCGCTCCACGTTGAAAGGAAAGCAAGCGTGTTCCACGTTTCAGGCCGGGAATGCGGAACCCGTCACCCCCGTTTTTTAAACGTCAAGCCAGCACACAGCCTTCTTCGGCGACGGCATCGAGGAGGGCGTCGGTGCGGATCAGGTCGAGGCATGGGAGCAGGTCTTCCTGGAAGAGGTAGTCGGCCTCGCGATGGGGGATGAGGCGGCGCACGTAGCGATGGGCCGCCTCCACGCCGCGACCGGGCCGAAGGGGCAACCGGTAGTCGAGCGCCTGCGCGGCGGTGAGCAGTTCGATGGCCAGCACGTGTTCCAGGTTGCGCAGCACGTTCACCAGCTTGAGGGCGCTGATCGAGCCCATGCTGACGTGGTCTTCCTGCCCCAGGCTCGTGGGGATCGAATCCACGGAGGCGGGGTGGCAGAGCACCTTGTTCTCCGAGACGAGGGCGGCGGCGGTGTACTGGGGAATCATGAAGCCCGAGTTGAGGCCCGTCTCGCGCATGAGGAGGGTCGGCAGGCCGTCGTGTCCTTCGAGGAGCAGGTAGATGCGGCGTTCGGAGATGGAAGCCAGCTCGGCCAGCGCCATCGCGGCGACGTCGAGGGCCAGGGCCAGCGGCTGCCCGTGGAAGTTGCCGCCGCTGAGGATGTCGCCGTCCTCGAAGACCAGCGGGTTGTCCGTGACGGCGTTGATCTCCGTCTCGACGACGCGCGTGGCATAGGCGAGCGCGTCGCGGCCGGCGCCGTGCACCTGGGGCACGCACCGCAGGCAGTAGGGGTCCTGCACCTTCCCGCAGTCGCGGTGCGATTCCAGGATCTCGCTGCCTTCGAGCAGGTGCCGGACGTTCTCGGCCACGCGGGCCTGCCCGGGATGGGGACGGACGGCCTGGATGCGGGCATCGAACGGCTTGATGCTTCCCTGCAGGGCTTCCAGGCTCATGGCCGCCAGCAGGTCGGCCGTGCGGACGAGCCGGCTCCCCTTCTCCAGCACGTAGGCTCCGTAGGCGCTCATCATCTGCGTCCCGTTGATGAGAGCCAGCCCGTCCTTTGGCTGGAGGTCGATGGGAGCGAGGCCGTGCGCCGCGAGCACGTCGGCGGCGGGCACCGTGCCCGCCCCGTCGGGACGCCAGAAGGCCCCCAGGCCCAGGAGGGGCAGCGCCAGGTGCGCCAGCGGCGCCAGGTCGCCCGAGGCACCGACGCTGCCCTTGCTCGGCACTACCGGCACCCAGTCCTTTTCGGCGAAGAGCAACAGCCGGTGGAACGTCTCCGGCGAAACGCCCGAATAGCCGAGCCCCAGCGCGTGGATCTTCAGGTGCAGCATGAGGCGGGTGACGTCGCGCGGGATCGGCTCGCCCACCCCGACGGCATGGCTCAGGAGCAGGTTGCGCTGGAGCCGGGCCTGCTGATCCGCCGGGATGCGCACCCGGGCCAGCTTGCCGAAGCCGGTGTTGATGCCGTAGTACGTCCCGCCATCGGCCAGGGCCCGCTCCACCACGGCCCGCGACCGCCGCACCGCCGAGTCATCCCGGCGCAGCATGTCCAGGCTGCGACACAGATCTTCGTACAGGTGCGCGATCGTGACGTAAACCAGAGGCTCGGGTCGCATACCGGTCTTTTTTTCTTTTTCCGGACAAAATACGGCTTCTCCCGCCGGCTTGTATGGGCCGGTCGCGGTTTCGTGCCCTTTTTTCCAGTGCGGGACACGGAATCCGCCAACGCCCCCGCAAGATGCAGCCGGCAACAGGGGCATGCAGTTCGAAGAGGTGCCGATGCAGTTCGCCCCGTGCAAGACAAACTTTTGGCGGGCGTCGCCGTATTTCCCGCACCGCCCGTTCACGAGGTTCTCTGCTCACCCCTTTCCCGACCGTTCAACGTGATCAAACGCATCCTGATCGGTGCCGGTCTGCTGGTCGTCGTGGCGCTGCTGGCCTGGCCGAAGCTGCGCGGCGGCACGCCGGCGGCCGGCGCTACCCAGCCCGCGGCCGGTAACCAGGCCCCCCTCCGCGTCGAAGCCGTCGTCGTCGAGCCGCAGCCGTTGCAGGACCGGCTCGTGACCACGGGCACGATCCTGGCCAACGAGGAGGTCGAGTTGCGGAGTGAGGCCACGGGCCGGATCGTGCACCTGGCCATCGAGGAGGGCCGCCGCGTGCAGGCCGGCGAGTTGCTCCTGAAGGTGAACGACCAGGAGTTGCAGGCCCAGCTCCAGCAGGCCCGGCTCCGCCTCCGGCTGGCCGAGGACCGGGTGCAGCGGCAGCGGCAACTGCTCGAGAAGCAGGGCATCAGCCAGGAGACGTACGACGCCACGGTGAACGAGCGGGACGTGCAGCGGGCCGCCGTCGCCCTGATCGAGGCCCAGATCGCCCGGACGGAGCTACGGGCCCCCTTCGACGGACTCATCGGGCTGCGCTACGTGAGCGAGGGCAGCTACATCAGCCCGAGCACCCGGATCGCCACGTTGCAGGACATCGGCACGGTGAAGCTCGAGTTCTCCATCCCCGAGCGGCATGCCCACCGCGTCCGCGTCGGCAACCGGATCGCCTTCACCGTCGAGGGCGTCGAGGGCACGTTCGAGGGGCGTATCTATGCCTACGAGCCCCGCATCGACGCCGCCACGCGGACGCTGCGCCTGCGGGCCCGCGCCGCCAACCCGCAGGGCCGGCTGCTGCCCGGCGCCTTCGCCCGCGTCGAAGTCGTCTTCGAGGAGATCCCCGACGCGCTGACCGTGCCGGCCATCGCCGTCATTCCCGTGCTGGGCGGCAAGCAGGTCTTCGTCTACCGCGCCGGACGCGCCGTCGAACAGCCGGTCGAGACCGGCCTGCGCCTGGAGGACCAGGTGCAGGTGGTGGCCGGGCTGGCCCCCGGCGACACCGTCATCACGTCCGGGCTGTTGCAGCTCCGCTCCGGCCTGCCGGTCGAGCTGGCCGGGTTCGACCTGGCCGCCCCGGGCACCGAGTGAGCCGCGCCGCCCGCTTTCCTCCAGCCCTCCCGCGCCATGAGCCTCTATTCGCTGAGCATCCGCCGCCCCGTCCTGGCCATCGTGATGTCCGTGGCCATCCTGCTCTTCGGCCTCATCGGCTTCACCTTCCTGGGCGTGCGCGAGTACCCGGCCGTGGACCCGCCGATCATCAGCGTCAGCACCAGCTACCCGGGCGCCAACGCCGACGTCATCGAGTCACAGATCACCGAGCCGCTGGAGGAGTCCGTCAACGGCGTCGACGGCATCCGTACGCTGACGTCGGTCAGCCGCGAGGGCCGCAGCACGCTCACGGTGGAATTCAACCTGGACGTGGACCTCGAGCGGGCCGCCAACGACGTGCGCGACCGCGTCTCGCGGGCGATGAACAACCTGCCGCCGGATGCCGAGCCACCCGTCGTCTCCAAGGCCGATGCGGACGCTCAGCCTATCGTTTTCCTCAACATTCGGAGCGACCGGCGCAACCTGCTTGAGCTCTCCCGCTTCGCCGACGAGGTTTTCAAGGAGCGTCTGCAGACGATCCCCGGCGTCAGCGCCGTGCAGATCTGGGGCGAGAAGGAATACGCCATGCGGATCTGGCTGGACCCGCAGCGCCTGGCCGCCTACCGGCTCTCCCCGCTCGACGTGCGCAACGCCCTCCAGCGTGAGAACGTGGAGTTGCCCTCGGGCCGCATCGAGGGGGATCAGGTAGAGCTGACGATCCGCACCATGAGCCGCCTCGAAGACCCGGAGGCGTTCAACAACCTCATCCTGAAGGAAAACCAGGGGCAGATCGTCCGCCTGCGCGACGTGGGCCGGGCCGAGCTGGGCCCGCTCAACGAACGCACCGTCCTCAAGCGGGACGGCATCCCGATGGTCGGCGTGGTGCTCCAGCCCCAGCCCGGCGCCAACTACATCGCCATCGCCGACGAGTTCTACCGCCGCGTCGACCAGATCGCCCGGGACCTGCCGCCGGACATCGAGCTCGGCATCGGCTTCGACGTGACCGACTACATCCGCGACTCCGTCACCGAGGTGCAGCAGACGATCTTCCTGGCGCTGGTCCTGGTGGTGCTCATCATCTTCCTGTTCCTGCGCGACGTGCGCACCACCCTCATCCCGGTGCTCGTCATCCCGGTCTCGCTCGTCGGCGCCTTCTTCATCATGTACGTGGCCGGCTTCTCGATCAACGTGCTGACCCTGCTGGGGCTCGTGCTGGCCATCGGGCTGGTGGTGGACGACGCCATCGTGGTGCTCGAGAACATCTACGCCAAGATCGAGGCGGGCAAGCCGCCGCTGGAGGCGGGCATCACGGGCACGCGCGAGATCTTCTTCGCCGTGATCGCCACGACGCTGGCGCTCGTGTCCGTCTTCCTGCCGATCCTGTTTCTGGGCGGGCTGACCGGGCGGCTCTTCCGCGAGTTCGGGGTGGTGCTCGGCGGGGCCGTCGTCATCTCGTCGTTCGTGGCGCTGACGCTGACGCCGATGCTGAGCACGCGCCTGCTCAAGCCGCACGCGCACCACTCGTGGTTCTACCGGAAGACGGAGCCGTTCTTCGTGCAACTCAACCGCCGCTACACCCGCTCGCTCGACGCCTTCCTGCGGCGGCGGTGGCTGGCCCTGCCCGTCATCGCGGCGTGCTTCGCCCTGGTCTACCTGTTCTTCACCAGCCTGCCGCAGGAGCTGGCCCCGAAAGAAGACCGGGGCCGTATCCGGCTCTTCGCCACGGCCCCGGAGGGCGCCACGTACGAGTACATGGATGCCTACATGGACGACCTCATCCGGACGATCCAGGCGGAGGTGCCCGAAGCCGAGGCCATCATCTCGGTGACGTCGCCGGGCTTCGGCGCCGCCTCGTCGGTCAACTCGGGCTTTGCCTTCCTCATCCTGCCCCCGGCGGAGGAGCGGGCGCGGTCCCAGACGGAGATCGCCGAGGCGCTCACGGCCCGCGTCAACCAGATGACGCGCGCCCGCACGTTCGTCTCCGAGCCGCAGAGCCTGGGCGACCGGCGCGGCGGGCTGCCGGTGCAGTACGTCCTGCTGGCCCCCAGCTTCGAGAAGCTGCGCGAGACGCTGCCGCGCTTCCTGGAGGCCGCCCGCCGGGAGCCGACCTTCACCTTCGTCGACGCCGACCTGAAGTTCAACAAGCCCGAGCTGCGCATCACCATCGACCGCGAGCGGGCGCGCGCGCTGGGCGTCTCGGCGCTCGACATCGCGCAGACGCTCCAGCTGGCCCTCAGCGCCCAGCGCGTCGGCTACTTCATCATGGACGGCAAGCAGTACCAGGTCATCGCCCAGGTGGACCGCGCCGACCGCAACGAGACGCTCGACCTGCGCACCCTCTTCGTCCGCAACGCCGCCGGCGAGCCCGTCCAGCTCGACAACCTGGTGCGCGTCTCGGAGGAGAGCAGCCCGCCCCAGCGCTATCGCTTCGACCGCTACGTCTCGGCCACCATCTCGGCCGGGCTGGCGCCGGGCAAGACCATCGGCGACGGCATCGCCGCCATGGACCGCCTCGCCGGGGAGGTGCTCGACGAGACGTTCGCCACGGCGCTGACCGGCCCCTCGCGCGACTTCGCCGAGAGTGCCTCCAGCCTGCTCTTCGTCTTCCTCCTGGCCCTGGTGCTGATCTACCTGGTGCTGGCCGCCCAGTTCGAGAGCTTCCGCGACCCGCTCATCATCATGCTCACGGTGCCCCTGGCCCTGGCCGGCGCCCTCTTCTCGCTGTGGTACTTCGGCCAGACGATCAACATCTTCAGCCAGATCGGGATGATCATGCTCATCGGCCTGGTGACGAAGAACGGCATCCTGATCGTCGAGTTCGCCAACCAGCGGAAGGCGACGGGGCAGTCGATCGGGGAGGCGATCCGGGAGGGGGCGGCAGCCCGGTTCCGTCCGGTGCTCATGACGAGCATCTCGACGATCCTGGGCATCCTCCCGATCGCGCTGGCGCTGGGCGCCGGCAGCGAGAGCCGCGCCCCGATGGGCATCGCCATCATCGGCGGGATGCTCTTCGGCACGTTCCTGACGCTCTACGTCATCCCGGCGGTCTACACCTACCTGACGCGCCGCGACGCCGCCCCGACGCTCGCCGCCACCGTCCCCACCGCCGACGCCGAACTGGTAGAGGTGGGCTGACGCCGCCTCATGCCCCGAGCATCGGCAGGTCGACGCCGCGCGTGCGGGCCGTCTCGATGGCTTCCTCGTAGCCCGCGTCGGCGTGGCGCATGACGCCCGTGCCGGGGTCGGCCGTGAGCACCCGTTCGAGGCGCCGGTCCCCGCGCTCGGTACCATCGGCCACGCACACCATCCCGGCGTGGATCGAGTAGCCGATGCCGACGCCGCCGCCGTGGTGGATCGACACCCACGAGGCCCCGCAGGCGGTGTTGAGCAGCGCGTTGAGCAGAGGCCAGTCCGCGATGGCGTCGGAGCCGTCCCGCATCCCCTCCGTCTCGCGGTTGGGCGAGGCGACGGAGCCGCTGTCGAGGTGGTCGCGCCCGATGACGATCGGCGCCTCGACCCGGCCCTTGCGGACGAGCCAGTTGAACTTGAGCCCCATCTCGGCCCGCTCGCCGTATTCGAGCCAGCAGATGCGGGCGGGCAGCCCCTGGAAGTGCACCTTCTCGCGGGCCTGGCGGATCCACCGGGCCAGCGCCTCTTTCCCGGGAAACGTCTCCAGGACCGCCTCGTCGGTGACGGCGATGTCGCGGGGGTTGCCGGAGAGGGCGGCCCAGCGGAACGGCCCGGCACCCCGGCAGAAGAGGGGGCGGATGAAGGCCGGCACGAAGCCGGGGATCTTGAACGCCTCGGCCAGTTTCCGGTGGTCGGCCACCTGCCCGCGCAGGTTATTGCCGTAGTCGAACGCGACGGCGCCGGCCTGCTGGAGCTCGAGCATGGCCTCCACGTGTACGACCATGCTGTCGAGCACGGCGTTCTCGTAGCCTTCGGGATCCTTCTCGCGGAAAGCGGCGGCCGCCTCGAGGTCGTAGCCGCGGGGGATGTAGCCCACGCGGAGGTCGTGCGCCGACGTCTGGTCCGTGAGCACGTCCGGCACGATGCCGCGGCGGACCAGCTCGGGCAGCACGTCGGCGATGTTGCCCAGCAGGCCCACCGAGAGGGCTTCGCGGTTGCGTTTCGCCGCCAGCACCAGGTCGAGGGCCTCATCCAGGTCGGTGGCCATGCGGTCGAGGTAGCCGGTTTCGAGGCGGCGCCGGATGCGGTGGGGGTCCACCTCGACGCCCAGGAAGGCGGCGCCGTTCATGGTGGCGGCCAGCGGCTGCGCCCCGCCCATGCCGCCGAGGCCGGCCGTCACGACGAGGCGACCCTCCAGGCTGCCGCCGAAGTGCTGCCGGGCGCACTCGGCGAACGTCTCGTAGGTGCCCTGCAGGATGCCCTGCGTGCCGATGTAGATCCACGAGCCGGCGGTCATCTGGCCGTACATGGTCAGGCTCAGGGCCTCGAGGCGGCGGAACTCGTCCCAGGTGGCCCAGCGCGGCACCAGGTGCGCGTTGGCGATGAGCACGCGGGGGGCCTCCTCGTGCGTGCGGAAGACGCCGACGGGCTTGCCGCTCTGCACGAGCAGCGTCTCGTCGTTGCCCAGCCGCCGGAGCGTCTCGACGATCTTGTGGTAGCAGGCCCAGTTGCGGGCGGCCTTGCCGCTGCCGCCGTAGACGATCAGCTCGTCCGGCTTCTCGGCCACGTCGGGGTCGAGGTTGTTCATCAGCATCCGCATGGCGGCCTCCTGGTGCCAGCCCCGGCAGTGGAGGGTCGTGCCCGTGGGGGCCTTGATCGGGGTGTGGGTCGTCGTGCTCATCATCGCTCCATGCTCACGGGATTCATCGGGAAGACAAACAACCAACGCCGGAAGCGCTTCGAAGATCGGAGCCACCACAGCCCCGCAGAAAGGAACGGTTCAGGGGGCCGTCTTGCCGTGCTTGAACACCTGCCCGCCGCGCATGACGAAGCGCACGTCTTCGAGCACGCGCACGTCGTCGAGCGGGTTGCCGGGCACGGCGATCAGGTCGGCCAGCAGGCCCGGCGCGATGCGGCCGCGGTCGTCGACGCCGAGCAGGTCGGCGGCGTGGATCGTGGCCGCCTGGATCGCCGCCAGCGGCGTCATGCCCAGCGCGACGAGCACGGCGAACTCCTTCGCGTTGTCGCCGTGGGGGTAGACGGCCGCGTCGGTCCCGAAGGCGATCCGGACGCCGGCGGCGATGGCGCGGCGGAGGCTCTCGCGGGCCAGCGGCAGCACGTATTCGGCCTTGGCGCGGATGTGGGGCGGCAGCGCGTCCAGGTCGATGGCGTCGGCCAGGTAGGTGGTCGGGACCAGGTAGGTGCCGCGGGCCTTCATCTCGGCGATGATCTCGTCGGTGAGCATGGAGCCGTGCTCGATGGAGGCCACGCCGGCGCGCACCGCCGCCAGGATGCCCTCGCTGCCGTGGGCGTGCGCGGCCACCTTCAGGCCGTGGCGGGCGGCTTCCTCCACCATCACGCGCAGCTCCTCGTCGCTGTACTGCTGGGCGCCCACCGGCCCCTCGTGCGAGAGCACCCCGGCCGTGGCGCACGTCTTGATGACCTTCGCGCCGTGTTTGATCTGATAGCGGACGGCCTTGAGCACCTCGTCCGGGCCGTCGGCCACGCCCTGCTCCGGCCCGCCCTCCAGGATGCCGGGGGCGTAGCCCGTCACGTCGCAGTGGCCGCCGGTGATGCCCAGGGCATGCCCGGCGGGGAAGATCCACGGCCCGGCGACGTCGCCGCGCTCGACGGCGCGCATGAGCGCCACGTCCGCGAAGCCCGGGGCCCCCACGTCGCGCACGGTGGTGAAGCCGGCCAGGAGCGTCGTGCGGGCGTTCTTCGCCCCGCGCAGCGCCGCGTCGGCGGCCGTCTCGCGCACCGGGCGGTGGACCCAGTCGCCCGAGAGGTCGCCCGTCAGGTGCGTGTGCATGTCGATCAGGCCGGGCAGGAGCGTCACGTCGCCCAGGTCGAGCACCGCCGCCCCCTCGGGCAGCGCCGGCGGGTTGACGGCGCTGATGCGCGCGCCCTCGACGACGACCACCGCCGGGGCCACGATCCGCCCCGTCTCGACGTCGAGCATCCGGGCGGCCCGGAGCGCCGCAGGCTGCGCCCACACCGGCAGCACGGCGGCCAGGATCAACGTACAGGCAACGGAGAAACGCAAGGCAAAGGACGGCATGGCTTCACGATCGGGTCGGGTGGTTGCTCAGAAAAGACGGGCACCGTTCGGGACGGGACGCTCGGGGATGGCCAGCACCACGGCGCCGTTCGCATCGGGAAAGCCCGTCACCAGGCACTCCGACATGAACGGGCCGATCTGCTTCGGCGGAAAGTTGACCACGGCCACCACCTGCCGGCCCAGCAAGTCTTCGGGCGCATACAGGTCGGTGATCTGCGCACTCGAACGCCGGCGCCCGATCGGCTCGCCGAAATCCAGCGTCAGCTTGTAGGCCGGCTTGCGGGCCTCGGGGAACGCCTCGACGGCCACGATCGTCCCGACGCGCAGTTCGACCTTCTGAAAGTCGTCCCAGGTGATCGGCTCCATCTTCCTCCTTCTTTTCCCCCCCAAGGTAATACACCGGCGTTTGCCTGCCAAAAAAGTGTGGAGGGGTGGAGGAAGGAGGATGACGACTCCATGGCCCGGTGGCTTCTTCGTGTCGTCGCGGCAGCCGGAGCGGAGGCGTGAGGCGTCTGCCGGCGGGGTGGGGGAAAGGGCGGCGTCGGGTTACCCGGCCTGCGCCTTCCCGCACCGGATCTTTGCCGGGGCACGGAGGGTATGCCCTTGCAGATCCGGGATCGACCTGCTATGTTGCGCCCGGCCCGTTTCACCGAACGTCGTCCCCGCTCCCATGCCCGAACAGAGGTACCTCGTCACCGCCCGGAAGTATCGCCCGCAACGCTTCTCCGAGGTCGTCGCGCAGGAGCACGTCACCGAGACGCTGAAGAACGCGCTGCGGATGGACCGGCTCGCGCACGCTTATCTGTTCAGCGGGCCGCGCGGGGTGGGCAAGACAACGGCGGCCCGCATCCTGGCCAAAGCCATCAACTGCACGACGCCGCCCGCGGAACGCGACGACGCCGCCGAACCCTGCCGCCGCTGCGAGGCGTGCCTGTCGTTCGAGGCCGGCCGCAGCCTGAACATCATCGAGCTCGACGCCGCCTCGAACAACAGCGTCAACGACATCCGGGAGTTGCAGGAAACCATCCGCATCCCGCCGCAGGGTGCCCGCAAGAAGGTGTACATCATCGACGAGGTGCACATGCTCTCGCAGGCAGCCTTCAACGCCTTTCTGAAAACCCTCGAAGAGCCGCCGCCCTACGCCCTGTTCATCTTCGCCACCACCGAGCCGCACAAGGTGCTGCCGACGATCCTCTCACGCTGCCAGCGGTTCGACTTCCGCCGCATCGCCGTCAGCGAGATCATCGCGCAGCTCCGGCACATCTGCCGCGAGGAAGCCATTACGGCGGATGAGGCCTCCCTCATGCTGATTGCCCGCAAGGGCGACGGCGCCCTCCGCGACGCCCTCTCCGTCTTCGACCAGGCCGTCTCCCTCTGCGGCACCGACCTCCGGCACGACGAACTGACCCGCGCCCTCGGCGTCGTCAGCACCGACCTCTTCTTCGAGGTGACGCGGAACGTCGTCGCCCGCGACGGCGGCGGCATGCTCCGCCTGGTCGACCGGATCGTCCGCGCCGGCTACGACCTGCAGGAGTTCGTCGACGGGTTGACGGAACACCTGCGCAACCTGCTCGTCGCCCGCACCATGCCGGATACGACGCTCATCGAAGCCGTCGAGGCCACCCGCCAGGCATACGCCACGCACAGCCGCGACTTCACCGAGACCGACCTGCTGCGCCTGCTCCTGATCGCCACCGAGACGGAAGACGCCCTCAAAACGAGCCGCCAGCCACGCCTCCGCCTGGAGACGGCCCTGCTGAAAATGGCCGCCCTCACCCGGAGCACCGACCTCCGGACCGCCCTCGCCCGCCTCGACCACCTCGAACAAATGCTCGCCGCGGGCAGGCTTCCCGCAGACCTGCCCGCAGCCGCCGGGCCGGATACCGGAACCGCGGAACACCGGAACGTGCAACGCCCGGCCCCGGCGAAACCCGAACGGCCCGGCACCGCACGCGACGCCCGGACGCCGGAAACCGGCACGCCGGAGGAACGAAACGACGCGCGTGAAGAAACGGAGACCGCGAAACCGGAAGCGGAAGAAGAGGAGCCCGCCGGCGTCGCCCCCCCCCACAGCCCACAGCCCGACCCCCGAACGCCGTCCCCCGAAGCCCCCTCCTCCCAGCCCGACACCGACCTCTACCCCACCCTGTTCGGCCCGCCGGCGCTGAAGAAACGAACCTCCCGCGGGGACGGGTCCGGACCGCAGGGAAGCGTCGACGTGGCCGTGGCCGAGGCCCCCGCCGCCCCGGCACCGGGCACCGACGACACCCCCATGCTGCGCCGGATCGAAGGCGCCTGGACCGCCTACGTGCAGGCCGTCAAGAAGGCCCGCATCCACGTGGGGGCGCTGCTCCAGCACACCGCCCCCCTCGACGTGCGCCACGGCACGGTCCTCGTCGCCGTGCCGGACGACTTCCACCAGCGGCTCCTCGGCAGCCAGCACGACTTCCTCCTGAAACAGTTGCGCACCACCACCCGCGAGGAAATCGCCCGGCTGCAGTTCGTCATCCGCCCCGAGGTGAAACCGGCCGCCGACGAGGACACCGGCGACGCCTTCGACGCCCGGGCCTACTTCCAGCACAAACGGGCCGAAAATCCCGTTCTACAGGCTATTTTCGAACAATTCGGCGGCGAGATCGTCTGGTAAGCTCCCCGCCGTGTGACGACCGGAGAACGACCCCATGGAAGGATTGAACATGGCCGACATGTTCGGCAAGATCATGGAGATGCAGCAGAAGATGGCCGAGGCGCAGGAGGCGCTCGCCCGGAAGACCGTCACCGCCGAGGCGGGTGGCGGGATGGTGCGCGTCACCGCCAACGGCCAGCAGCGCATCACCGGCCTCGAGCTCGAGCCGGGCGTCATCGACCCGAACGACCCCGAACTGCTCGCCGACCTCATCATCGCGGGCGTCAACAAGGCGCTCGACGAGGCCGCCGCGATGGCCCGGCAGGAGCTGCAAAAAGCCGCCGGGGGCTTCCTCCCCCCGGGGATGGACCTGAGCCAGCTGGGCCTTTAAACCCGGTGACACATCGATGTCACCCGGCGGTGGTAGGTTTGCCGGAGACCGTACCGACTGAACTTTTTTCCACACGATGCAATTCACTTCGGAATCCGTGGAGGCGCTGGTGGAGCAGTTCACGAAACTGCCGACCATCGGGCGGAAGACGGCGCAGCGGCTGGCGGCCTACGTGCTGAAGATGCCGCGCGAGGAGGTCGTCGAGCTGGCGAAGGCGCTCGTGGCCGTCAAGGACCGGGTGCGGGCGTGCTCGGTCTGCTTCAACGTGACGGACGACGACCCCTGCCCGATCTGCCGCTCTCCCCGGCGCGACCACGGCCTCATCTGCGTGGTCGAGGAATCGAACGATGTGGTGGCGCTCGAGCGCACGAACGAGTACCACGGCGTCTACCACGTCCTCGGCGGCGTCATCTCCCCGCTCGACGGCGTCGGGCCGGACGACCTGCGCATCCGGGAGCTGGTGGCCCGCGTGGACCCGTCCTTCGCCACGACGGCCGCCGGCGGGGACGGCCTGCCCGCCCCCGGCACCGTTCGCGAACCCGGTCCGGCCGCCGAGCCACGCCCGCCCGTGCGCGAGGTCATCCTCGCCATGAACCCGAACGTCGAGGGCGACACGACGGCCTACTACATCTCGCAACTGCTCAAGCCCTTCGGCGTGCGCGTCACCCGCATCGCGCGGGGCCTGCCCATCGGCGGCGACCTCGAGTACGCCGACGAGGCCACCCTCTCCCGCGCCCTCGAAGGCCGCATCGCCGTGTGACCCCCGCCGCCAACGCCCGGATCAAAGCGGGTGCAACCTCATCGTGAAGTTGCCGGTTTGAGGAAAAAACAAGCCCCGTTCATCCCCATGATCCGCAAGCAGCTTTATATCACCGAACAGCAGGAGCACGCGCTCAAACGCCGGGCGAAAGCGCTTGGCGTCTCCGAAGCCGAGCTCATCCGCCGGGCCCTCGATGCGATGCTGCGCGACCAGCCCGGAGAGCCCCTGCCCCGTCGCGATGCGCTCCATGGCCTGCTCGAATACACCCGTCGCCTCGCCGAAACCCATCGCACACCGGCCGGCTTTCGCTTCGACCGTGAAGCCCTCTACGCCGAGCGCGAGGAGCAACTGCGTCCCGGCACGCGACGCTGAGGGGCCATGTTGCGCTACCTGCTCGACACCAACCTGCTCCTCTATTGCTTCGACGCTTCCACGCCGAGCAAGCAACAGCGCGCCTTTGACGTGCTCGCCCATGTTGGGGCGACCCAGAGCGCAGCCTTACCGGCCGTCGGAGTTTTGCAGCGTAGCCCTGCGCAAGCTGACCCCTCCGCTCTCGCCGGACGAGGCGTACCGGCACGTCGAGCTTTACGCGCAGGTTTTCCCGATCTTTCCCCTCACGCCCGCCGTCATCCTGGAAGCTGTTCGCGGCGTGCGGGACCACGGTTTCTCCTATTACGACGCACAGATCTGGGCAACGGCCCGGCTGAACCAGATCCCTGTCGTGCTGAGCGAGGACTTCCCGACCGGCGCCACCATCGAAGGCGTGCAGTTCCTGAATCCGCTGGAATCTACGTTCGATCTCGGCGCACGCTGACCCGGCTCCTGATCTGAATCGTTTGCCCTATGCTCTCCCGTCGCGGTGCGTTCTGGCTGCTCGTCCCCGTCCTGGCGATCCTGCTGGGCTACGTGGTCTACCCCAGCCTGCGGATGTTCGCCACAGGCATGACGTGGGACAACTACGCGGCCCTCTTCTCGTCGTGGCGCTCGGCCAACGTGCGGGCGCTCTACACGTCGGTGTGGATCTCGCTGACGACGGTGCTGGGGGCCGGGGTGCTGGGCACCACGCTGGCCTACCTGTTCTTCCGGTTCGACTTCCCGCTGCGGCGCACGCTGATGGCGCTGGCGGCCCTCCCGCTGGCGCTGCCCCCGCTGGTGGGGGTGCTGGCCTTCCTGTTCCTCTACGGCGAGAGCGGCATCCTGCCCCGCAGCCTCCAGGCGCTGCTCGGCCTCGACGCCGTGCCGTTCCGGTTCGAGGGGCTGTGGGCCGTCTGGCTGGTGCACGTCTACTCGCTCTACGTCTACTTCTACCTGTTCGTCATGGCCGCGCTGCGCGGGGTGGACCGGAGCCTGCTGGAGGCCGCCGCGGACCTGGGGGCCCCGCCCCACCTGACCTTCCGGCGGGTGGTGCTGCCGCTGTTGCGGCCGGCCCTCGTGAGCGCCGCCCTGCTCGTCTTCATGGTGTCCATGGCCTCGTTCACCGCCCCGCTGCTCTTTGCCGGCACGGACAACTTCCTCACGCTCCAGATCTACAACTACAAGACCAACGGCGACCTGGCCCTCTCGGCGGCCGTCTCCACGGTGCTGACGCTGATCTGCCTGGCGTTCCTGCTGCTGATCGAGCTGGGGCCGCGGCGGCCGGGCACGGGGGCGGCCAAGGGGGCCGCCCCGCCGCCGGTGCCGGTCCGCAGCGGGTGGGCGCGGGCGCTGGCCCTGGGCGGGGCGCTGGCCCTGCTGCTGTTCCTCCTGCTGCCCATCGCCACCATCGTGCTGCTGTCCTTCGCGCAGGAAGGGAGCTGGACCTACCAGATCCTCCCGGCCCGCTACACGCTGGCCAACTACGTGGACCTGCTGGCCGACCCGGACGTGTTCCAGCCCATCCGCAACAGCCTGCGCATGGCCGCGCTGGCCACGGCGGCGAACGTGGTCTTCGGCGTGGCGGCGGCGCTGCTGATCGCCAAGAGCCGGCTGCCCGGCCGCACCTTTCTCCGCCTGCTGACGGCCCTGCCCTTCGCCATCCCCGGCACGGTCATCGCCGTCAACCTGATCGTGACGTTCAACACCCCCTCACCGCTCGGCTTCGGGCGCATCCTGGTGGGCACCTTCTGGATCCTGCCGCTGGCCTACTTCATCCGCCACATCCCCTTCGTGGTGCGCGCCACCGTGGCCGCCCTCGAGGGCTACGACGACCGCCTCTCCGAGGCCTCGGCCGACCTGGGCGCGGGCTTCCTCACCACGTTCCGGCGTGTGGTGCTGCCCGTCATCGGCCCGGGCATCCTGGCCGGCACGCTGCTGACGTTCGTGGCGGCCCTGGGCGAGTTCGTCTCCTCCATCATGCTCTACATCTTCGAGAACCGGCCCATCAGCGTCGAGATCCTGGCGCAACTCCGGCTCTACGACTTCGGCGCGGCCGCCGCCTACGCCGTCTTCCTGATGCTGCTCATCGGCCTCTCCACCCTCGTGGTGCACCGCCTGGGCGCCCGCGACGCCGCCGGGGCGCTCTGAACCCGCTCACCCGCGCTGGAGCTTGCGGTACTCGTGTTGGCGTGGGGCCGGTCGGCGTCGTGGCCGAGGCGCAAGGGCCAGGCGATCGCGTCCGCAGCAGGGCTGGCCGTGGGTCGCCTGCATCCGCTCGTCAGGCAGAGCTGCGTGCGGTCACCGGCATGCGACTCCAGGCCAGCACATCGAGAGCGCGTGCGAAATGTACCAGAGGCGGCTGGGGCGGCAGCTCRATGCCGGCGGCTTCTGCCATCGTGTTCTGCTCCACACGGGCCTGTGCCCGCTGCAGGGGCCAGGGCTGGTGGTGGACGTCCACGAAGAACACCGCTCCGCTCCGTGCCTGGGCGAACAGGCAGTAGCGCTCCACCAGCCAGTGCTCCAGTGTGCCGGGCGCGGCCTCGTACACGTCCCCTGTTGCCCGATACTGGACCTGAAGCTCGGCGGGCGGTGCCTGAGAATGCGTGCGGTGGCTCGTGTACCTGATCCCCTCACCTTCCCTCTGGAGCCGGATGTCGGCGTCGAAGTAGGGGAGGTTGTAGACGCACCGTGCTGCGCGCACCGCGAGACGGCTCGTGGCATCCAAGCTGAAGAACCAGACGCCGGTGCGCTCGGGTGTACACACGTAGGTGCGCACGTTGAGCTCAGGAAAGGCATGGGTGGTCGGAATGGGGGGGCTGTAGCGGTAGCGCACGGCCTCCATGCGGAAGGGCACGATGCCGAGCCATGCCTGAGCCTCAAAGGTGTCCAGTTCGAGCGGGGCCGGGATGAAGGGCCGGAGCATCTGGGGCGGGAGCGGCCAGTGCAGAAAGGCGAGATCGCACCAGCGCATCTGCATCCTCCAGCGCGCATGCGGCAGCGGCCACGGTCGGTGCGAGGTCTGTGCCAGGAGATCCGACGTGTTCACGGCAACCGGGGCAAAGGTGGTCTGCCTAACGACTTGGCGCTCACCGGCCCAGGGCCTGCGGGCACCATGTTTCAAGTTCAGAAAAACCTTCAGCGGTAGCAACTATGGTCGTAGAAACGCCGACCGGCTTTGGGTCCGCGTGCAGCGCCGGGTTATGCGCCGTCCTACTTCAGCAATATGAGCCTCTCTGTCTTCGTCTGCCCCGCTGCTTCGATGCGGTACAGGTAGACCCCGCTCGGCAGTTCGGAAGCCACAAAACGCACTCGGTGTTGTCCCGCCTGTTGCACCTCATCCACCAGCATCGCCACCTGACGCCCCAACATGTCGAAGACTCTGAGCCGTACCCGTCCTTCCTGTGGCAAAGCGTAGTGAATCGTTACCTCTGGGTTGAACGGGTTCGGATAAGCCCCTGACTGAAGTCCTACAGATTCCTGTTTTACTTCAGACTGATCGTTACCGAGCTTGGCAATAGCTGGATTGGTTTCAGAAGCCTCTTCGGCAAGGGCAAGGACTTGCCTCATCCGGGCAGCGTTGGCTTCGTCTTTCAGCACGTCTTCATAGGCCCACAGCATAGCCTGCGCTACTACGCTCGTGGCCCCTTCATCGAGTCGCCCGCTTTGTAGCACGGCCTCCCCCAGCAGGATAGCTTCCTGCGTTCGCCCCAGGTAGAGCAGATCTCCCACAGCGAACACCTGAGCGAGGTAGGCCAGCGGGTTACCTCGCTCACTTGCGGTGCGCAGCAAGACCTCCGCCGAAGCGGCACGACCCCGCTCGGCCCGTCGCTCCAGGATCTCTCTCACAAAGCGACCCTTCGAAGATGGCGATTTTGTAGAGGTGCCTGCCTCGCCTGTAGTCGTCTCCGCCATCGGAGCAGATGCGGATTGCACCAGGGCCGGTTGCCCGGCTTCTACTTCGGCGAGGCCCAGGGCTTCGCTAGTACCGGGTCGCACATGGGCGGTGGCAAACATCGCTGTATTCGGGTTCGAGTTCAGGTACGGCGTGTAGTCGAGCGTTGAGGTACCGGAGATGTGAAAGTCGGACGTGCTCGGCGGGGACTCTCCCCACCAGTGCTGCTCGGCTCGCACATCCGACCCGTTGGTCAGATACATGTCCTTCCCTGTGTTGGCGTAGATTGAATTGTAGCCGGCATAGCCATCAGGCAAGACCACCGAGGGGGCAATGCCGAGAGTCAATGACGATGCGTTGGCGTAGACGAGATACATGCAAGTTTTGTGTACGAGGAATCAGGCGGCGATCCTGTCGGGGTGAATCCCGTCGATGTATCTGATGCCGGCCAGCACGTCGGCCAACAAGGGTGAGCCGTTCAACCGACGCCACGTCTTCTCGGCACACTGGCCCAAGCGGAAGACCATTGGACGCGCGACGCGTCCGTCAGTACGGTCTCGCGGGAGAAGCAGCCCCGTACCTTGGCCGTGCGCAGCCGCACCGTGGCGAAGGTCGACTCAATCGGGTTGGTCGTGCGCAGGTGCCGCCAGTGCTCGGCCGGGAAGTCGTAGAAGGCCAGGAGCTGCTCTCGGTCCCTGGCCAGGCAGTCGGCCGCCTTCGGGTACTTGGCCTGGTAGGCTTCGATGAAAAAGTCGAAGGCCTCCTCGGCCGCTTCCCGCGACTCGGCCAGGTATATGTTGTGCAGCCGCTGCTTCGCCTTCGGCTGCTGTGACTTCGGCAGGTAGCCCAGCACGTTGGCCGTCTTGTGCACCCAGCACCGCTGCTGACGGGTCGAGCCGTAGACCTCGTAGAGCGCTTTCCAGAAGCCGAGGGCCCCGTCGCCCACGGCCAGCTTCGGAGCTACCTTCAATCCACGACGCTTCAGATCCAGCAGCATCTCACGCCACGACTGCGCCGACTCGCGGTAGCCGTCCTCAATGGCGATGAGCTCCTTGCGGCCGTCCTTCGTCGCGCCGATGATCACCAGGATGCACTGCGCTTCCTGGTCCATGCGCACGTTGAAGTAGACGCCGTCGGCCCAGACGTAAACGTACTCCTTCTGTGAGAGGTCGCGTTGCCTCCAGGCCTCGTACTCCTGCTTCCAGGCTGCCTTCAGGCGAGAGATCGTCGGCTGACTCAGCCCAGGTGCATCCGTGCCCAAGAGCGCTGCCAGCGCCTCTGAGAAGTCGCCGGTCGAGACGCCCTTGAGATACAACCACGGGATGAGTGCTTCCAGCGAGCGCGTCTTGCGCATGTACTTCGGCAGGATTGAGGAGGTGAAGCGGATTTTCTGCTGGGCCGTCTTGGCACGGTCTCGAACCCGAGGCACCTTGACCGTGACCTCCCCGATGCCGGTCTGGACCGAGCGCTCAGGCAGGTAGCCGTTGCGGACCACGCGGCGACGTCCGGCCTCGTCCTTCAGGTGTGCGACGCTCTCGAGCATCAGGTCCAGTTCGGCATGAATGGCTTCTTCGATCAGCTTGCGTGCTCCCCGGCGCAGCAGTTCGGTGAGCGGGTCGTCGACCAGCGCGTTTGAAGAAGCCTGATGACTTTGAAGCGGGTGAACGTTATCATGTCTCATGGGTGGCGTATCCCTCCTTGCGTTGAGGATGATGATCTGGACAATCATCAGGATACGCCGCCTTTTTCATTGATGCCCGTACACAACTTCCGAATGTAACTCGTGCCTGACCGCCTGCTCCACCTGGAGCGAGGAAGTCATGCGCCATATCGGGCAGCATGTCACTCGTGTGCCAGGCGAGCCACTTGTCGTTACACGTGTCGTTGAACGTGTCGTCCTTGAACCTGACAAAAACGATGAGTGCTCTGAACTGACCAGAGGTCGGCACCTCAGCCTGCGAACTCAGCATGGCTTGCATCTGGCTCTGCGTCCACTGGATATTTCCATGGGCACAGGACGTCTCCTGGCCCAAGACGCTCAAGGGAAAGGCAATTCCTATCAGCATGAGCAAGAAAACACCGCGTAACGACGCAGGAAACCGCTGTTTCAGTGTGGTATAAGTCACTCTATCTGTTGGAGTTGGGTAATGAGTTAGAAAAAGGCCGTTCTTGAAATGGAGCATCCACGGATTATGCCAGATGTGAAAGCACGTCCTCGGATCTACCGGGTGACAACGACACTGCTTTTTGCTACAGGGTGACCCTCGACGAAAAGCTCGGCGAAATACACGCCGGTAGTTACAGCCTCAGCGTTCCATTCAATCGTGTGATTGCCTATCGGTAGGTAAACATCCTGTAGGGGCATGGCGACAAGCTGACCCAGCACGTTGTAAACTCGTATGGAGGCACGGCCAGACTGAGCTAGCACCAGAGCAAAATGGGTCAGAGCGTACGACGGATTCGGGTATGCCGACAGGCTAAATGTCTCTTTGGGAAGCGATGGCGATTCGAGACTTACCCGGATGTCGAAGAGCGAATCGAGTGGAGTGCCGTACTCTTGCCCACCGATCCGGGCATAGGTCAGCGTTGTACTCACGCTAGGTTCTCCCCCGCTGTGTAGGAGTCCTATTCCATAGCCATATTCCTGTGTTTCTCTAGCCTGAGGTAGAATGAAGACGAATTCCTTCACGGCCGCCAGAGTAGAGGATTCGCCCGACGGAAACGTGAACGTGGTGTCGTAGGCTCCTTGCACGATAATCCCATCCGGCCTGTTGGCGTGCGTATAACAGGTGTTGAAGTCTCGGAAGAATTGAATTTCGCTTTCAGTTTTTCCTGCCTCGGGGGTCCAGCTAGACAGGACCCCATTAATGACGGCTCGATAGTAATAGGACGTGTCTGTCTCTGTGATAATCGTGGTGTTTTCAGCGTCGAATGAAATCACTTTGAGCTTATAGAACAGATCTTCATCAATAAGCGTGTCGGCTACAACTTCTTGTCTAAGCTCGACTTTGTCCAATTGACGCAAACGGGGAGGCCACCGTAAGCTGATCATCTCTTCGCCCAAAGGGATGACCGGTGCCTACGATGCCTCCCGCGTTTACTGCTTTCATGATAGCCTTCCGGCCGCTGTTCTCCAAGTCCGTCTTTCAGCACGCTCAGGTGCTCGTGGCCGGGGCGATCCTCGCACCGGGTCGCCGTACAGTGGCCAGTGCCCTGCGCGTGATGGGGCTGAGTGCGCTCACCACATTCCAGAACTATCACCGCGTGCTCAATCGGGCCACGTGGTCGGCCCGCCGGGCGGCCCAGATCCTGCTGACCATGCTCATCGAGACCTTCCATGATCGTGCAGACGAGGGGCCGCTGGTCTTTGGCATCGACGAGACCATCGAACGCCGGCGCGGGGTCAAGATCAACGCCAAGGGCATCTACCGCGACCCGGTACGTTCGAGCCGAGGCCACTTCGTCAAGGCCAGCGGGCTGCGCTGGCTCTCGTTGATGTACCTGCCGCGCATCCCCTGGGCTGAGCGGGTCTGGGCGCTGCCGTTTCTGACGGTGCTCTGTCCCAGCGAACGCTATCATACCGAAGCTGGAAAGCAGCATAAGAAGCTGACCGATTGGGCGCGGCAGATGCTGTTGCAACTGAAGCGCTGGCTGCCCGCCCGGCCAATCGTTGTCACCGCGGACAGCAGTTTTTCGGCGATTGAGTTTCTGGCCGCTGTAGGCGAGCACGTCACCGTCGTGACGCGCCTGCGACTCGACGCGGCCCTCTACGAGCCGGCTCCGCCGCGCAAGCCCGGTCAGGTGGGACGGCCCCGGAAGAAGGGCCGACGCTTGCCTTCGCTGCACGAGATCCTCTCGGACGAAAAGACCGCGTGGCGACGCTTCCAGGTGAGCCAGTGGTATGGAAGAGAAGCCTACGAGGTGGACGTGGCTACCGGATGCGCCCTCTGGTACCACAGCGGCCTGCCGGTCGTACCGCTGCGGTGGGTCCTCGTGCGCGATCCGGCCGGACGCCTTGAGCCGAAAGGGTTTCTGTGCACGGATCAACAGGCGTGCGCCGTAGACATACTTACGTGGTTCGTTCGGCGCTGGTCGGTAGAGGTGACCTTCGAGGAAGTGCGTCGCCACCTCGGGTTTGAGACGCAGCGTCAGTGGTCCGATCCGGCGATCCTGCGCACGACGCCCTGTCTGTTGGGGCTCTTCTCGCTGGTTGCCTTGATGGCCGATCGCCTGCATGCCGAGGGGGAGTTGACCGTGGCTCGGAGCGCATGGTACGACAAACCCCATCCGACCTTCAGTGACGCGCTGGCCGGCGTACGGATGGTGCTCTGGCGAGCTATGGATTTTCCGATGTCGCATGAGCGAACCGAAATGTTGAAAATCCCAAGGCCCTTGTTTGAGCGGCTAACCAGCACGTTGGCCTATGCCGCATAAGGACAAAGTCGAGCTAAGTAGATAGTCGATAAAGGGTCCACTCCTGTTCACATACTCATGAACAATATTGATTTCCAGCGGATAATAGCCCTTCGGATTGAGCGTGTCGGCGATAGCATCGCTTTCGGTGAATGGGCAATCCTGTGCCTGTGCTGATGCAAACAGGAATAGGCCAACGAACAGCAGGGTGAGATGCGAAACGTGGGCAGAGCGGTCCGTCATGGCAGTGATCGATTCGAATGATGGGTACGGCATCACAGCATACAAAGCTTCCGTTCTTAATTTCAGGCGCATAACGTCTTGGCGATCAGCGGCAAAGGGCTGCGAAGCAACGCCCTGCAAGTACGACCCCTACGATGCTACGGAGCACATCGTACAGGTGATTGCTGACGTGCCCTGTGTCCGCTGAATTGCCGGGTTATGCGCCGCTCTACTTCTGCAAGAGCATCCGCCCTGTTACGATCTGCCCCGACGCTTCCAGCCGATATACGTACAGCCCACTGGCCAAATCAGCACCCTCAAACTGGATCTCTTGCGATCCCGCCTGCTGCATCCCATCGACGAGCGTGGCCACCTCGCGCCCTAACACGTCATACACCTTGAGCACCACCGGCCCTGCCTGGGCTAGTGCTGTGTCAAGTTATAATTGACGGGTATAGCCGCTTCAACTTCACCCGCGCATCCGCCGTCGTGAACTGCCAGTCTACACCCCGCTGCTTTGCGTTGCGCGCCTCGTACCAGGCGGCGATCTCGCCCTCTAACTGCGATGCATTGCCGATGCGGCGACAGAGACCCTGACGAACCAGCACCGAAAGCTCGATCTCGGCCATGTTCAACCACGAACCATGCACCGGCGTCGAGACTATCTCCAACTTGCGCACGATGCGCCGGGCGCGCTCGGCGTCGAAGACCTCGTAGAGCGCCGAGGCGGTGTGCGCGGAGAGGTTGTCCTGAACCAGCGTGATCGTCTCGGCGTCTGGATAGAGGTCTTCGACGAGGTGGGCCACCACACGAGCCCAGGTCAAACGGTCCTGACGCTCCTTGACGAGCACCTTCCGGAAGCCGCCCAGGGGCTCGCAGAGCATATAGAGCGTGCGGGTCCCTTCGCGTTTGTACTCGTAATCCACGTGCCGCACCCCGTCGGCACGCGTGAAGGGCTGTCGCACCTCGCTGATGAGTTGCTTGCGCGCTTCGTCGAGGCACACAACCGGTCGGAGCGGGTCGTAGGGCCGGGCGTAGACATCGAGCACTTGCTCCATCTGGCAGACGAAGGCGGCATCGGCCTGAGGAATTACCCACGACTTAACGCGCCAGGGCTTGAGTTCGTTTTTTTAAGCAACTGCCGCACGCTCTCATGCGAGATCGATTCGACGTAACCGAGTTCGATCATACGGTCAGCCAGAAGGCGGAGCGACCACCGGGCAAAGCCTTCCGGCGGCTCTGAACAGCGCAGGGCCACCAGATGAGCCTCGACCTGCCCGTCGAAGATCTTCTCTTTAACCGGTTCGCGTTTTTTGCCGTAGAGAGCCACCTCGAAGCCTTCTTCGACGAAGCGCCGACGTAAGCGCTCGACGGTTCGGACACTGACGTTGTAGCTTTCGGCGATGCGTTCATCGGTCCAGGCCGGTGCGCCCTGGCTCTGGTCTGCTTTGAGCAGCATGAAGGCTCGTTTGACCGGCGGGACACCTTTTGAACGCCGCTCAATGAGGTCATCGAGGTGCTGGCGTTCACTGTCATTGAGCGTGACGCAGTATTTTTTGGCCATGGCAGGAAGTGGCTTCAGGAGTGAGCGACTGTTGAAGCTACTATCCTACCCGGCAGATGATCCTTGACGCAGCACTAGCTCGTATCGAATCGTCGTCGCCGGATTGAATGGGTTCGGGTAGACGGCCACCTCCACGCCCGCCTCCGGCGATCCTTGTTTGGCAGGGGCCTCGGGTGGCCCCTCCGCAAAGTGCACGCCTGCCACCTCGGCCAACCGTTCACGCGCCAGGGCCAACTCGTAGGCCTCTGCCTCCCGCGTCGGCTCCATCCGCTCCAATACCTGCGACGCATCTGTGTAGTGCCCAGCCTCCAAATGCATCTGGAACATTTGCCACTGCCCGTAGAAAGCCTGCCACGTCCCGGGGTACTCTTGCTCCAGCGCCGTCGCCAACGCGAGAGCGGCGGCTTCCTCGCTCCGTGCTCGGTGGTAGCCAATGAGCACCCCCAGCACCGTCGCCCGGTGCGTGTGCCCGGCACTCACCTGGCCGCTCAGGTACGAGGCCAGCGCCGCGTCGCCTCGCTGACGCGCCAGACGCCCCAACTCAACCAGTGCCACGCCTGCCTCCTGCGATGAGGGAGCCGCTTCTACAATCGCCTTGAACAGCCGGGCGGCCGCCGCATACTGCCCCTCGACGGCCTTCCACTTGGCCGCCAGAAGCTGCCCCTGGAGATCTTCTGCTGCGCTCGAAGCATCGGACGAAACCACCTGCTGCATCTTCGAAGCTCCCGAGGCCGGACACGATCCACCGGTCAGGTAGGGTGTGTAGTCCACGATGCCCGTTTCGTCCGTATCGACATAGGGTGCGCCGCCGCCCCACCAGTTGTTCTCAGCGTAGATCACGCCGCCGTCCATTGCAAAGGCGTCGTAGGAGGTGTTGTTGTAGATGCAATTGGTCCCCGAGCCAGTCCAGATCGTCGCGGCGGTCTCGGCCCATAGGCCCTGCCAGAAGCCGTGGATCTTGTTGTGACCGGCGGCACTGCCTGAGGAACTGAGATAAGGATCGGCGTAGACGGAGGTGATGACGGCGGTACTGGCCTGGCTGGTGTTGGTGATGGTGTTGTTGTAGACGTTGCCGCCTGCGTCGTAGAAGCGCAGGCCGTAGCTGCCGCTGGTGATGGTATTGTGGTGGATGGAGGGTGAGCTACTGCTTCCGCTGACGGAGATGCCGATGGTGTTGCTGCTGATGGTGGAGTAGGAGAGGGTGGGCGAGGCGCTGGAGATCTGGACGGCGGCGTAGCCGCTCGTAGCCTGAAGGGTGCTGCCGTCGATGGTGCCCGTGGACCCGCTGTTGAAGACGATTCCACTCCAGGCGCTGCCGCTGGCGGTGAAGGTAGTGTTGTCAGCATTGAGCGTGCCGTAAACATAGATCCGCTTCCCAGAGGCCAGCTTCACCGTCGCATTTTTCAGACTCCACGTTTGTCCTGAGGAGATTGTGAGATTTGTACTCGCTGTCAGTTCCGATAAGACATCCTGAAGTTTGTTGACTGTTTCGGAAAGCGCCCGCGAATATTGCTCGTTTGTGAAATGAGTCATGCAGGAGGGGAGCGTATAAGCCATGATATTTCCAATGTCAGGATTGAACCCTGATGGTCCAATGTACTGACACGAAGTGTTTACTCTACCTGAGAGGCAAGGATCAGCCGGGGTATCGCAAACCAGATCTCCACATTCACAACAGTTTGATCCATCTACCGCCTCCTGGCAATTAGCAAAGTCCCCGCAACCTCGCCCACTGTGCGTATGAAAAAGCCCCAGCGCATGACCCATTTCATGTGAAAGCACACTTGTTCCAGCATACTGTCCATCCAAGACCAAAGCCTTTCCAGGAATCCCGGAAGCTCGACCCCCATAATTGCCAACAGGGAGCAGGTAGATGTCAACCGCGTCATCGTGAGGATTTTGACCAATCAAGCCGGTGAACTTGGAATTATCGAAATTGTAGTAGTAATCGCTTCTGACCTCTCCTGAACCGATTTGGTCAAAGGTTATCCCTGCGGATTGAAAATCCGATTCCATTTTGTTTATGGCGTTGGTGACCTGCGAGGAAGTAAGCCCACCCGTTCCATCTGTTCGGCGTACCACATGAACAAAAATTCTCACCTTATATGATACATTGGTAGGGGTGTATGGATACGAACACGAGCTTCCTGAACCATATTTAGCAGCGCTCCCCGAAGTTTCAGTGTAGCAGGTCCATGTTTGTGCATCCGCAATCTTTGCACTAAGAAGCAAAATGCAGATCATTAAACTCACCGCGAAGAGGCGCGATTGACGGACCTCATGCAGGTATTCCATTGAGCAGTTGGTTAGAAAAGTCATGGTTACACCTCACGGAGATTTAAGTGCATAGGTTGAAGACAGGCGAGCCCATCTCAGTACCCAGGATCGTCCGTACGCGGTCTTCGCCATGTGAGCAGGATTTCCTCATTGCTCACCAATACTTTGTATTCTAACTGTTCTCCTGTAAGTCTGACCAGTTCGTGCGCTATAAGAGGCTTCCCGGGTGCTTCCTGCAAAAGAAGGCTGTCTTCCGTAACTTCAAACTTTAAAGAGTCACCGGACGACTTCCACTCACCCTCGAAATAGTCAAATACCGAACGCGTATAATATCCGCTCTGGTTAAAGATTAGTCGCTCCCATGGCTCGTTTAATTCCGGTTTCTCTGGTTCACGTACCCAATGGCCGTATATCACACTTCCACTGTGATCATCCGCAGAAAGAAGACAGCCCGAGAGGCAGGTTACTATGAAAGCCGTCAAAAAGACCTTTTGTAAAGTGTCATAAATGTTTTTCATCTCGTATTACCTCCCCACTGGCTTAGGATTGGAAAACTTACCCCTGTAGGCGCCTAACAGAATGCGGCTCAGCGGCGCAGGGCAGCAAAGCCGGTCGAACGAGGCAGTGTAAGTGGCGCAGGTAGAACGAAGCAAGACCGTGAAGCCCTGCGTCCGCCTGCAGCCGCGGGTTATACGGCTCTGTGCTAGAGAAAGCTAGAGAAAGTGAATGAGCAACCGTATCTGACTGTTGGTTAGGTCTCGAATGTAGCTTGCGAGCCAGCGAGCAGCCTCTTCATCAAAGTGCGACTCGCTGAACCCGTTTCGAGCTTTGTCCACCGTGTACGATACGTGGTTGATCATGCTGAGCGCCTCATCCGGGTATGAGTCCAGCGTCGTGCGGAGATGCTTCTGAATGGCTCGGGAAAGCTTGATGATCTCATCCTGGCGCGCTTGCTCTGGAATGTGCTTTCTGACAAACGCCTTGTAGAACCCTTCAAGGCAAGTGTAACAGAGCGTGACTGCCCTATTGAACTCGCGCTCAGCGATGCTCGCGTCGATCTGCCCGAGATACTTCTTGAGTCGATCAGAATTCCACGCCTCCGCTGGGACAGTTGCAGTTGGTCCGGGATCACCACCAGCTAGCATGGCCCGGACGTCGCTGGCTACCCGCTGGTCACAATAGGCGACCTCATCCAGAATTGAGTTCAGTAAACGCACCCGGTTGCCCTCGCTCAACCCCATGAGGATGTCGTAGAAGAAGTCGCGGCGGCTCGTGCTGTTTCCGCTCGCCTGTCGGTCGTTCAGATACTGCTTATAGTTCGGGAAGTAAGGGTCCAGCTCGCGGACCTTGTCGATGAAACGAGGACCTGAGAAGTAGCAGCCGTCCGGCTCGCGCTTGTCGATGATCTCGAAGACGCGATTATACGCGCCGACCCAATTCACTTTCATCGTTTGGAGAGCCGTATAACGGCTTGCGCTTCACCTGCGCCGCGAAGCGCAGCGGAGCGGCGTCAGGTGCAAGCGCTTGTTAGGCACCGTTGCTCACCCGTTTAAGAACTCGTCCCAATCGACACCCCAAGACAGGGAATCAACCGGTGGAATGGGCGGGATGGGCGGAACAGGGTTGATGGGTGGAATGGGTGGTATCGGAGGTACAGGAGGGATCTGTGTGATCGGGAGGAGGGGACCTCCTGATGCGCCCTGAATGAACGCCACAGCTCCACCTGACCTGTCCCTGAAGAATCCATTCCGAAAGCGGCCCAGATATTGGCCGCCCATCGCATAGACTGCGTCGCCCTTGACAAAACCGCGATATCGGTTCGACCGATCAAGGATGCGGCCCTCGTGGAGCCAACCGACGACAGCTCCTGTGCGATCGAATATGGGTTCCATCTTGCCTCTCCGTGCGCCTAACCTATTATTAACCCGCCATGGGCCGTGTTACAACGCGCCCCGTGGCCATGTATTACCCGCCCGCCATCCCGGCAAAACATCCTACAATCAAGCACTTACCTCTCGGTCCTGCTTGACAATATACCGCCACGGGCCATATAATACCAACATATCTTACACATATTCCCATGAAGCACCATGAACCCGTCTTCACCCCGGTTGCTCGATCAGGTTCGGTCCGTCTGCCGGACCCGGCACTACAGTATAAGCACAGAACGAGCCTATGTCCAGTGGATCAAACGGTTTATCTACTTTCACGGCAAGCGTCATCCGGCACAACTCGGGGCTTCACACGTGCGCGAATACCTGAGTTTTCTGGCCGAAGTGCGGCAGGTGGCGGCCTCCACACAGAACCAGGCCCTCAACGCCCTCGTCTTCCTGTATCGCCATGTGTTGCACAGAGAACTCGGTGACTTCGGTGGGTACGCCCGCGCCAGACGTCCCAGACGGTTGCTGGTCGTGCTGACCCGCCACGAGGTAGGCGATGTCCTCTCCCATCTCATCGGGCCCCCGGGGCTCGTCGTCCAGTTGCTCTATGGTTCGGGCTTGCGCCTGCTCGAGGCCCTGCGGCTGCGCGTCAAGGACCTCGACTTCGGCTACCGGCAACTCGTCGTGCGCGACGGCAAGGGAGGCAAGGATCGGATCACCCTGTTGCCCGACCGTCTTCATGGCCCCTTGCAAAGGCAATGGCAGCGCGTCCGGCTGCTGCATGAGGAAGATCTCGAAGCCGGCTTTGGTGAAGCGCCCTTGCCGTACGCGCTCGCCCGAAAGTACCCGAACGCGGGTTACAGCGAGGGGTGGCAATACGTCTTTCCGGCCTCCCAGCGCTCGCGTGATCCACGCTCCGGCGTCCTGCGTCGCCACCATCTTCACCCGTCGGTGATCCAGAAAGCCGTCCGAAAGGCTGGAAGGCAGGCCAACCTCAGCAAACCTGTCACTTGCCACACGTTCCGCCACAGCTTCGCCACGCACCTGCTCGAAGACGGGTATGATATCCGCACCGTCCAGGAGCTGCTCGGCCACAAGGACGTGCGCACGACGATGATCTATACGCACGTGCTGAACCGGGGCACCACGGTCCGTAGCCCGCTCGACCGGTGAGGCGTGCCTGGAAGACGTGGAGGCGATCACACGTCCGGACCACTGAGCAGTAACGCCGGAGAACTCCTAACGTTCAACGTTTAACGTTCAACCGGCAAACGTCCTTCACCCGCGCTGGAGCTTGCGGTACTTGATCCGGTGGGGCCGGTCGGCGTCGTGGCCGAGGCGCCGGCGGCGGTCCTCCTCATACTGGGCGTAGTTGCCCTCGAACCAGTAGACGCGGCTGTCACCCTCGAAGGCCAGGATGTGCGTGGCGATGCGGTCGAGGAACCAGCGGTCGTGCGAGATGACCACGGCGCACCCGGCGAAGTTCAGGAGGGCTTCTTCGAGCGCCCGGAGCGTGTTCACGTCGAGGTCGTTCGTGGGCTCGTCGAGCAGCAGCACGTTGGCGCCCTCCTTGAGCATCTTGGCCAGGTGGACGCGGTTGCGCTCGCCGCCGGAGAGCTCGGAGACGAGCTTCTGCTGGTCGCTGCCGCTGAAGTTGAACCGCCCCACGTAGGCGCGCGAATTGATCTCGCGGTTGCCGAGCCGGATCACGTCGTGCCCGCCGGAGATCTCCTCCCAGACGGTCTTCGTGGGGTCGAGCGGGCGGTTCTGGTCCACGTAGCCGAGCACCACCGTCTCGCCGAGGCGGAGGGTGCCGGCGTCGGGCTCCTCCTGGCCGGTGATCAGGCGGAATAGGGTCGTTTTGCCCGCGCCGTTGGGTCCGATGACGCCGATGATGCCGCCGGGCGGGAGGCTGAAGGTGAGGTCCTCGAAGAGCAGCTTGTCCCCGTAGGCTTTGGCCACGGCCTCGGCCTCGATGACCGTCTGGCCCAGGCGCGGCCCCGGCGGGATGGGGATCTCGACGGACTCGTCGCGGGCCTCCTGCTGTTCCTCCAGCATACGCTCGTAGGCGGCGATGCGGGCCTTGCTCTTGGCGTGGCGGCCCTTCGGGCTGGTGCGCACCCATTCGAGCTCGCGCTCCAGGGCCTTCTGCCGCTTCGAGGCCTGCTTCTCTTCGACGGCCAGCCGCTGCCGCTTCTGCTCCAGCCACGCCGTGTAGTTGCCCTCGAAGGGGATGCCGCGGCCCCGGTCGAGCTCGAGGATCCAGCCGGCCACGTTGTCGAGGAAGTAGCGGTCGTGCGTGACGGCGATGACGGTGCCGGGGTAGCGGGCCAGGTGCTGTTCGAGCCAGGCCACGCTCTCGGCGTCGAGGTGGTTGGTGGGCTCGTCGAGCAGCAGCACGTCGGGTTCCTGGAGCAGGAGGCGGACCAGGGCCACGCGCCGCCGCTCGCCCCCCGAGAGCACGGCGACGGGCGTCTCGCCCGGCGGGCAGCGGAGGGCGTCCATGGCCATCTCCAGCTTGTTGTCGATGTCCCACGCGTCGATCTGGTCGATGCGTTCCTGCAGGCGGGTCTGTTCGGCCATGAGCGCGTCGAAGTCGGCGTCCGGCTCGGCGAAGCGGGCGCTGACGGCCTCGTACTGCCGGAGCAGCTCGACGGCTTCGCGGGCCCCCTCCTCCACGATCTCCCGCACCGTCTTCGTCGGGTCCAGCTCCGGCTCCTGCGGCAGGTAGCCGAACCGGATGCCCTTCTGCACGTCGATGGTGCCCTCGTAGTCGGTGTCGAGCCCGGCGATGATGCGCAGCAGGGTGCTCTTGCCGGCCCCGTTGAGGCCCAGCACGCCGATCTTGGCCCCGTAGAAGAACGACAGGTAGATGTCTTTGAGGACCTGCTTGTTCGTGGAGCGGTAGCGTTTGCCCACGCCCCGCATGGAGAAGATGATTTTCTGATCGCTCATCGTCTTCGCCGGCTACACGGTGGGGAGAACCAGAGGGACGTATAGCCGCCTGCCTCCGTCCGGGTTCTGGCGCGGGTGTGGGTTTCCGGCGAATTGCGATGACGCAAGTAGGACCAGGTACCGGGAGAGACCCTCGCCCTGGACCCCGCCCCGGCTATGCCGTATTTTCGGCGTGATCCCCTGCCCCTCCCCGGCGTTCCCCCGATTGCCCTTCACCGCCACCTGCCGTCCAGCCCTTCATGCCGTACCAGACCCTCGTAGATCCCGCCCTGCGGACCGGCTTCGTCTGGCTCTACGGCGACGTGACCGGCGAAGACATCATCCATGCGAACATGCAACTCTATGACGACCCGGCATGGACGCCGGGCTTCCATGAGCTGTGGAACGGGCTGTACATCGAAACACTCGACCTCGACTGGGACACCCTGCACGACGTGGCCTCGATGGAAAAGGAGGCCCGCAGCGTGATCGGCTTCGGCCGGTGTGCCCTGGTCGGATGGCGCGAAATAGACCTTGCCATGGCGAAGGCTTTCAAGGCGTTGATGGCGACGTCGGGGCGGGAGACGCCTGTTTCGCGACCTCGCCGGGGCCCGGGCCTGGCTCAACCTCGACCGCCTGCCCGAGCGCCCGCCCCCGCCGGCCCCGTGACACCGCCGGCCCGATCGCACGGCGGGGATAGTTTGTAGACCGTTGTCCCGGTAGCTGGCAGACCCGGAAGCCCTTTCATTTTGCAATTCTTCCCGTTCGCCTCATTTTCTCCTCCGGGGCGATGCGTATCTTGGCGGGCGCATCGAGGACCAGGCCAGAGCAAGCCGTATGAAAATCACCATCATCGGGGCGGGCTCCATCGGGTCCGCCATCGCCCACGAGCTCGTCCAGCACGAGACGGTGACGCAGGTGCAGGTGTGCGACGCACGTGCACGCGCCCTCCGCCAGCTCCACGAGATGGTGCAGGATCCCCGGCTGCGCTCGTTCCAGGTGGATGCCCGCGACCTGAACGTGCTGGCGCCCATCGCCGAGGGGAGCGCCTGCATCATCGGCTGTGCGGCCCCCCAGGCCAACCCCGTACTGGCCGAGATGAGCATCGAGCTGGGCGCCCACTTCTGCGACCTCGGCGGCAACGACGAGATCGTCCGGCAGGAGCTGGCCCTCGACGCAGCCGCCCGGGAAAAAGGGGTGTGGGTGGTGCCCAACTGCGGGCTGGCCCCCGGCCTGGTCAACATCCTGTGCCTGCTCGGGATCGGCCAGTTCGACGAGGTCGAGGCCGCCCACCTGCGCGTGGGCGACGTGCCGCTGGAGCCGGAGCCGCCCTTCAACTTTCGCATCTCGTGGTCGGCCCACAAGGTGATCGACGACTACACGAACGACGTGCACCTGATCGAGGACGGGCAGGTGGTCCGGTGTGCCCCGCTGACCCGCCTGGAGACGATCCGCTTCGATACGTTCGACGAGATGGAGGCCTTCTGCACCGCCGGCAGCCTCTCCATGCTCGCCGAGGAACTGGCCGGGCGGGTCCGGACGCTCGACCACAAGACGATCCGCCGGCCGGGCCACGCCAGCCAGATGGCGTTCGTCCTGGGCCTGGGCTTCGCCGAAGAGCGCCTCATCGACGTGCGCACCCACCTGACCTACCGCGACGTGCTCATCCGCCGCATGACCGAGCGCCTCGGGGGCGAGCACCGCGACGCCGTCCTCCTGCGGGTGGTCATCCACGGCCTGCTCGAGGGCAAAGAGGCCTCGCTCGTCTACGAGATGATCGACCGCTACGACGAGGCGACCCACATGACGGCCATGAAGCGTTGCACCAGCATCCCGACGGCCACCGTGGCCCACATGCTCGCGGCCGGCGAGGTCCCCGGCAGCGGCGCCGCCCCACCGGAGTGCGTCGTGCCGAAGGCGATGTTCTGCTCCCACGTCATCGAACGCGGCCTGCCGATCACCTCGACGTGGCACGAAGGCTACGTGGACGTGCGCGACCCGCTGGGGTGACTCACCCGTAGGCCCGGAGCGTGGCGCCGCCCACCGCCGCGCCCGCGCCCGTGCACAGGTAGCGGCAGAGGGCCACCAGGTCGGCGCCCTGCCCGGCAGGATAAAACCGGCTCTCCTTGGAGGAACAAGCCTTCCCCCCGAAACACCTCATCTTCATGGGCCTACAGCAAGGCCTGAAACCCGGCCCGCGTCATTTCACAGTCGCGCAAGATCTTCGACAGCAAGCCCGGGCCGATCGTCTCTCCCGCATGAACTGGCACCACCGTAGTCCGCCCGTCTTCATGGCGCAGAAAATGGTGGCTCCCTTTCACACGCACCACCTTGAAGCCAGCCTTCCCCAAAGCCTTTATGATCATTTTGCCCGTGAGGCTCGGTAGCTTCGTCATGTCGCTACGCGTACCTTCTGCACGCCCACAAAGTCCAGCTCCTCCTCTTCGTCTTGCTCCATCTCCAGGCAGAGTTCGATTGCCTCTCGAATGCGCTCCATGAGCACGTCCAGCGATTTCGCCTGCGTATGGCAGCCCGGCAGACTCGGTACAGAGGCAACATAGTATCCTTCACTGTCGCGCTCGATGACGACATTATAGTCCCGGCTCATACTGTTATTACGTTTGGTTTTAGGGCACATCCCGTCATAGAACGACTGGAAGCGTTGGCGGTTGCCGCCGGTGGGGGCGCGATCGTCTTATCCTACATAACGCCTCCTGATAGCATAGCTATGGAAGGCTTCCTCTCGAATGGACAGACAGATAGTCGCACCCTTCACGGGGGTACCCCATCGGCCATCGCCAGGCCAAAGCCCGCGGCTACAGGGTCGGTATGGACTCCAAGATGTCTGGCCATCGTATCGGACGATAGCTAAACCATCCACACCAATGACCGCCTCCATATGCTACCCTTTCCTTTTGCAACGCGCAACAGGAAGTGCCATAAAAACAGGTACGCTCGACGCGGGAAAACCAGACCGGCCCGAGACCACGCACCCTCACCCGTAGGCCCGGAGCGTGGCACCGTTGAGCGCCGCGCCCGCGTCCGTGCACAGGTAGCGGCAGAGGGCCACCAGGTCGGCGGCGCGGACGCCCTTGTCGCCGTCCTCGTCGTACAGGATCATCGACGGGGCGATGGCGTGGGCGGTGAGGCCCGTACCCGCAAACTCGGCCGCGACGGCTTCGACGAGGCGGATGACGCCGGCCTTGGCGGCGGAATAGGCGGCCTGCTCGGCCGCGCCCCGGTCGGCGCCCTGCCCGGCGGCGATGCCGATGAGCCGTCCGCCGCGCCCGCCGGCCTGCATCACACGGGCCGCCGCCCGGAAGCACAGGAACGCCGACGTCAGGTTGACGCGCAGCATGGCGTCCCACTGCGCCGCCGTCGTCTCCAGAAACGGCCGGGCTTCCCAGCCGCCGACGGTGTGGACGAGGGCATCCGGCGGGCCGCATTGCCGGGCAATCGCCCCGAACACCTCCTCGACGGCTGCCTCCTCGGTCGCATCGGCAAAGAAGAGGTGGACGCCGTCCTCCTGCGGCACGGACGGCGCCGCCGCCTCACGCCGCAGCACGGCGGCCACGGTGGCCCCGTGCCGGGCAAAGTCCTGTACCATGCGCCGGCCCAGGCGGCCGCCGGCGCCGGTGACGACGATGAGCCTGTTTTCCAGCATGAGGCTGTCAGGTCAGATGGGGGTGGTAGCGGATTACGACCCGGACGAGGTATGGTCGTAGAGGACGCGCCAGCCCTCGGGTCGCTTTTCGAGGATCAGGGTGAAGAGGCCGCCGGCGTCCTCGAAGCCCCCGCTGCGCCGGAGGTGCCAGCGCCCGAAGACGGTGGCCCAGCGGGGAGAGAGCACGTGCACCTCCAGGCTGTCGAAGGACAGGGTGCCCATGGCGTCGCGCCCCGGGTAGGCGGCGCGGTAGCGCTCGAGCGTGGCCTGCCATCCCCGGCGCACCGAGCCGCCCGAGGCAAAGCGGAGCGAGTCGGTGCGGGCATAGCCGTCCATGAAGCCCTCGACGTCGCCTTCGTTCCAGGCGGCGACCTGCCGCAGCAGGACGTCCCGGACGGCCCGCGTCTCGGCAGCGGGATCGAACCCTTCGCCGGGCGCCGGCGGGGTGCACCCGCTTCCCGGCCAGACCACCAGCAGCACCAGCGCGATTCCGCCCGCCAGCGCCCCCCCTGTGTTTAAGCTGTGTATCATGCTTCCGATCCTGTTACGGGATGTTCTTCAACGGTTCCGCCTGCCGGAACCCGGCCAGAACAAAAATACGACGGTACGGTAAAGAAGGGCACCCGTCCCGGCCTGTGTGGAGCCTCCATTGATTGTGCAAGGCCCTCCTTTTTGCTCTTGAAGCCGACCGGCGCAAACGTTAGCTTTCCGACCGCTTTGAGCCGCCTTGCCGGACCCGCCCGGACGCCGGACGAACTTTTTTTTCTCGAACACCCTTTTCCTCGACCGCTTATACGCGCCGCTTGCTACGAACCTGAACGGTATGGCCACACCTCTTGCTTGAGGCAGAACGCCCGGAGATGACCGGAGCGTACCGTGGCACCGGTGTAGTCATCGAAGCAGTATCATTATCCACCCAGGTTTCGTGCGATCCAATCCCGACGGGTCCGGTATGGTCAGGCAGGCGCGTCCCCACCCGCTACGCTTCGTGGCGGCGCTGGCAGCCGGTGTGCTGGTCTTGCTGGCGGCGCTGGCGGGCATGGCGGCCCCCGGCCGCTTCGTCCCGCCGGGGCAGCCGGGCGGCTTCTACATCGCCCGGGCCGACACCGACAGCGTGCACGTGGCGCGGCCGGCCTCCGACACGACGATCGCCCTGCCGGATACGGGCCTGGCCGCCAGGTACCTGCCCCGGTGGCGGCGGGATCGCCCCTCGGCGTCGCTCTTTCCCCGCTCCCGGTCTCCGCTCTCGCTCGGGCCGAGCCGGATCTGGCAACACCGGATCGCCCTCGACTCCACGGAGCAGGCCTACGTCATCCGCGAGCAGGTGGCCGGCCAGGACGTACGGCATCCCGTCGTGCTCGACCTGGCCGCGTACCGCCGGGCCCGCCTCCGGCACGACCTCTCCCGGAACTGGCGGGAGCTCTACGACCAGCGCGCCCGCCAGCGAAACCGCAGCCAGCGAAGCGGCCTCGGCATCAGCGTCGTGGTGCCCGGCGGGCGCGAGAGCGCCTTCACCACCATCTTCGGCAAAAACGAACTCGACCTCCGCGTCAACGGGCAGGCGGACATCCGCGCCGGCTTCGACTACCGCAAGAGCGACCAGCAGGTGGCCATCACCGGGCGGGCCTCCCAGCTCGACCCCGACTTCAAGCAGGACCTCCGCCTCGGCATCAACGGCACCATCGGCGACAAGCTCCGCATCGACGTCAACTACGACTCGAACAGCCAGTTCGACTTCCAGAACCAGATCAAGCTCGAATATACCGGCTACGAGGACGAGATCATCCGGAAGATCGAGGCCGGCAACGTCTTCCTCCAGACCCCCTCCTCCCTCATCCGGGGCGGCCAGAGCCTCTTCGGCATCAAGAGCGAGTTCCAGATCGGCGGCCTCTACCTGACCACCGTCATGAGCCAGCAGGAGGGCCAGGCCAACAGCCTCTCCATCAGCGGCGGCTCCGAGACAACCAACTTCGACCTCAAACCCACCGACTACGAAGACGAAACCCACTTCTTCCTGGCCTACTACTTCCGCAACCGCTGGGAGGACGCCCTCTCCGACCCGCCCAACCTCCGCGTGGCCAACGGCTTCGAGCGCATCGCCGAAATCGAGGTGTGGAAGCTGCAACCGACGACCCCCGAGGAGGAAAACGTCCGCCAGGCCGTGGCCGTGGTGGACCTGGCCGAAGACCCGCGCCTGCTCACCGAGGCCAACGCCTACACCGCCACGGTGCTGCCCGACCCCGCCCTCGACCAGTATGACGACACCCCCGGCGGCGAGCTGGACACCCAGCTGCGCGACGGCAACGCCGCCCCGGCCTCCTACCTCGAAGACGTCAAGGGCCTCACCGGCGCCGACTTCCAGGTCGGCCGCTTCAAAAAACTCGAACGGGGACGGGACTACACCCTCGACGAAGTGCTCGGCTTCATCTCGCTGCGCCAGCGCCTGCTCGAAAACGAAGCCCTGGCCGTCAGCTTCCGCTACATCGCAAACGGGCGCTCCGTCCAGGTCGGCGACTTCTCGACGGGCACCGGCGGCTCGGGCGGCGGGCAGAACGAGGACAAGCTGGTGCTGAAGCTCCTGCGCCCGGTCCAGCTGCGCCAGCCCGCCCCCGAGACCGGCTTCAACCCGGCCGTCTGGTACCTCCAGCTCCGCAACATCTACCGCTTCCCCGGCAGCGGCATCAACCCGAACGAGTTCAACCTCCAGATCTTCTACGAACCCCCGGGCAAGACGGCCTCGAAGACCCTGCCCGGCGTCGGCGGGCAGGCCACGCTGCTGCAGCTCCTGGGCCTCGACCGGCTCAACACCGACCAGGCCCCCCGCCCGGACGACCAGTTCGACTACCTGGTCAACTACACCATCGACCCCGGCAACGGCCGCCTCATCTTCCCCTTCCTCGAACCCTTCGGCGGCCGCCTCGAACGGCTCATCGAACAGGGCGGGGGCTCCGAGCAGGAAAAGCAGGAGGCCAGAAACCTGTTCGTCTTCTCCAGCCTCTACCGCCAGAAAAAGGAGAATGCCCGGCGCGACACGCAGCACGACGTCTACCGCATCCGCGGCTCCTACCGCGGGGCCGTGCAGGCCTTCTACGACCTGCGGGCCTATGCCGGCCTGGTGCCCGGCTCCGTCCGCGTCACCTCGGGCGGCACCCCCCTCAACGAAGGCACCGACTTCGTCGTCGACTACCAGGGCGGCACCCTCACCATCACGAACCCCGCCTACCTGACCGCCGGGCGGGACATCAACATCGAGTACGAGCAAAACTCGTTCTTCAACCTGCAGAAGAAAACCCTGCTCGGCCTGCGGGCCGACTACAGCCTGAACGAAAACTTCGGCCTCGGCGCCACCGTCATGCGCCTGAGCCAGAAGTCCCCCATCGACAAGTACCGCATCGGCGAAGAACCCATCCAGAACACGATCTGGGGGGTGGACGGCACGCTCCGGCTCGAGCCGCGCTGGCTCACGCGCGCCATCGACCTGCTGCCGCTGGTGCAGACCCGCGCCCCCAGCGCCATCTCGGTCACCGGCGAGTTCGCCCAGCTCCGCCCCGGCTCCAATGAAACCCTCGCCTTCGAACGCACCCGGCGCAACCTGCGCAACGCCGGCCGCGACTTCAACGGCGACGAGCTCCGCGGCATCTCCTACATCGACGACTTCGAGGGCTTCGAAAACACCTTCTCCCTCAAACAGCCCGGCGCCTGGCAACTGGCCTCCCCGCCCGACTCCATCGGCGCCATCGACCGGGACGGCGTCGTACCCGGTACCCGGGCCGACTCCCTCCGCACCACCTGGCGCGGCAGCTTCGGATGGTACACGATCAACGCCAACATGTTTTCCCAGCTCAACGGGGTCCCTGTCTACGACCTGGAAGCCGTCGACATCGTCCAGATCCGCGACGTCTTCCCCAACCGGGACACCCGCGCCGAGATCGACCAGACGCTCCAGACGCTCGACCTCTACTTCAACCCCTCCGAACGCGGCCCCTACAACTACACCACCGACCTCCAGGGCTTCCTCGACAACCCGAAGAACGCCTGGGGCGGCATGGCCCAGCGCCTGCCCGAAGGCTTCACCGACTTCAGCCTGAAAAACATCGACTTCGTCGAGTTCATCATCCGCCCCTTCCCCGAAAATCCCACCGGCGACGCCGGGCGCGACGCCAAGCTGTACGTGGACCTCGGGTCGATCTCGGAAGACATCCTCCCCGACGAGAAGCTCAACAACGAGGACGGCCTCTCCCTGAGCGACTTCAACCCGGCCGCCGTCGGCCCCTGGGGGCGAACGCCCAACGGCTCCCAGAACAGCGCCGTCGACATCGACGACGCCTCCCGCCGCACGGAAGACCTCGGCCTCGACGGCCTGCCCTCCTACGTCACGGACGGCACCTACTCGAAGACCGAACAGGAACACTTCCGGCACTTCCTCGACGCCATCACGGCCGTCAGCGGGGATGCCCGCTACCAGGCCGAGGTCGCCAAAGCGCTGGCCGACCCCTCCGGGGACGACTACCACTACTTCGCCAACGACCGCTTCTTCGACGACCCCACCTTCTTCCCCAACCGCGCCACCTTCCAGCAGCGCTTCACCCGCTGGTTCGCCGGGCACGAGTTGAATGCCTTCGAGACCCAGAACCAGCTGGCCAACAACACCTCCATCAAGCGCGGCAACTCCCGCTATCCCGACTCGGAGGACCGCAACCTCAACTCGGCCATCGACACCGAGAACAGCTATTTCCAGTACGAGGTGCCGCTGAGCAAAGCCATCCTGGACTCGCTGGCCGCCCCGGAACGCGTCAACGACTTCGTCGTCGGCGAGATCGTCGACACGCAGACCGGCCGGCGGACGGGGTGGTACCAGATCCGCATCCCCGTGCAGAACTACACCCGCCGGGTAGGCGACATCCGGGACTTCAGCCTGATCGAGTCCATCCGGATCTGGACGACGGGCCACGAGGTGCCCATCACGATCCGCTTCGCCACGCTCGAACTGGTGGGCAGCCAGTGGCAGAAATCCGAACAGGTCACGCTCGAGCGCGAAACGCCCGCCGACACGACGGCCAGCCCCACCCGCACGACGATCTCCTCGATCAACAACGAGGAAAACAGCCTCTACCGTCCCCCCCTCGGCGCCATCGTCAGCCAGACGCGGCTGGCCACCGGCGGCACCCAGAACGCCCGCGAGCAGTCGCTCGTCTTCCGGGTCGAGCACCTGCGCCCGGGCCAGCAGCGCGCCATCTTCCGCACCTACAACCAGGGCCTGGACCTGCTCAAGTACGCGAACCTCCGCATGTTCGTCCACATGCACGGCCGCACCGCCGACGGGGTGGACCTGACCGCGTTGCCGAAGGAGGAAGCCCGCCGCAAAGTGCGCCTCTTCGTTCGCCTGGGGGCCAACCAGACCAACGACTACTATGAGTACGAACAGCCGCTGACGCCCAGCAGCGAGACCGCCGGCGACGAGGACGAACTCTGGCAGACCAACCGGGAATTCGACGGGCGCATCCTGGACCTGAACTCGATGAACCTGGTCCTGGGCGCCCTCAACCAGCTCAAGGTGGCCCGGGACCGCCTCGGCGTACCCACCGAAGAGGTCTTCTGGAACGTGCGGGGAGATTCCCTCGTGGCCCCGGACGTGCCCGACGCCGAAGCGTTCGCCCCGCCGGGAACGCGCCTGGCCATCCGGGGAAACCCCTCGCTCGGCCGCATCAACACCATCGTCATCGGCCTGCGCAACCCCGCCGACTCGACGAGCAACGCCCTCGAAGACATCCTCGAAGACGTCACCATCTGGGTCAACGAGCTGCGCGTCTCCGGCTATGACGAGCAGAACGGCTGGGCCGCCCTCGTCAACGCCGACGTCAAGCTGGCCGACTTCGGCCGCGTCAAGGCCAACTTCCAGACCCGGACCGACGGCTTCGGCTCGCTCTCGAGCACGCTCGGCGAACGGGACCAGGTGGACCTGACGAACTGGAGCCTCCTGACCGAGGTCAACGCCGACAAGCTCCTCCCCGAGCGCTACGGCTGGTCGATCCCCGTCTCGCTGCAGATCCAGTCGAACCGCACGCGCCCGCGCTTCTCCCCGACCCGGGGCGACGTGCGCCTCGACGAGATCCTCGCCCAGATCGAAGAACGGGACGACCTGGACCCCGCCCAGAAAGCCCTCGAAAAGCAGCGGGCCATCGAGGCGGCCGAGACGCGCAGCTTCACCCGCTCGTTCACCACCCGCTTCGGCAAGCAGGGCTCCCGCTCGGGGCTGCTGCGCTACACCCTGGACGGCCTCGCCCTGACCTATGCCTACAGCGACACCGACGCCCGCAGCCCCTCCCTCCGGCTCAACGACACCTGGCGGTGGTCCAGCACGCTCAGCTACCGCCTGAACGTCCCGCGCCCGAAGACGGTGCGACCCTTCTGGTTCCTGGACGAGCTTCCCCTCCTCGGGCTCCTGGGCGACCTGCGCTTCAACTACCTGCCGCAGTCCCTCTCGGCTTCCGGTACGGCCACCCGCAGTTTCTCCCAGACGCAGGACCGCCCGCGCGAAGGCGACCTCCTCGCCGAAGACGCCCTGCCGGAGCCCGTCGCCTTCCCCCTGCGCGAGCAGCACGCCTTCACCCACAGCCGCAACTTCCAGTTGCAGTACAACCCCTTCGGCTTCCTGAACCTGAGCTTCGACATGTCGACGAACCAGAGCCTGAACGCCGTCGGCGTGGACACGCTCTTCTCCGTGGTGACGCGCGACAGCACCGGCACCGTCGAGACGTTCGAAGGGCTCAACCTGGACGAGGCCCTGGCCCAGGGACTGATCGAAGCGGAAGACATCGGCCGCAACGCCTTCGAGCTGGCGCGCCTGCGCGTGCGCCCGGCCGACGAGGTGTTCGCCAAGTTCTTCAAGGGCGCCGACGGGGTCCGCACCGAACGGCACGAGCAACGCTTCTCGGCCACGTTCCGCCCCCAGCTCTCGCGCAGCGGCGTGCTCAGCTGGATCAACCTCCAGGACGTCGTCTACAGCGCCCAGTTCGGATGGCAGAACGGGCCCGTCGGGCGCAACACCGGGGCCGCCGTCTCGAACCAGTTCGACGTGCGCGGCGGCGTCACGCTGCGCCTGCAGGACTTCTGGCGCAAGTTCGCCTTCTACCGGGCCCTCGAGGAAGCCGAACGCCAGGCCCAGGCCGAGAAGGAACGCCGTCGACGCGAGGCCGAACGCCGCCGGGCCGAACAGCTCAAACCGAAACCCGAGACGGAACAGGGCGAAGCCGGGCAGGAGGATCAGGCCGAAGAAAAAGAGGACGACGAGGGTGGCGGCCTGAAGGTCCCGCTGCCCGACCCGGTCTCCCTGATGCGCAAGCTGGTGCTCGCGGTCACCGGCGTCCGGGATCTGACCCTCACCTACTCCGGCACGCGCAGCGCCCGCTCCTCGAACGTCGGCCGCTTCAATGCCGACAGCACGGGTGTCCTCTCCCCCTGGAGCCTCTTCGACGCCTTCCGGGGCAACGGCCCCTCGCTGGGCTACCGCTTCGGCCTCGAGCGCACGCTCCCGCTCGAGAACCGCCTCATCGACCCCACGCTGCAGGTGGCCGACCAGTTCGACAACACCAACCGGATCCAGGGCCGCACGGCCCTCAACCCCAGCCCGTCCCTGCAGATCAACCTCAACTGGAGCGTGGACTGGAACCAGGGACGCACCCTCACCTACCGCCGCCCCCCCGACGACCCGGGCCGGATCGAGATCACCGAGACGGAAAGCGGCAGCAACCGCGCCAGCGTCTGGACCTTCGGGGCCTCCTACCTCGACCTGTTCCGCCGGCAACTGGAAACCTACCAGCGTGACCTCGCCCATCAGCCGGACCCGGCCAACCCCCTCCTCGGCGACGAAGACGGCAACGGCCGGGTCGTGCTGACGAACCAGTCCGTCGCCGAGGACTTCCGCTCCGCCTTCACGACGGGCCTGGGACCGCTCGACGACCAGGGCCTGCTCCCCTTCCCCATGCCCGGCTGGAACGTCAACTACTCGGGGCTTTCGAAATGGCCCCTGCTCCGCAGCCTCACGCAAAGCCTGACGCTCCGCCACGGCTACAGCGCCGACTACAGCGCCGACTACCGCACCAACACCCTGGCGGCCGGAGGCGACTCGCTGGGCACGTTCGACCTCGGCACCCGGCGCATCCAGTTCACCCTCCCCCTGACCGAAGCCGGCACCATCCGGATCAACGAACGGTTTCAGCCCCTCATCGGGCTGGACATCAGCTGGAAAGGACGCATCCAGACCAACATCGCCTTCAACACGAGCAACGCCTTCTCCCTGAGCACCAGCAACTTCGAGGTCAGCCAGAACGAAACCCGGGAGCTCTCGGTGACGGCCAGCTTCCAGAAAACCGGCCTGAAGATCCCGCTGCTGGGGGGCAAGCGGCTCAACAACCGCATCAGCTTCAGCCTGACCGTCTCGCGCTCGCAGACCAGCAACCAGCGTTTCCTGCTGCGCCGGGCCCTGATCGACGCCGCCACCCGCGGCAGCGAATTTGTCCTCGAGGACGCCCTCAAAGATCCCAACGTCTCGCTCATCACGGACCACACGCGGCTGGTCATCTCGCCCCAGATCTCCTACCAGTTCAGCAACCGCGTCTCGGCCAACTTCACGCTGCGCTACGAGCAGTTCGACAGCAAAGACAGCCGCCAGCCCTCGGCCACGAACATCCAGGGGAACTTCAACATCCGGGTGAACATCCAGAACTGACGCCGTAGCAACGCAAACCCCGGAGCCGAAATGCCCATGAGCCGGGATCAGGGAAAACGCCGGAACACGGCGCCGGAGCATGTGGTCGTGTGCCCGCTCGGGCGCGTGCCCTACGCGGAGGCCTGGGCGTTGCAGCAACGCCTGCAGGCCCGGCTGATTGCCGCCAAGCGCCGGGAACCACCCGAACCGCTGCCCCATGTGATGCTGCTCGTGGAGCACCCGCCCGTCTACACGCTGGGCAAGAACGGGAACGCCGCCCACCTGCTCCTCTCCGAAGCGGCCCTGGCGGAACGGGGCGCCACCTTCTTCCACATCGACCGCGGCGGCGACATCACCTTCCACGGGCCAGGGCAACTCGTGGGCTACCCGATCCTCGACCTCGACCGCTTCTTCACCGACATCCACCGCTACCTGCGCGAGCTCGAGGAAGTCGTCATCCAGACCTGCGCCGACGAGGGCCTCACCGCCGGCCGCGTCGAAGGGCGTACCGGCGTCTGGGTCGGGCCGGACGCGCGGGGCCCCGAACGCAAGATCTGCGCCATGGGCATCCGGTGCAGCCGCTGGGTCACCATGCACGGCTTCGCCCTCAACCTCAACACCGACCTCTCCTATTTCTCCCACATCGTCCCCTGCGGCATTGCCGACCGGGGGGTGACGTCGCTGGCCCGCGAGCTGGGCCGGCCCGTCGACGAGGCGGCCGTGCGCACGCGCCTCATCGCGCATTTCGCCCGGCGGTTCCAGGCCCGCACCACCGTCCTCGATCCGGCGGGCACGCACGATTTCCTGGCCCACTATCTTGAAGCGGAACCTGCCGGATCATAGTTTGTACCGTCGAGCCGGTCAGGCCGGCACGCCCCGGCCCCGGGTCCGGCGCCGCGTGTGCCGGGTTCTTTTCCGCCCATCATCCCGCTTGCATCATGCCCGCCTTCGACCTCGACGATTTCACGCTCCGTCTGATCGCCGAAACGCTTTTCTATGATGAGGAATACGGGGCCCTGGGCAACCTCAGCCTGATCGACCGGACCGCGGCCCGGGAGCGTTTCATCGCCTCGTACGTGCCCGAAGACGGCGTCTTCGTCGTGGAGGAAGCCACCGAGTGGGAGACGTACGTACCGGATGAAGACGACGACATCGGCTATGCCCTGGCCGTCGACAGCAACGAGTATGGCACGTACGACAGCCCGACCGAGGTGGCCCGCGTCCTGCTCGATCTGGCCCGCACCCACGGCCTCACCCCCAGCATCACGCTGCTTTTCGAGGAAGACGAGGCCGCCTGACGGCCCGGCTCCCCTCAACGGGGGGCCGCCAGCACAGCCCAGACGAGCAGCGTCCAGCCCCCCAGGAAGGCGACGCCGCCGAAGGGCGTCACGGCTCCGAGCCACGGCGTATCGGTCAGCACGAGCAGGTAGAGGCTGCCCGAGAACAGGAGCAGACCGGCCGTGAACAGATAGCCCGCCCCCTCCAGCTGCCACAGGCTCCACGTCCGCCCGAGCCAGCCGACGACCAGCAGGGCCAGGGCGTGGTACATCTGGTAGCGCACCGCCGTCTCGAACGCCTGTAGCCGCGCCGGCGGCACCCGCCCGGCCAGGGCGTGCGCCCCGAAAGCCCCCGCCGCCACGGCCAGCCCCGCCGCTATCGCGCCGATCAGCAAAAAACGTTGCATATCCCCTCCCGGTCATTCAACCGCCCGCGCCAGGCCGCCGGAGAGCCGGAGGGCCGGTCCTTGCCATACACGGGCGCATACGGAAAACACGATAAGGAGAAAAATTCTCACGGCGACACCAAAATGCAAGAACCGACCGGCCGTTTCAATCCACAAGGCTGTTGACACATTCAAGTCCCGCATTCTATATTGTTTCTCCAGAGACAATCAGCGAGAAATTCAAGCTTTCGTGGCAGGCTTTCCTCTCTCTCACGGCGAGGCAACCGTTTCCCGTAATGCTGTCTCCCCGGCGCGCCCCTGACCGGCATTACCTCGTGTTGGATTGCCTCCCGGCATGTCAGTTCCTCCTTGCCCGTCGTGATTGTGTCAGCAGGGGCCAGCCGTCCTTGCGGTGTACTGCCACGATCCAGGCTCACCTATACCGGCCCGTACCGGTTCACGCTGATGATGCCCGCCGCACCCCAAACGGGTTTCGTACGGAGCTCTGACGTTTCAGCCTGCACGTCGCCCGGCGGTGCCCGGACATCCTCCAGAAAGATCCGGTCCCTGCCTGTTCCACCCTTTAAGACCGTTGATTCGCACCAATTCGAGGAGGCCTATCATGAAGGTTCAGCGCAGTGTCGTCAAGTGGTTCGACGCAAAGAAAGGTTACGGCTTTATCTTGAACCCGGATCAGGGGCCTGACATCTTCGTCCACTACACCCAGATCATCTCCGAGAAGCGTTTCAAGACGCTTCGCACGGGCGAGGTTGTCGAGTACGAGTTACATGACGGTCCGAAGGGGTTGCACGCCCACGCGGTCCGGGGAACGAACGAGGTCATTCGTCCTTCGCTCGACCCGGCGGCCGTCGCCGCGGCGATCAACAACGGCAGCACCCTCGACGCCAGCCTGCTCCAGGCCACACCGCCGGTCCCTGGCTCCGTCACGGCTTCGCTGTCGCAGTCGTCGTAGGCCTCGCCGCGTTGTTTTTGCCGGGGGCATCGCCTATCTTCCTGCAGGCCGCTTCCGCCCGGGCACCCCTGGCCGCGCGTGCGGTGCGGTGCCGGTGTGCCGGTGGCTTTCGTGTGCGTCTCCCCCAATCCTGCAGTACTATGGCGTTCGCTTTCTCTGACGCCGATGTCGAACGGATCGCATCGGTGCTCGGTGTCACGCCCAAGCGCGACGGCTCGCTGGTTCGTTTCGAACTGCACGACGCGCCCAGCGGCCGCCGCCTGACGCTAGAGATCCAGATGGCCCTGGCGCTGCCGCCGGAACTGTCGTCGACGCAACCGGCCAACCTGGTCTCGGTCTATGCACCGAGTTCCTTCCTGCAACTCCAGGGCTGCACCGGCTTTCTGGCGAGCAAGGAACTGGGGGAGGTCATCTTCGTCGCCAAACACGGTGGCCGCACCAACGGCCTGGTCGTCGAACGCGAGGCCGGCTGCTCGCTCTACGCCAACGTCGACGACCGGCTGTTCTCGACGGACTTCACCCGGCTGCCGCCCGAGATGATCATGAGCAGCGTGGCCCTGTCGATGACGGAATCCCTCTTCGATGACCTGGGCTGACGCCCGCCGCCCTGCGTGCCCGAAAACGCCCCCGAGCTCCTCATCGCCAACGAGCACCCGTCCTACGACGTGGACGAAGCCGCCCTCGAACGGCTCGCCCGCCACGTCCTGGCCGCCGAAGGCGTGCGCTGGCAGTACGTCGGCATCATCCTGACGGACCACGCCACCGTGCTCGAACTCAACCGCACCTACCTGAACCACGACTACCACACGGACGTGCTCTCGTTCGACCTCTCGGACGAAGCAACACCGGAACGCGCCGGCGAAGTCTATGTGGACCTCGACACGGCCGCCGAACGCCATGCGGAATTCGGTGCCTCCTTCGAAGAAGAGGTGCGCCGCTATGTGGTCCACGGCCTGCTGCACCTCGCCGGCCACGACGACGCCACCCCCGCCGAACGCGCCGCCCTGCGGGCGCTGGAAGACCGGTACCTCGCCGCCCTCTCCGCCGAATAAATTGACCCGCCCCATTGACAATCCCCCTCCCCGTGATTAACCAATCATAAAGGGCCGCGCACCCGCGCGCCCTTTCCAACGATTTCCAAGCAGGGTGGAGGACTTCTCATGCAAACCCAGATCACGGCACGCCACTTTCATGCGCCGAGCGAACTCCAGCAACACATCAAGGAAAGACTGGCCTGGCTGGAGCGCTACTACGACGGGATCACCGACGCCCACGTCGTGCTCACCAACGGCCAGGTGGGCGACCGGCAGGCCGAAATCATCCTGAACGTCTACCGCCAGCAACTCACCGCCCGGGAGACGGCCACCACCCATGCCGAGGCCGTGGATCGGTGCACGGAACAGCTGCGTCGCCAGCTCCTGCGCTACAAGGAGAAACTGCGCGGCACCAACCGGCACCACCGCCGCCGCGCCTGAAAAGCTCCCCGCAAAGCCCCGTTCCTCCCCGGACGGGGCTTTTTTGCTGGCCCCCCAACGGGGTCGCCCGCCCCGCCCTCAGGCCATCTTGCGCAGGGCTCCCACCACCCGCTTCACGTGCGCCGCCGTCTGCATGATGTAGAAATGGATACAGGGGACCTGCGCGTTGAGCAGTTCCTCGCATTGCCGGAGGGCCCATTCGATGCCGATCTCCGGCACCTGCTCGTCCCGGGCCGCCTCGACCTCGGCGGCCAGGGCCTCGGGCACTTCCACGTGAAAGCGGCTCGGCAGCGTCTGAAGCTGCTTTTTGCTCGTGAGGATCTTCAACCCGGGAATGATCGGCACGGTGATGCCCACATCCCGGCACCGCTCGACGAAGTGAAAAAAGGCGCGGTTGTCGAAGAACATCTGGGTTGTCACGTAATGGGCGCCGGCGTCCACCTTGCGTTTCAGGTTCAGGATGTCCCACATCAGGTTCGGCGCCTCGAAGTGCTTCTCCGGATAACCGGCCACCCCGATGCAGAAGTCCGTCGGCGCCGCGTCGATGAGTTCTTCGAGATAGCGGCCCCGGTTCATCTCGGCGATCTGGTGCACGAGGTCGATGGCATATTCATTCCGGGAGCGGTTGAACAGAACGGGCTTGTTGAAGCCGTTGTCGTCACCGCGAAGGGCCATGACGTTGTGGATGCCGAGGTAGTTGAGCTCGATGAGGGCATCTTCGGTCTCCTCGCGCGTGAAACCCCGGCAGAGCAGGTGCGGCACCGTCTCGACCCCGAAACGCCCCTTGATTGCCGCACAGAGCCCGAGCGTACCGGGCCGCTTCCGCTTGACGTGCCGACGCCACGTGCCGTCCGGCATCTCCTCGTAATAGACCTGCGCCGAATGGCTCGTCACGTCGATGAACGGTGGCTCGAACTCCATCAACGACGCGACGATCTCCATGATCTGCGCCACCGAGCCACCCCGCTTCGGGGGAATGATTTCGTAGGAGATCAGCGTCTCGCTGGCCCGGTCCAGTAGCTCGACGATTTTCATACCCCCGGCGATTTTCGTTTTCAACCGCGCTACGTTAATATACGTGCGCCCCGGCGACGACGCAGGCGCCGGTTTCTTACTTCGAATCCTCGGCCTGGTTCAATGCTCGGCATCGTTTTCTCCACCGAAGAGGAAGCTGCACCGTTTCTTCAAAAGTACGAGCGGGGGCGGTTCGACGGCCTCAGCGAAGGGGAAACGCTCCACGACGACATGCTGCTGGTGACGCTGACGGGCCTGGGTAAGATCAAGACGACGCTCCGGACGGAACGCATGTTGCAGCACTTCAAGGAGGACGTCGGCCTGACGCGCCTGCTGCACATCGGTACCTGCACCGCGCTGACCGACCGGCTGCCGGTCGGCACGGTGGTCGCCGCCGCCCAGGTCCTCGAAGGCGACCGGATCGAGCTGGCCGCGCCCGCTTACCCGCGCATGCCCCTCGACGTACCCTTCGACGACCTGCCGCAGGGCACCCTGGTCACCCAGGATCACCTGGTGCAGGGCCAGCAGGAACGCACCTACTGGCAACGCATCGCCGACATGATCGACATGGCGGGCTACCCCATCGCCTACGTGGCGGCCACCCACGGGCTCCCCTGTCATCTCATCAAGGTGGTCACCGGGCACCTGAACGCCCCGGACGCCGACCTGCGCAAAACCCTGAGCATGGCCCACCAGACCATCGCCGACTTCCTGCTCGCCCGCCTGAACACCCTGGCGGCGGTCTGACGGGCCTCTTTGGCGTTCCCCGACCTCCCTTCCACCAAAACTTCATACATACACACACCGCCCCCCCAAGGCGAAAAAAGCGCTTTCGCTTCGCCGGACGGGCGGGGATCCCGGGCTTCTCTTCTCCTTCGGGAAACATTTCCCTTGACAGGGGCGCTTAAAGCCCCGTATCATTCGCGCCGTCATGACAACGAGCCATCCCGATATCGCCCTCTTTTCTCGACGTACGCGACGCGTGAAGCCGCCGCGTCGGAGGAAAGCGTGCTGGTTCGGGGTACGTGACAGGCGATAGATCGTACGTCTTGCCCTCGGCGAAGCGCTGGTTCCTCCGGAATCGGCGTTTTTTTTTGTCCATCCGTTCATCCCAGACCAAGCTTACCATGTCCATCGTACTGGCCTTCAGCGGCGGGCTCGACACGTCCTTCTGCGTCCCCTACCTGGCCGAGACCTACGGCGAGCCGGTGTACACCGTCACCGTGAACACCGGCGGCCTCACGGCCGAGGAGGCGGCGGCACTCGAGGCGAAGGCGCTCGAGCTCGGCGCGGCGAAGCACCTGACCCTCGACGCCCGGCGCGACCTCTACGACGACCTCCTGAGCTACCTCATCAAGGGCAACGTGCTGCGCGGCGGCGTCTACCCGCTGTGCGTGGGACCCGAGCGGGTGGTGCAGGCCCGGCACGTGGCGGAGGCCGCCCGCCAGCTCGGCGCCCGGGCCGTGGCGCACGGCTCCACCGGCGCCGGCAACGACCAGGTCCGCTTCGACGTGGCCCTGCGCATCCTCGGCGGCGACCTCGAGATCCTCACCCCCATCCGCGACCTGGGGCTGAGCCGCCCCGAGACGGCCGCCTACCTGACCGAGCGGGGCTTCCATGCCTCGGCCGAGAAGGCGACGTACTCGATCAACAAGGGCCTCTGGGGCACCACCATCGGCGGGCGCGAGACGCTCACCACGCACGACCCGCTGCCCGAGGCGGCCTACCCGGACACCGTCGCCCCGGCCGAGGCGCCGGACGCGCCGCTCGACCTGACGATCGCGTTCGAGAAGGGCCTGCCCGTGGCCCTCGACGGGGGCACGCTCGACCCGGTGACGCTCATCGAGACGCTCAACGACCTGGGTGCCCGGCACGGCGTCGGGCGCGGCATCCACGTGGGCGACACCATCCTGGGCATCAAGGGGCGGGTGGCCTTCGAAGCCCCGGCCCCCCTCATCCTCATCACCGCCCACCGGGAGCTGGAGAAGATCGTGCTGACCCAGTGGCAGCAGTTCCAGAAGAACCACCTGGCCGACTTCTACGGGATGATGCTCCACGGCGCGCAATACTTCGACCCCGTCATGCGGGACATCGAGGCGTTCCTCGACGCCTCGCAGGAGGTCGTCACCGGCACCGTGCGGGTGCGCCTGCACAAGGGGCAGGTGAGCGTCCTCGGCTGCGACAGCCCCCACTCCATGTTCGACGCGGGCGTGGCCACCTACGGCGAGACGAACCAGCTCTGGGACGCCCGCGACGCCCGCGGCTTCACACGGATCTACGGCCTGCAGGCCTACCTCGCCCACCGGGCCCGTCAGGGCGCCGTCTCCACCCCCACCCAGAAAGACACGTAGCGATGCCCCTTTCCATCCTTGCCTCCAACGGCCGGCATCGCCGGCCGGTCGACCTCATCGCCTCCAGCACCGGCCGGTGCCCGCTCACCAACCCCGTCGCCGTCGCCCCCTACCTCGTCGCCGAGGAGGGGTACTGTGTGGTGGTGCGGGCGCTCGAAGACAAACAGGGCTACAACCAGCTCGAAGCCGCCGACGGCACGTTCCACACCGTCCGAAAAGACATGGTGTTCGTCGGCACGCTGGGCGAGCGGCAGGCCCTGAAGGGATACAGCGGCCGCATCCCCCGCCGCATCGCCCCCGGCGACGTGCTCCACCTGCTCAACATGGGCGGCATCATCGGGCTGTGCACCTCCGACCACCCCGACCTGGGGCCGGCGCTGCGCGTGGAGGTGCTCGGCGCCGCGCTCGTCGAGCTGGACGATACCCGGGCCCACGCCCGCATCCAGGACTACGCGCTCGAACCCGCCTTTACGCTCTCCCACTCGGCCCCGCTCGTGATGGTCAGCGGCACGGCGATGAACACCGGCAAGACGCACGCCGCCGCGCACATCGTGCGGGGGCTGACGGAACGGGGCTGGCGCGTGGCGGCCGCCAAGCTCACCGGGGCCTCCCTCCGCCGTGACGTGCGGATGATGCAGGAAAGCGGCGCCGTGGCCTGCGCCACGTTCAACGACGCCGGCGTGGTGGCCTCGACGAACAAGGACATGGCCCCCTTCGCCAAGGGCATCATCGCCCACCTGAACGAAGCCGTCCCGGACGTGATCGTCCTCGAACTGGGCGACGGCTTCATCGGCTACTATGGCGTCGACGACCTGCTGCTGGACAAGGAGTTGCAGCGCTTCACGCGGGCCCACGTGGTCGCCGCCACCGACCTGGCCGGGGCCTGGGCCGCCGACCACCTCTTCCGCGACCGCTACCGCGCCCCGATCACGGCCATCGTCGGCCCGGTGACGGACAACGCCGTCGGCAAGCAGTATATTCAAAACGCGCTCGGCATCCCGGCGCACAACGCCCTGCAGGACACCGGGGCGCTCGTCGAGACGGTCGCCCGCGCCGTGGCCGGCGCTTCGCTCTCCACCGTCCCCTACGCCCTTGCCGGAGTCGCCCTATGACCAACCCACCGTTCCGCGAAACCTCGACCGACCGGCCACCGGCCCGGGTGGCCCTCCTCCACGGCGCCGGCTACGCGGGCGGCGAGCTGATCCGCCTGCTCACCGCACACCCACACGTCACGCTCGAGGTCGTCACCAGCCGCACCTTTGCCGGGCAGCCCGTCTGGACGGCCCACCCGGCCCTGCGCGGCCAGACCGACCTGGCCTTCTCCGACGGCGACGACCTGCCGCTCGACACGCTCGACGTCGTCTTCATCGCGGCCGAGCACGGGCAGGGAGCGCGGGCCGTGGCCAGCCTGCTCGAGGCCGGCTACGCAGGCGCCATCGTGGACCTGAGCGCCGACTTCCGCTTCCGCGACCCGGACGTCTACGACCGGTGGTTCGGCTTCAGCCACCCGGCACCCGAACGGCTCTCCGACTTTGCCTACGGGCTGCCGGAGGTCCACGCCCCGTACGCCACGCCGTACATCGCCAACCCCGGCTGCTTCGCCACGGGGCTGGCGCTGGCGCTCTGGCCGCTCGCCCGCCATCTGCCCCGCCTCGACGCCGCCGTGACGGCCCTGACGGGCGCTTCCGGCTCGGGCACCCGTCCCTCTTCCACCACCCACTTCCCCACCCGCGACGGGAACGTGCGGGCCTACAAGGTGCTCGCCCACCAGCACCTGCCCGAGGTGCTCCAGACGCTGGGACCGAACGCCCACGTGGCCTTCGTGCCCGTCTCCGGCCCCTGGACGCGCGGCATCTGGGGGACGGCCCACATCGCGCTGCCGGGCGGCCTCACCGAAGCCGACATCGCCACCTGGTACGAAGACGCCTATGCCGCCGCCCCGGCGGTGCGCTGCTGGCCCGGCACCCTCCCCGAACTGCGGTACGCCGTGGGCACGCCCTTCTGCGACCTCGGCTGGACCCTCCGCGACGGCCACCTCGTCGTGGGCTTCGCCCTGGACAACCTCCTCAAAGGGGCGGCCAGCCAGGCCGTCCAGAACATGAACCTCGTCCTGGGCCTGCCCGAGACGGCCGGCCTCCTCCCCACTCCGGTATCCAACCCCGCCATCACCCCATGAACACCCCGGACATCCTCCGCCTCGAAGACTCGTTCCAGATCCCCACGTATGCCAAGTACCCCATCGCGCTCGAGCGTGGCGAGGGGATCTACGTGTGGGACACGGACGGAAACCGCTACCTCGATTTCTACGGCGGGCACTGCGTTACCCTGCTCGGCCATTGCCCGCCGCGCGTCGTCGAGGCCGTGCAGGCGCAGGCGGCCACGCTGATGTTCTACTCGAACGTGGTCTATAGCCCCGTCCGGGCGCGGGCGGCGGCGCTCCTGGCCTCGATGGCGCCGGAAGGGTTGCGCCACGTCTTCTTCTGCAACTCGGGCACCGAGGCCAACGAGACGGCCCTGAAACTCGCCCGCACGTGGACGGGCAAACCCGGCGTGATCGCCACCGAGGGCGGCTTCCACGGGCGCACGCTCGGCAGCCTGGCCGTGACGTGGAACCCGAAGTACCGGGAGCCCTACGCCGCCGTGCTTCCCGAGACGACGTTCGTCCCCTTCGGCGACGCCGACGCCGTGGCCCGCGTGCTGGCCGGGCGGAACGACATCGGCGCGGTCATCCTGGAGCCCATCCAGAGCATGGCCGGCGTCACCGAGGCGCCACCGGCCTACTTCGAGGAACTCCGGCGGCTGTGCGACCGGCACGGCGTGGCCCTGATCTTCGACGAGGTGCAGACCGGCGTGGGGCGCACCGGCACGTTCTCCATCGCCGAGCAGCTCGGCGTGCGGCCCGACCTGATCACGCTGGCGAAGAGCCTCGGCTCGGGCGTGCCCGTCGGGGCGGTGCTCGTCGCCGACGCCATCGCCGCCACCGTGAAGCCCGGCGACCAGGGGACGACCTTCGGCGGGGGGATGCTGGCTATGGCGGCGGTGACGGCCACGCTGGAGACGATCCGGGACGAGGCCCTCATGGCCCGGGCCGAGGCAATCCACGCACGCCTCGCCACGGCCCTGGCGCCGCACGTGCGGGCGGTGCGCGGGCGGGGCTGCCTCCTCGGCCTCGTCCTCGACGGCCCCGCCCGTCCCGTCATCGCCCGCCTCCGCGAAGCCGGCATCCTGGCCGGCGGCGCCGACGATCCGAACGTCCTCCGTCTCATGCCCCCCCTCAACACCCCGGACGACGCCCTCGACACGTTCATCGAAACGTTCCTCGCGGTCTACCAGGATGAGGCCGTTCCCGGCGCCTGAGGATTGGTTCCGCTCATCATGAACTATACACGACGATGCGGGAGTAGTCCAACGTCCAACGTTCAACGTCCAACGTTCAACGCGAAACCCGTAAACCCTAGAACCGCATGCCCCACCTGCTCGACTGGCATTTGCTCGATGACGCGACATGGAGGCGGTGCCTGACGGCCGCCGTGGCCCACTACCGGGCCGGGAAGACGTGGACGGAGGCCGCCCGCGGCAAGAGCATTGCGCTGATTTTCTTCAATCCTTCGCTCCGCACGCGCACGTCGATGGAGCTGGCGGCCGTGCAACTCGGCGCCCACGCCACGACGATCACGCCAGGCTCCGGCACGTGGGGCTTTGCCTGGGGCGAGGGGGTGATGGACGGCGACGAGGCCGAGCACATCCGCGAGGCCGTGGGGGTGCTGTCGCGGTACTACGACGCCCTCGGCGTGCGCCTCTTCGCCTCCGGCACCGACTATGAGCAGGACCGCACCGACGCCCTGCTGCACACCTTCGCCCGCCATGCCGGCGTGCCCGTGGTCAACCTGGAGTCCGCCTTCTACCACCCCTGCCAGGCCCTGGCCGACGCCGCCACCCTCGCCACCCGCTTCGACGGCGACGTCCGGGGCCGGCGGTTCGTGCTGACCTGGGCGTATCACCCGAAGGCGCTGCCCATGGCCGTCCCGAACTCGGCCCTGCTGGCGGCGGCCCGGCTGGGGATGCACGTCACCGTAGCCCGTCCCGCGGGGTTCGAGCTGGATGAGGGCGTCATGGAAACGGCGCGGGCGTATGCGGCCGCCCACGGCACGGCCGTGGAGGAGACGGACGACCCGGACGCGGCCTACGACGGGGCCGAGGTGATCTACGCCAAAGCCTGGGGCGGGCGGCTTCGGTACACGGACCCCGACGCCGAGGCGGCCCTGCGCGCGTCGCACCGGGGCTGGCGCGTGACGGCCGAACGGATGGCCCGCACCCGCGACGGGGTCTTCATGCACTGCCTGCCCGTCCGGCGCGGGGTGGTGGTGGACGACGCCGTCCTCGACGGGCCGCAGGCGATCCACCTGCTCCAGGCCGAGTTCCGCCTGCACGCCCAGAAAGCCATCCTCGAACACCTGTGGGGGCTCCCGCATCCCCGGTTGGAGGTCTTCGGCCCCGCCTTCGTCCTGGACTGAACCATTCCCGGCCATCAACCATGTCGTTGAACCCCCATGGAAGGGAGGCCGCCCGGCCCGTCGTCGTCAAGGTGGGCGGGGCGCTCGTGGCCGAGCCGGAGCGGCTCGATCCGCTGTGGGCGGCCGTGGCACGGCTGCGTGAGACGACGCCGGTGGTGCTGGTACACGGCGGCGGGCCGCAGGCCACAGCCATGGCGCGGCGACTGGGGCACGAGCCCCGCATCGTCCACGGACGCCGCGTGACGTCCGACCTCGACCTCGACATCATCCGGTGGACCCTGCGGGGTGAGTTGAACACCCACCTGGTGGCCCAGGCGCACCGCCACGGGGTGCCGGCCGCCGGCCTCTCCGGCGCCGACGGCGGGCTGGTCCGCGTCGTCCGCCGCCCCCCCTGGCAGGTCGACGGCGAGACGGTGGACTTCGGCTGGGTGGGCGACGTAGAGGCCGTGCGCCCCGGCATCGTCGCGGCCCTGCTGGCCGGCGGCTTCGTCCCGGTGATCGCGCCGCTCGGCATCGACGCAGCCGGGCAGGTGTACAACGTCAATGCCGACACCGTGGCCCGGCACCTGGCCACCGCCCTCGGGGCCGCCGCCTTCCTCCTGGTGACCGAAGCCGGCGGCCTCCGTCGCACCCCGTCCGATCCGGCTTCCCTCCTCGACCGGTGCGACGCCGCCACGTTCGAGCGGGGCGTGGCCGACGGGTGGATCCAGGGCGGCATGCGCGTCAAGCTCGCCGTCGCCTTCGAAGCCCTCCGGGCCGGCATCCCCGACGTGTATGTCCTCGCGCCGGACGACCTGCTCGAACGCCGCCGCGCCACGCGCATCCTCCCGTGAAGCCATGTCCGACGCCGTCGCCCTCCTGAAGGACCTGATCCGCTTCCCCTCGCTCAGCCTCGAAGAAGGCCCGATCGCCGACTTCGTGGAGGCCCGGCTGCGGGCCGCCGGGGTGCACGTGGGGCGCCACGCCAACAACGTCTACGCCTGGCTGGGCGAAGGGCCGGACACGCTCCTGCTCAACTCCCACCTGGACGTCGTGCCCCCCTCCGAAGACCATCCCTACGACCCCTTCACCCCTACCGAGGTGGACGGCCGGCTCTACGGACGCGGTGCCGTGGATGCCAAAGCCAGCGGCGCGGCCATGATGACGGCGCTCCTCGACCTGGCGCACGAGGGGTGGCAGCCCCGGAACGGCCGCCTCCTGCTGGCGCTGACGGCCTGCGAGGAAGGCGGGGGCGGCTACAACGGCCTGCAGGACCTGCGCCCCCACCTGCCGCCACTCTCCGCCGCCCTCGTCGGCGAGCCCACCGGCCTGCGGCCCTGCGTGGCCCAGAAGGGGCTGCTCATCCTGAAGCTCCACGCCCGTGGACGGAGCGCCCACGCCGCCCGCGCCCACCTGGGCGACAACGCCATCGTCCGCGCCGCCCGCGACGTGCTCGCCCTCCAGCGCCTCACGTTCGACCGCGCCGACCCGTTCCTCGGCCCCCCCACCGTCAACGTCACCATGATCGAGGGCGGGACGAAGAACAACGTCATCCCGGACCGGTGCACCCTCACGCTCGACATCCGCTCCACGCCCGCCTACACGCACAAGGAACTGACCGAATACATCGCCCGGCACGTCGAGTCCGACGTGGAGGTCTACAGCAAGCGCCTCATCCCCGTCGCCACGTCGCCCGACGCCCGCATCGTGCGGGCCTGCCGCACCGCGCTCCCCGAGGCCGAGCCCTTCGGCTCACCCACGGCCTCCGACTGGATCTTCCTGGCCGACGTGCCCACCGTCAAGATCGGGCCCGGCGAGAGCCCCCTCTCCCACACCGCCGACGAGCACATCGCCGTCGCCGAGGTCGAGCAGGCCGTGGCGGTGTACAAACGCATCATCCGGGCCTATTTTTCCACGCACGAAGCATCAACCTGAACAGGCCCATGCTCTGGCAGAAAGACACGCGCGTCGAGGACTGGGTGACGCGGTTCACCGTGGGGGAAGACTATCGCTGGGATACGCTTCTGCTGCCCTACGACATCGAAGGGACACGGGCCCACGCCTGGGGGCTGGCGCAGATCGGCCTCCTCTCCGCCGAGGAGTTTGCCCGGATCGAAGACGCCCTGGGGCAGCTTCTCGCAGACTACGAAGCCGGCCACGTCACCGTCACACCGGCGGACGAGGATTGCCACACCGTGATCGAGACGTACCTGACCGAACACCTGGGCGAGGTGGGTAAGAAGATCCATACGGGGCGCTCCCGGAACGACCAGGTGCTGACCGCCCTCCGTCTCTTTCTCCGCGAGCAACTCCGGGCGCGGGGCCGGCAGGTGCACGCCCTCGCCGAGGCCCTCTGCCGCCTGGGCGACGCCTACGACGACGCCCTGATGCCGGGCTACACCCACCTCCAGCGGGCCATGCCCACCACGGCCGGGCAGTGGGCGCTGGGCTATGCCGAATGCCTCCTGGCCGACCTCGACGCGCTCCGCCACGCGGCAGGGCAGGTCAACGTCTCGCCGCTGGGGAGCGCCGCCGGGTACGGCGTGCCCTACCTCGAGCTGCCCCGTGAGGAGGTCGCCCGCCGGCTGGGCTTCGACGGCGTGCAGACCCACGTGACGGCCGTCCAGCTCTCGCGCGGCAAGCTGGAACTGCACGTGGCGCACGCGCTCGTGCAGGTGGGCGCCACGCTCAACCGGATGGCGTCCGACCTAGTGCTTTTCAACAGCGCCGAGTTCGGCTTCGTGGAGCTTCCGGCCGAATACTGCACCGGCAGCAGCATCATGCCGCAGAAGCAGAACCCCGACGTGCTGGAGCTGGCGCGGGCCACGTACCACCGCCTGCTGGCCGAGATGAACGTGCTGCTCACGCTCCCGGCCAACCTGCCCTCGGGCTACCACCGCGACCTCCAGCTGACCAAAGAGGCCGTCATGCGGTGCACCCTGCTGGCCGGCGACCTGCTCGCGGCGATGAACCACGTCGTGCCCGGACTCCGTTTCGACCGCGAGCGGCTGGCTGAAGCCTGCACACCCGAGCTGTATGCCACAGCCCACGCCCTGGAACTGGTCCGCGACGGCGTGCCGTTCCGCGAGGCCTACCGCAAGGCCGCACAGGCCGTCGGGACGCGGGCCGCGCCGGACGCCGCAGACGCCCTGGCCGCCTACCGGGTGGACGGCTTCCCCGGCCGGGGCCGCCCGGACCTCCTCCGCCGGCGCCTCGAGGCCCACCGGGACTGGCTGGAGCCGGCATGAACGGTCGCCCTTTGTGTGCGCCGGCGCTATATTCCTCCCCGAAGCAAACCGCAGCCCGTGCGGGACCAGGGTGCCCTTCAGCGGGCCGCCCGTTCCCCTGGTCTTCCCGTCCCTCGAAACCGCCTGCCCCCATGCCCCGGATCCCCCGATCCATCGTCTCTCGCTTTCTTGTCCTTCCTTCGCTCCTGCTCCTGGCGCTCGCCCTGCCGGTGGCCCCGGCGCCCGGCCAGCCGCTGACGGACGAGGCCCGGCGGCAGGGGTACGTCCATGCCGGGGATACCACGTACTTCGTGTTCGACGCCGGGCTGTACGGCGTGCGGCCCGAGCGGGTGGTGGTGACCGGCCCGTTCCGCAGCTGGGACGGCAACATGGACCTGCCCGCCTGGCAGCTTCGCCCCCGCGACGGCGGGGTGTGGGTGCTGGCCGTGCCCAACCCGGCCTACCGTAGCCTGGCCCCGGGGACCCCCTTCAAGTACCGCATCGACGACGGCATCTGGCTCGACCCGCCGGCCGGGGCGCCCAACGCCGAGGGGGGCAACCTGGTCTTCCTCCACGGCGTCACCCCGCCCACGCTGAAGGCCGAGATCGCCGGGCCGCGGGCCGTCTGGGCCGACGTCTCCGGCGACGGCGTCACGCGCCCGCTCGACCCGGCGGCCTACCGCCTGACCAACGCCCGGGGCGACGTGATCCCGCTGGCCGCCGTCCTCCCGAACACGGCCTCCCGCACCCTCCTCATCCCGGCTTTCGACCTGGACTGGCGGCGCGTCTATTATCTGGCGTTGCCGGATCAGGGGCTGAAGGCGCTCGTCCGCCGCGATCCCTCCTTCCGCACCCTCTACAGCGACCTCCCGCTCGGCGCGACCGTGAGTGAGGATGCCGCCGAGACCACCTTCCGCCTCTTCGCCCCCCGGGCCGAGCGGGTGGCGCTCTACCTCTACCTCCACCCGGATCAGCAACCCGAGGAGGCCGACGCCGTGGTCGACATGACGCCCGTGGGGGGCGGCGTCTGGGAGGCCCGGCAGCCCGGCGATCACCACGGCGTGTACTACGACTTCCGCGTCTACGGCCCGCCTGACCCCGGCAACTTCTTCTTCGGCACCCACCCCGTGCAGGTCACCGACCCGTATGCCCGCGTCAGCCTCGACTCGTTCGGCAAGGCGCGCGTATGGCGCACCGAGGCCCCGCCACGCCCCGTACGCGGGGGCCGCCCCCGGATGGAAGACGTCGTCGCCTACGAGGTGCACGTGCAGGACTTCACCGACCTCCTGCCCGTCGACGACGACCTCAAAGGGACGTTTCCCGCCATGGTCACCCCGGGCCTGACCAACAGCCGGGGCGAGCCCGTCGGGTTCGACTACCTCAAGGAGCTGGGCGTCAACGTCGTCCACCTGATGCCCGTGCAGGAGTACCTTCACTACCCGGACGACGCCTGGCAGGCCGCCTTTGCCGACGACCCCTTCGCGCAGGCCATGGGCATCGACCGGGAGAACTACCAGTGGGGCTACCGGACCACGCACGCCTTCGCGGTGGAGAGCCGCTACCGCCAGAAAGGGACGCCGCCGGGCACCGAGCGCCGGCAGTTCCGCGCCCTCGTCGAAGCCTTCCACGACGCCGGCATGGCCGTCATCATCGACCTGGTGCCCAACCACACCGGCGAGAACATGGACGGCCGCCATTTCCTGTTCAACTTCAACGCCCTCGACAAACCCTACTATTACCGCACCGATGAAAACCTGGAGCACATCGGCCCCTTCGGCAACGAGGTCAAGACCGAAGACCGGCCGATGGTGCAGCGGTGGCTCATCGACCAGTGCCGGATGTTCGTCGAGGAGCTGGGCGTCGACGGCTTCCGCATCGACCTGGCCGGGCAGATCGACGAGCAGACGCTCTACCTGCTGAAGGCCGCGCTGCCCGAGGACATCATCCTCTACGGCGAGCCCTGGATCGACGCCAGCGACCCCGAGGTCCGTAAGAACCCCGACTGGGACTGGTACAAGGAGGACGCCCCGATCACCTTCTTCCAGGATGCCACCCGAGATGCCTTCATCGGCTCTCCCTTCCGCCTGGTGGACAAGGCCACGGATCGGGGCTATGCCGGGGGCAACGCCGCCCTCCGCGAGGACGCCATGCGGGCGCTCGCCAACGCTTACCCCGAGGAAGCCGCCTCCCCCAACCAGGGCATCGCCTACCTGGACATCCATGACAACTGGGCGCTGGCCGACCGATTCGCCGTACAGGACTGGAACGGCAACCTGGGCGTGGACGCCGGCCCCTACAAGATCGCCGCGACGCTGCTCATGACCACCGTCGGCCCCGTCGTCCTCCACGGCGGCACCGAGATGATGCGGAGCAAGGGCCTGGCCCCGCTGGAGGAGTTCGAGCGCGAGATCGAAGGCGGCCCCATCCACTTCAAAGGGCGGGACGACACGTACAACCTGCGGGCTCCCAACCGGTTCGTCTGGGAGAACGTGGGCCGCACCGACGGGCCGAACGACTACGCCGGCATGCTGGCGTACTGGAAGGGGCTGATCGCCTTCCGGATGAGCGACGCCGGCAAGGTGTTTCGCCGGGCGGAGCCCGTGCCCGAGGGCTATTACCGGTGGATCCTCCCCGAGGACCCGCACCTGCTCGGCTATGTGGTCGACGGCCGCGTGCTGGTGCTCGTGAACACCTCCGGCGCCGAGCAGACCTTCACCGGCGTGACGCTGCCCGGCGACACCTGGCGCCTCATCGCCGACGCCGACCGCGTCGACCACATCGCCGGCCTCGACGGCCCCGACGCGACGCTCGACGGCAGCGCCGCGCATGACCTCACCCTGCCGCCGACGAGCGTGAAGATCTGGGTGCGGGAATGAACGCCGGGCCGGCACCATGACCTCGAACGACGACTTCTTCGCCCGCCTGCCCGCCGTGACGGACTTCCGGGACGTGGCCGACCCGGCCCACCACCACCCGGTGCCGCCGGACTGGTACGTCCTCGTGGCGGACGTGGAAGGCTCGACGGCGGCCGTCGAGGCCGGGCGGTACCGTGCGGTCAACTTCGTCGGGGCGGCGTGCATCGCGGCGGCGCTCAATGCCGCCGCACCGGTTTCGCTGCCCTTCGTCTTCGGCGGCGACGGCGCCACGCTGCTGGCCCCCGCCTCATGCCTTCCGGCCCTGCGGCGCGCCCTGACGGGCATGCAGCGGCAGGCGGAGGCGGCCTACGGGCTGCGCCTGCGCGCCGGCGCCGTGCCGGTCGCCGACCTGTATGCCGCCGGCCACACCCTCACGCTCTGCCGCTACGCACCGGACCCGGGCTATGCCCAGGCTATCCTGCTGGGCGACGGGCTACCCGAGGCCGAGCGTCGCATCAAAGACCCCGTGGACGGACGAGCCTACCGCTTCGCCCCGGAACCCGGCACCCCCGCGCCCGACTGCACCGGCATCGAATGCCGCTGGCGTCCCATCCGCGCGCGGCACGGCGAGACCGTAACGCTCCTCGTCGAGGCCCTCGGGCCGGACGTGCACGCCACCTACCGCCGCGTCCTCGACGCCATCGACCGGTGCTACGGCCCCGAAACCGACCGGCGGCCCGTCGTCGCGGACCGGCTCCGGGCATCGTTCAGCCTGCCGTACCTGCACGCCATGGAACCGAAGGTGCGCGTGCCGGAGGCCCCGCTCCGCCGGCTCGCCTACACGCTCAAGATCTGGTTCCAGCAGTTCCTCCTGCTGCTCTTCATCCGCTTCGATGTGCGCACCGGGCCGACCCGCTGGCGCGACTACCCCGGCCGTATCGAGGCCACAACGGACTACCGCAAACTCGACGCCGTGCTACGCATGGTGCTCCAGGGTCCTCCTGCCGCCCGCACCGCGTTACAGGCGTTTCTGGAGGCGGAGCGGGAAGAGGGCACGCTGCGCTACGGCCTCCACGTGGCCGATAGCGCGCTGATGACCTGCCTCGTCTACGAGCGGATGGGCGCGCAGGTCCACTTCGTCGACGGGGCCGGCGGGGGCTACACCCGGGCGGCCCGGATGCTCAAGGCCCAGGCCGACCCCCGTGATCAGGCACGCCCCGGCACGGCCAGCGGCAGCGCCACGTGAAACGTGCTGCCACACCCCGGCCCCTCGCTCTCGGCCCAGAGCCGGCCCCCGTGGATCTCCACGAAGCGGCGCGCCAGCGTCAGGCCCAGGCCCAGGCCGTCTTCGCGGCGTGTCATGTGGTCCTCGACCTAGAAGAACTCGTCGAAGATGCGCTCCCGGTGTTCCGGCGCGAGGCCGATGCCGGTGTCTCGGATGGCGACGTGCGCCCGGTCGTCCTCCACACACAGGCGCACGGTGATCTCGCCCGGCTCCGGCGTGAAGCGCAATGCGTTCGACCATAGGCTGGTGAAGACGCGGTGTAGCATCCCCTCATCACCCGGCACACACACGCTCGGCGCCGACAGGTCCAGCGTCACCCGGTGCCCTCGCCGGCGGGCCTCCGGTTTCATCTCCAGGTCGATGCACTCGATCAAGGCGTTCAGGCACACCGGATGGAGCGATGCCTCCAGCCCGCCCGTGCGGATGCGCTCCAGATAACCCATCACGTCGATGACCTCGCGCATGCGCCGGGCAGCGGCCCCCGCATCTTCTACGAACGACGCCAGCGGCCCCTCGACCTCGGCGCGGAGCAGGTCCAGCACCCCGGTGATCGCCGCCAGCGGCGTACGCAACTCGTGGGAGGCCAGCGCCAGGAAATCCGACTTCAGGCGGTCGAACGAGGCCAGTTTATCGTAGGCCTGTTGCAGGGCCTGCCGCTGCCGGGCGTTCCGCAACGCAATGGCCGCGTGCGCGGCGAGGATGGTAAGCACCTCGGCATCGGCGTCCGTGAAAGCGCCGGTGCGTTTGTTGAGCGCCTCCAGCACGCCCGTGGGCCGGCCGTCGATGCGCATCGGCACACCGAGCAGGGAGCGCGTCCGGAAACCGACCTGCCGGTCCACCCCGTCGAAGTGCCCGTCCACCGCGCGGACGTCGTCGATGCGGCGGGGACGGTTCTCGGTGAAGACGGCGCCGGCAATGCTGCCATCCAGGGGAACCAGGATGCGCCGGATGGCCACCGGGTCGGACCCCGTGGCGGCAGCGAAGCGAAGGCACCCCCCTTCCTCCTCGAAGAGCAGGAGCGAGGCGGCCTCGCAGTCCAGCACGCCCGCCGCCGTCTCGATGATGTACTGCAGGAGGTCGTCCAGGTCCTCCATCGTGTTGAGCCGCACGCTGATCTCCAGCAGCCGCTCGTATTGAGGTGCACGTAGCCTCCTGCCCGGCCTCAATGCCCTGACCAATCGCATGGAAACGCCTCCGGCCCACTCGGCCCTGCAAAACCTCTTTCGCTTCTCGTATCGCCCCTCGCCGGCGTCACTTAAGCCCCCGGACGCCCCCCTCTCATCAAAAGTACGCCGGATACCGGGCCTGCCCGGGCTGATAGCGCCGCCGGAGCGTCGCCAGATCGGCGGCCACGTCGGCGGTGGGATGGAACGGCGGGGTGATGACGACGGCCTTGCGGCCATAGTCCAGGATCACCGGCACGACGGGCACCCCGGCCCCCGTGGCAATGCGGTGGAAGCCCGTCTTCCACTGGTCCACCTTGCGGCGCGTCCCCTCGGGCGAGAGGCCCAGGACGAACCGCTCCCGTGCGCGAAACGCCGCCACGGCCGCCTCGACCACGCCCTGCCCCCGCGAGCGGTCTACGGGAATGCCGCCCATCCACCGGAAAAGCCGGCCGAACGGCCCCCGGAACAGCGTATGCTTGCCCAGCCAGTGCACGTCCAGGTCCAGCGCGAAGGCGGCCGCCATGGCCACGACGAAATCCCAGTTGGACGTGTGCGGTGCCCCGATGATGACGAACCGCCGCAGGTTCGGCGGCGTGCCTTCGATGCGCCATCCCATCAGGCGGAGCACCGTCCGCCCGAGCCATCGCGTGAAGGCGTTTCCACGTTGCGGGACTTCGGGGCCGAGCCGGGGAAGATCCATGATAGAGCGCTGGGCCATGCTATTGAAGGTGTCGTTGTGCAGCGCGATGTAGCCGCACCCTTCGCGGGTGCGCCCCCTGGCCTACAGGAAAGCCCGGGCTGTTCATCCGCCGTGCACCCGGGCGACTTTCAGGATCAGGGGCCAGCGGATGCGCTGCCTCGCGCCGGGAGCGCCCCAGGCCGCCGTCAGGTCGCGCCGGATCGCCTCGCGGGGATCCTCCCCCCGGTCCTCCACATAGCGGCGTGCGGCGCTCCACGTCCCGAGATACCCCAGGAACGTCTCCAGGTCCCAGTCCACTTCGTAGACGAACGAGGGGGTCTCCAGCGGCGCGAACGGGAACGGCACGTCATAGCCCCGCAGGTAGTACGCTCGCTCCGGCGGCCAGTAGGCGTCCAGCACCTCCCGGTAGTACCGCTCTACGACCGCATCGACCGCCGTCGTGACGGTGCACATCTCGTAGGCCAGCACGGCGAGCACCGCGTGGGGCCGCGTCACCCGGCGCACCTCCGCGTAGAACCGGTCGAGGTCGAACCAGTGGAGGGCCTGCGCCACCGTCACCAGGTCGACCGAGGCCCCGGCCAGGGTGGTCTGCTCCGCCGGTTCGACGCGGTAGGTGATGCGCGGGTGCGGCACGGCCCGCTCGATCTGCCGGGCGCTGGCATCCGTGGCGACGACCTCGTCGAAGTGCCGGGCCAGCCCGAGTGCCGCCTGCCCGTTCCCCGTCCCGGCATCCCAGGCCCGCTCATGCACCGGCACCCGTCCGGACAGAAAGGCGAAGACGGCGGGCGAATAGCCGGGGCGGTACCGGGCGTACGCCTCCGCCACTGCAGAAAAATGATCACGAAACGACATAGGGGACAGGTAGGATGGGAGATTGAATAGTGAAGGCTGGAAGGATGAAAGCACCCTGGCCTTCCCTTTGTGTCTTTGTGTCTTCGTGGCCTAAAATCGTTCCTCTCGATGCCCTTGCTCAACACGCCTCCTTGTGCCATGCCTACCTGAAAAGTGCAGCGGGAGAATTGAGATCACGGTATGGCGTGCGTAAAATGGGGTCCTCCACCACGCCCATGACTGGACCCTCCCATGAAACGCCTGTTGCCCCTGCTTGTGTTCTCGCTCCTCGCTTTCCCTGCCCCCGGACAGAAACTGCCACCGGGACCGCAGGTGCTCACCTTCTTCTCCGACGTGGACGACACAGAGCAGCCGTATGCGATCTACCTCCCGCCGGGCTTCGATGAGACGCGGCGGTACCCGCTGGTCGTGAGCCTGCACGGCGCCGGCTCGAACCACCGGCTCAACCTCCGGCGCGTCTTCGGCAAAAGCAATGCGGGCGACGAGACGGACGTAGAAGCCAGCCGCTATTTCCCCGCATGGGAAGACGTGGACTTCATCGTCGTCTCGCCCTATGCCCGGGGCACGATGGGCTACCAGGGCATCGCGGAGAAGGACGTGCTCGACGTGGTGGCGGACGTGCGGCGGCGCTTCCCCATCGACGAGAACCGGATGTATCTGACCGGCCTGTCGATGGGCGGCGGCGGCACGCTGTGGATCGGGCTCTCCCGGCCCGACCTGTGGGCAGCCATCGCGCCGGTGTGCCCGGCCCCGCCCCCCGGCACCTGGACGCTGGCCCCGAACGCGCTCAACCTGCCCGTGCACTTCTTCCAGGGCGGCGCCGACCCGGTCGTACGCCCCGAGGGCACCCGCGCCTGGGTGGACAGCCTGAAGGCGCTGGACACGCAGGTCGCCTACGAGGAGTACGAGGGCGTCGGGCACGACAGCTGGGTGCAGGCCTACGAAGGCGGCCGCATCTTCGACTGGTTCGCCCGCTTCGAGCGCAACCCCTACCCCGAGCGGGTGCGGTTCGTCACCGCGCGCTATGCCGCCCGCCGGGCCTACTGGCTCCGCCTCGACGCCTTCACGCCCGGCACCCCGGCCCGCATCGACGCCCGGTTCACCGGCCCGAACCGGCTCCGGATCGACACCGGCGCCCTCGACGGCTTCACGCTGCACCTTTCCGGCCACCCGCGCTTCGACGCCGGTCAGGCGCTCGCCGTCGAGCTCGACGGTGAGCGCTTCGAGGTGCCGGCGGCGGATTCCGTCTCCTTCCACCGGGACGGCGGGCGCTGGCAGGTTGGCCCGGCCCCGGCACGGGGCAAACGCCCGGGCGCCGAGGGACCGATGACGGCGGCCGTGGCCGGGCGGCACGTCTACGTCTACGGCACGGCCGGCGAGCCCGGCGAGGACGTGCTGGCCGCCCGCCGGGCGGTGGCCGAGCAGGCCGGCAACTGGTCCGTCTACCGCGGGCCGTTCTGGGGACGGGTGATGGTCTTCCCCCGCATCATCTCGGACCAGGAGGTGCGGCCCAGCGATCTCGAAAGCGGCAGCCTGGTCCTCTTCGGCACGAAGGAAACCAACCGCCTCATCGCCCGGCTCGCCGACCGCCTGCCCCTCCACCTCGACGATGCGGCCACGGACCGGTACGGGCTGGTCTACGTCTATCCCCACGAGGGCCACTACGTGCTCGTCAGCGCCGGGCTGCCCTGGTGGCACGGCCGCGACGACGCCTTCCGCTTCGGGCTGGGCGTCGTGGCCCTCCAGCTTCCCGGGGATGCGGACTTCCTCCTGTTCGAAGGGAGCCGGGAGAACCTCATCGCCGCGGGCCGCTTCGACGACGCCTGGCACCTGCCGCCCGAGGCCGCCGAAGCGATCCGCGCCACCGGGGTCGTCACGCTCGCCCCCACGGTGCTTCCCGGCGGCGAATGAAGCGGTCAGCCCGTCCCCGGCGCCCCGGTCTGCCGGCCGGTCATGGTACGATAGAGCCGTTCCACCTGCCGGCGGAGGTGCGCCAGGTCGCCGTCGTTCTCAATGACGAAGTCGGCGCGGCGCCGGAGTTCTTCGGGCGGCAACTGGTGTGCCATGCGAGCCCGCACCTGCCCGGGGGTCGCACCGTCGCGTTCCGCCACCCGGCGGATGCGCTCCTCCACGGGCGCATCGACCACGGCCACGGCGTCGAGGTGGCGGTCGCCGCCGGTCTCGAAGATGAGGGCGGCTTCTTTGACGAGCAGCGGGACGCCGTCGGCCTCCGCCCGGCGCCGGGCCTGCTCGAAGGCGGCGTAGACGCGCGGGTGCACGATGGCGTTGATCCGGGCGACGTTCGCCTCGTCCCCGAAGACCTGCTGCGCCAGGTAGGCCCGGTTCAGTCGCCCTGCGGCGTCGTAGCTGGCCGGGCCGAACGCGTCGACCAGCTCGGCCCGGACCGCCGGGTCCTCGGCCATGATGCGCTTGGCCTCATCGTCGGCGTAGAAGACACGGGCGCCGAGGGCTTCGAGCATCCGGCACACGGTCGTCTTGCCGCTGCCGATCCCGCCGGTGACGCCGAGGGTTTTCACCATACCGTGATACAGGACAAGGTTGAAAAGCGATTCATGACACTCGATCTGGGCCTGATCGACGAGGCCGTCGCCTTCCTCGACGGGCAGGTCCGCCGGACGCCGGTGGAGCCCGCCCCCCTGCTCTCGGCGCGGCTCGGCGTGCCCGTCTACCTCAAGCTCGAATGCCTGCAACTGACCGGCTCGTTCAAGGTACGGGGGGCCCTCTTCGCGCTCTCGAAGCTGTCCGAAGCCGACCGCCGGCACGGGGTGGCTACCTGCTCGGCCGGGAACCACGGCATCGGGCTGGCCCATGCCGCCCACCGGCTGGGCATTCCGGCGACGATCTATGTCCCCGCCGGCGTGGACGAGGCCAAGCTCCGGGCGATCGAGGCGCTGGGCGCCCGCGTCGTAAGGTCGGCCTTTTCCGGCTATGATGCCACCGAAGCCTGGGCACGGCAGGAGGCGGCGCGGGCGGGCCTGCCCTTCCTCAGCGCCTACGACGACCCGCACGTCATGGCCGGCAACGGGGGTACCGTGGCCGCCGAAGTGCTGGCCGACGTGCCGGAAGCACGCACCTTCCTCCTGCCCGTCGGAGGCGGCGGGCTTGCCGGCGGCTTCGGCTTCTATGTGAAAGAACGGCTGCCGGACGCCCGGCTCGTCGCCTGCCAGCTCGCGGCCTCGCCGGCCCTCCTGCGCTCGCTCGAACGCGGCGCGGCCGTGACCGAGATGCCGCCCGTCGAGACGGTGGCCGGCGGCCTGGAAGGGGGGCTCGGCGTGCTGCCGTTCGCGGTGCTCCGGGACCGGGTGGACCACGTCGCCCTGGTCCCGGAGCAAGACCTCCGCGAAGGCGTTCGATGGATGCTCGACCACCACCGCTACCTCGTCGAGCCTTCCGCCGCCGTCACCGTGGCCGCCTGCCTCGCCGGCGACGTGCCTCCCCCCGCCGGGCCGGTGGTCGTCCTCCTCTCCGGGCGCAACGTGAGCCTGGCCACCCTCCGCAACATCCTCGCTTGAACGACGGCGCGTCCGTGCGCCGGCCCACCGGCCGCCGGGGTCCTGCGGGATCCGAAACCCAAACACTGCAACGCTCTAGAAGATGGTCGTTCCTTCCGTTCGAGACTGGCACCCGGCCTCCTGGCGGGACCGGGAGGCCCTGCAACAACCCGACTACGAGGATACGGAAGCGCTGGAGACGGTACGGGCCCACCTGGCCGCCCTGCCACCGCTGGTGACCTCGTGGGAGGTCGAACGCCTGAAACAGCAGCTGGCCGAAGCCGCCGCCGGCCGGCGCTTCCTGCTCCAGGGCGGCGACTGCGCCGAACGCTTCGACGAATGCAGCGCCGCCGTCATCACCAACCGGCTCAAGGTGCTGCTGCAGATGAGCCTGGTGCTCGTCTACGGGCTGCGCCTGCCCATCGTCCGCGTCGGGCGCCTGGCCGGCCAGTATGCCAAGCCCCGCTCGGCCGACGTCGAGACGCGCAACGGCCGGTCGCTGCCCAGCTACCGGGGCGACATCATCAACGGACCCGGCTTCTCCGCCGACGAACGGCGCCCCGATCCCCGGCGCATGCTCGAAGCCTACAGCCGCTCGGCGCTCACGCTCAACTTCATCCGCGCCCTGGCCGAAGGCGGCTTCGCCGACCTGCACCACCCCGAATACTGGGACCTCGACTTCGTCCAGCATTCCCCCCTGGCCGCCGACTATCGCCACATCGTCGACGCCATCGCCGAGGCCATCCGCTTCATGGAAACCGTCTCGGACGCCCCGCTGCACGCCCTCGAACGGGTCACCTTCTACACGAGCCACGAGGCGCTCCTGCTGCCCTATGAGGAAGCGCTGACCCGCTTCGTGGCCCACCGCCCCGGCGCCTACAACCTCTCGACACACTTCCCCTGGATCGGTATGCGCACGGCGCAGCCGGACGGCGCCCACGTCGAATACGCCCGCGGGATCGCCAACCCGATCGGCCTCAAGGTCGGGCCCGACATGACCCCCTCCTGGCTGTGCGACCTCCTCGACCGGCTCAACCCGGACGACGAACCGGGCCGGCTGACGCTCATCACCCGCTTCGGCGCCGACCGGATCGGCGACTGCCTCCCCCCCCTCATCGAAGCCGTCCGGGCCACCGGCCGCATGGTGCTCTGGTGCTGCGACCCCATGCACGGCAACACCGAAACCACCGAGTCGGGCCTCAAAACCCGCCGCTTCGAGAACATCCTGGCCGAACTCGAACAGGCCTTCGACATCCACGCGGCGATGGGCACGCACCTCGGAGGCGTCCACTTCGAACTGACCGGGGAGGACGTGACCGAGTGCATCGGCGGGGCCCGCGGCCTCGACGAGGCGGACCTCGAGCGCGCCTACAAGTCGCACGTCGATCCCCGCCTCAACGGGGAACAGGCCCTGGAGATGGCCTTCCGCATCGTCCGCAAGCACCAGCGCATGCGCGCCTGAGCGCCACGCCCTCAACCCGTGCGGAACATCGACTGGAACCTGGTCGCCATGGGGATGGAACCGCTGACCTTGAGCCGGCCGGTCATCATCAACGTCATCGGGTTGGCCTTGCCCAGGCTCAGGTTGATCCAGTCCTCGACCGAGCTTTTGAGCGTCGTCGTCGGGTTCTCGGCCACGCCTTCCTCGATGGTCAGTTCCTGGTCCTGGACGCGGAGGACGTAGTCGCCGCCCCCTTCCCCGCTGAGATGCAGTTGAAAGGTGGCCTCGATGCCTTCGGCCCGCGCCGGGACGAAGTTCGCTTTGTAGGCTTCGAAGAGGTCTTGCAGGGTTTCGATGGCCATGGCTCGCTCCGGGTTGTGGATGACGGGTTCGGCTCCTTTCAAATCAGGTTTTCTCGCCGGCGGGTCCGGGGGGCCGTGTCGCCGGGCGGGTATCCGCCGGATCGAGGTGCACGTCCATCTGCGGGAAGGGGATCCCGATGCCGGCCTCGTCGAGGGCCTGCTTGACGGCACGCAGGGCGGCCTGCCGAACGGCCAGGAAGTCGGACGTCGGAGCCCAGAGGCGCACCTCCCAGTCGATGGACGAGGCGCCGAGTCCCGTGAGCACGACCTGCGGGGGCGGGTCGTCGAGGGCCCCTTCGACCGAGGCGGCCGCCCGTTCGAGCACGCTGCGGACGCGGTCCAGGTCGGCCGCGTACTCGGTGCCCACGGCCACGTCCGCACGACGGATCGGATGGAACGTGATCGTCTCGATGACGTCGCCGGTGATCTTGCTGTTGGGGATCATCAGCCGGCGGTTGTCGAACGTATCCAGCTTGGTCATGAACAGATCGATCTCCTCGACCTTGCCCGTCTGCCCGGCAATGCGGACGGCGTCGCCGACGCGGAAGGGACGAAAGATGAGCAGGAGCACGCCGGCGGCAAAGTTCGACAGGGTGCCCTGAAAAGCGAGGCCGACGGCCAGCCCGGCCGCTCCGAGCACGGCGATGAAGCTCGTCGTCTGCACGCCGAAGAGCTCGAGCGAGGCCAGCACGGCAAAGATGAGCACGAGCCAGCGCGCCGCATTGGCAAAGAACCGGGCGAGCGTCGGGTCGAGCCGGGTCCGGTCGAGGCTCCGGGCCGCGCCGCGGTGCACCCATTTCGACACCACCCACCCGCCGATGAGCAACAGCACCCCGCCGATGACGTTGAGGGCATAGGCCGTGACGAGATCGAGCATCGTTTGAACCCAGGTCGTATCCATGACGCAAGCGGTCTGGTGGTCGGTCAGTCCGAAGGGGCAGCGGGCCGCCAGCGGGTCCGGGCCACGGCCACGTCCTGGTCGTCGTCCTCGCGCCGGAGGCGGTGCCAGAAGCCGGTTCCGGTGCCGGCCGCCGCGTCGGATGCCGCCTCGGCGATCACGGCGGCATCGTATCCGGTCTCCGCCCGGAAGTGGATCTCCAGCCCGGCGAGCCGGTGCGTTTCGAGGAACGCCGGCGGCAGCGTCTCGACGGCCCACTCCACGTAGCGCACGTTGTTGACGTGGCGGTTGAGATCGAGGTCGCTGTAGCGGACGTGGAAGCGACGCGCCCGTTCGTAGCCGTCCGGAGGCGGCCGGAGGCGGGTGAAGTCGTCCTCGACGGCCCGGTCGGGGCGGGGGAAGAGGTAGGCCCGGAGGAAGCCGGGGAGCCGCACGGGGCGCCGCCGTTGCACATCGATCATCACCCACCCGCTCGTTGCCCGTGCCAGCAGCCGCCCGCCCTCGTCGTGGACCTGAAACTCGCGCAGGGCGAAGAGGCCGTTCTGGCCGGAAGGCCACGTCGTCACGCGCACCGTGTCCCGCCACCGGGGAAACGCCGCCACCTGCACGTGCAGGCGGGAGAGAACCCACGTCAGGCCCTGCGAGGCGAGCTGTTCCACCGAAAGACCCAGCGCCTGCGCATGGTTGCCGGCGGCTTCCTCGAAGTAGTGACAGAGCGTCTGCACCGAGGCATGCCCCCCCGGCTCCACTTCATAGGAGCGAACACGAAACGTCTCCTGCCACGGATCGGCGGACGGCGGCATGGTAGGCGAGCATCGACGGACGAACAAAACCCTCCGGAAAGATAGGCGTTCGGCGCCGAACTTTCTCAAAGGGCGGGTCCAAAGGATGCGGGGAAGGCGGATTGCGAAGGGAAGGGATCCGCCGTTGCGCCGCGCAAGGCTCCCGTTCACGAACCTGGCCTATTTTTTCCGCCTGCCGGCGGAGGGCGAAAAGTCGATCATGACGGCAATGACGAGGACGATGATCTGAAGCGTTCCCCAGGTGCCGTCATACACGTTCTGCACCACGCTGTACCAGAGCAGGGTGGTGGGAGCGAAAAGGAAGCCCAGAACCGGCCAGAGGAGGGTGTCGAAAAGTCCTTCGAACCAGCGGGTGAAGAACCAGAGCCCCAGGATGACGAGGCGCGGCACGAACAGTGCCAGAAGAGCAAGCAGACAGGGCATAGCCGTAGCGAAAAAAAAGATGAAACCGTGCGTGTCGCTTCGTACGCGCCCGGGCGCCCCGGGATGCAACCCGCCATCCCCGGGCAAATGTGACGAAGCCGCCGTCCCGGCGCGAGACTGGCATTCCAGGCTTAACTGTGCCCTGTCCGCGCCGATACACAGGGCGAAGCTTCCCCGCCCCTGCCCCCGGGGGCGTCCGGGTGAGATGCGCCGCTGGAGTGCCTGGTATGAGAGAAAAAACGGAGAGTTTCAGTTTTCGCCAGCAGTTTCGGCGAATACAGCGCCTGCTGGACAACGCCACGGTCTCGGCACCGGAGGCTCCGGAGTCCTATGAGCTGGCGGATGAGGCTCCGGCCCGGCACGACGATCTCTTCGCCGACACCGAAGCGGTCTACCTGGAACCGCCCCCCTCGTTCGAGCGGGAACCCGGCCCCTCACCGGACGCCGACCTGGAGGCCGGCGGCGACGGCTATCCGGTCGATGTGGAGCCCGAGGCACCCGGCGCCGCGCCGGCGGCGGTGGCCCCGCCGCGACCGCCCTACCCGCGTCACCCGGCGCCGGCCGACCCGGGCGACGAGTTTGCCATGCTGGTTCGCCGGGACCGCGTGGTGACGCAGTTGATGGCCCAGGGCATCGTCCCGGAAAAGAAGGTCCGTCTGGCCCTCGAACAGTGGAAACGCATGCGCCGCGAAGGCGTCAAGACGCCGCTGTGGCGCGTGCTGACCCGCGACAAGGAGCTCGACCGGGAGCGCCTCTATGCCGTGGCGGCCCGCGTCTACGCCTTCGAAGAGATCCAGCTCCGCGAAGACGAAACCCTGCAGTTCCTCCGGGGGATCAACGAAGTCTTCACGGAGGAGCAGTGGGATCAGATGATCGACCTCTTCGTGCTGCCCGTGGCCCAGGAGAAGGAGCCCTACCGGGGCGAGCTGCGCTGGATCTTTGCCACGAACGACCCCGCCCGGCCCGAGGTCAACCACCTCCTGCAGCAGCTGGCGGTCCGGCGGTTCGAGCTTCGCTACGCCCCCGAGTCGGTCATCACCTCGCTCATCACGCAGGCGTTCCTGGGCAAGAACGAGTTCCTCGAACGCCTCAACGAAGACCCCATGGCCTTCGACCTGGGGATGAGCTACGAGGACCGGCAGAACGAGCTGATCGACGAGGAGGCCCTCGAAGCCGAAATCAGCCGCTCCTCCCTCATCAACCTCTTCGAGGCCGCCCTCGTCGATGCCGTGCACCAGGGCGCCTCGGACATCCACATCTACCCCAACCCCGACCGGCAGATCGAGATCCACTTCCGCATCGACGGCGAGCTGAAACGCTGGCACACCGAAGAGCGCATCCATCCGGAAGCCTTCCTGGCCGTCGCCAAGGACAACGCCGCGGGCGTCGACCGCTTCGACCGGGACATCGCGCAGGACGGCTTCATCCAGCGCTGGATCGACGGCGCCCTCATCCGCTTCCGCGTCTCCGTCCTCCCGATCGCCTCCGCCGCCCAGGAAATCCGCGCCGAAAGCATCGTCATCCGCGTCCTCGACGACCGCAAGGTCCTCACCGACTTGCGCGAACTCGGCATGCTGGAGGTCGCCCTCAAACGCTTCAACGCCGCCATCCGCGAGCCGCACGGCATGGTCATCCTGACCGGCCCGACCGGCTCGGGCAAGAGCACCACGCTCGTGGCGGCCCTCCACCAGGTCATCAGCCCCAAGGTCAACGTGCTGACGGTCGAGGACCCCGTCGAGTACATCATCAAGGGCGTGCGGCAGATCAAGCTCAGTCACCGGCTCGACCTGGAGGGGGCGCTGCGGGCCATTCTGCGGCACGACCCGGACATCGTCATGGTGGGGGAGATGCGCGACCGGGCCACGGCCGAGCTGGCGATCAAGCTGGCCAACACGGGGCACCTGACGTTTTCGACGCTGCACACGAACGACGCCCCGAGTGCGGTCAGCCGGCTCTACAAGATGGGGGTGGAGCCGTTTCTGATCGCGTACGCGATCAACCTGGTCGTGGCGCAGCGGCTCATCCGCAAGCTCTGCCCCACCTGCAAGACGGTGGACACGGACCTCGACCACGACCTCCTCGGGCATCTGGGCTTCAAACCGGAAGAGATCGCGGCGACGACCTTCTACCGGCCGGGGAACGACCCGCATTGCAAAACCTGCCGGGGCGCCGGCTACAAGGGCCGCCGGGCCGTTGCCGAGGCCATGCTCTTCTCCCGAACGATCCGGAGCATGATCATGGAAGCCGAAGACATGATCGACGAGGAGGCGCTCCGGGACCAGGCCGTCAAGGAAGGCATGCTGACGCTGCAGGACTCCGCCCGCGAGGTGGTCAAGATGGGCGACACGTCGATCGAGGAGCTCCTGCGCGTCACGGGCGGATCCCTCTGATTCGTCGAAAGAAAAAGCGGGTTGGTCGAAGACCGGCTTGCCTTTGCCCCGCAGGCGCCTATATTGGGAGCGGGTGAGCTACTCTAGGCCTCTTAAAGGGTGATGTCTATCCAGTAGCTGTAAACGCCCGGTGCCGCATGGCGGTGCCGGGCGTTTTACATGGTATGCGGGCCTCAGGACGACTTCGGCTCCAGGACCAGGTCGAGGAGGTGGATGAGCCGGGTCCGGAGGTGGCGGCGGTCCACGATGAAGTCGATGAACCCCTTCTCCTGCAGAAACTCGGCGCGTTGAAAGCCGTCGGGCAGGTCTTGCCCCATCGTTTCGCGGATGACGCGGGGCCCGGCGAAGCCGATGAGGGCTTTGGGTTCGGCGAGGTTGAAGTCGCCCAGCATGGCAAACGAGGCCGTGACACCCCCGGTGGTGGGGTTGGTCATGAGCGAGATGTAGGGCAGGCCGCGTTCGGCCAGGCGGGTCAGGTGAGCGCTCGTCTTGGCCATCTGCATGAGGCTGAGGGCGCCTTCCATCATGCGGGCCCCGCCGCTCTGGGAGATGATGAGCAGAGGGATCTCCTCGGTATAGGCCCGTTTGATGCTCCGGGCGACGACTTCGCCGACGACCGACCCCATCGAGCCGCCGATGAAGGTAAAGTCCAGCGCGGCCGCCGAGAGGCGATGCCCGCCAACGAGGCCCACGGCGCTGCGCACGGCGTCGTGCAGGCCGGTCTTGCGGGAAGCCTCCTGCAGCCGGGCGGTGTAGGGCTTGCGGTCCACAAACGAGAGGGCATCGACGGGTCGAAGGTGCTCGTCGAAGAGCTCGTAGCGACCGTCGTCAAAGAGGAGACGGAAATAGCCCAGGCTGTCCATCTTGAAGTGATAGCCGCATTTGGGGCAAACACGCAGCTGTTCTTCAAGCGTCCGGCGATTGACGATCTCCTTGCATTCGGGGCACTTGATCCACTGGCCCTCCGGCACGTCGTTTTGCTCGGCGCGTCCGGTGCGGATGCCGGCTTCTTTGCGTCTGAACCAGGCCATAGTCGGTTTCGGGTTGATCCGGGCGGGGCGGTCCGGGCGGGGGCGGCCCGCCGGGAGCGCCCCACGCCGGCAGGCTCTCAGAAAGGAAGGCGCTCGAAAGCCGAGCGCGGGGCCTTTCGAGCGACGAACGGTTTGAGATAAAAAGGTTCGAACGTGGCGGGGTCTTCGGTCTGGCCGCGTTCCAGGCGGAGCCGGCCGAGGCGGGCCACGGCGCCGGCATCGGGAACCAGGCAGGCGGGATCGACCAGGTGCAGGTCCTCCCGGCGGGCGGGCGGCAACGCCGCGGCCACCGCCGGGGCCCCCTCGCCGGCAAGCCAGAGGCGCCCGGCCCCGGGCGAGGGCAGCCAGTCCGCCAGGGCCGTCACCGGCAGGGCCGCCGTCTCGGCGGCCGGCGTGAGACCGTCCGCGGCCCGCCGAAAGGCGGCGACATAGACCTCGTCCCGCCGGGCGTTGAAGGCGGTGCAGATCAGGTCGCCCGGCGCCGTCACCGGGACGAGCTGTGCGGCCAGGGCTTCGAGCGAAGGCACGCCCACGAGGCGAATCCCCAGCGCGACGACCAGCCCCTTGGCCGTGCTCACACCGATGCGGAGGCCGGTATAGGAGCCCGGCCCCTTCGAGACGGCCACGGCCTCCAGTCGCTCCGGCGGCACCCCGGCATAGCCGAGCACATCGCGGATCATCGGCACCAGGTTCTCCGCATGGGCCCGCGGCCGAACCAGCGTCGACGCCGCCACGACGGTGCCGTGCTGCATCAGGGCCACGCTGCACACGTCGGTGGCGGTCTCTATGGCGAGCAGGCAAGACATACGCTGTGCAAAAGCCGAAAGCCGTGCCCGGTTCCGCAACGGCAGGACGGCCCGCAGGATACGCGGGCCCGGACGGATCCGGCGACGGCGGCGATCCGCCCGGGGCCGGCTATCCGCGCTCCAACCCGGATGGCCGCGTTAATGTGTCCGGCCCCGCTCCGGCTTCTTGACTATTTCACCATCACGCGTATCTTTGTCGGGTTGCGGAGTGCGACGGCTTCAGGCCCGCGTTCCGAAGAACGCCACCGGCTCCGGGTCGTGTGGCGCTTTTTTCCGTGGCACGTTGGATTCACCGCCCGGTGCGGTACAAAGGGGAGCAAGTGTATGAACGTCTACGATGCGGATCACATTCGGAACATTGCGCTGGTGGGACATCAGGGAAGCGGCAAGACGATGCTCGCGGAGGCGATGCTCCATGCCAGCGGGGCCCTGCAGCGCATGGGCAGCATCGAGGAAGGCAACACCGTGAGCGACTACCACCCGAGCGAGCGGGAACGCCAGATGTCCGTGTTCACCTCGCTGCTGCACGTCGAGTGGAAGGGGCACAAGATCAACATCCTCGACACCCCCGGCTACCCCGACTTCGTCGGCGAGGTCATCGCGGCGCTGAAGGTGGCGGACACGGCCCTGTACGTGATCAATGCGGCGGAAGGCGTTCAGGTGGGCACGGAGCTGGCCTGGCAGGCCGGCGAGCAGATGCAGAAGCCGGCCATGTTCGTCTTCAACCACATGGACAAGCCCGGCGTGGATTTCCGCGACGTCGTCCGCCAGGTCCGGGAGCGCTTCGGGCGGGGCGCAACGGTCGTGCAGCTGCCCGCCGGCACCGGCACGCGCTCGATCATCGACGTGCTCCTGATGAAGCAACTCACCTTCGACGAGCACGGCAACCCCGCACTCGGCGACATCGACCCGGCCTTCCAGCAAGAGGCGGAAGAACTGCACAACGAACTCGTCGAGAACATCGCGGAGAATGACGAGGCCCTCATGGAGCTCTACTTCGAGAAGGGCGAACTGAGCGAGGACGAGATGCGGCAGGGCCTGCACGAGGCGATGCTCCGGCGCGAGCTCTTCCCCATCTTTCTGACGAGCGCCACGAACCAGATCGGCGTCACCCGCCTGATGAGCTTCATCGACAACGTGTGCCCCTCGCCGGCCGAGATGCCGCCGGCCGAGACGACCTCCGGCGAGCCGGTCCAGGCCGACCCGGCCGCCGAACCGGTGGCGTTCATCTACCGCACGATGGCCGAACAGCACGTGGGCGACTACTCCTTCTTCCGGGTCTATGCGGGCACGCTGGAACAGGGCATGGACCTGGAAAACGCCCAGTCCGGCAACATGGAGCGGCTGGGACAGCTCTACGCCATCAACGGGCGCGAGCGGGACCCGGTGGCCAAAATGGTGGCGGGGGACCTGGGCGCCCTCGTCAAGCTGCGTGCCACCCACACCAACGACACGCTGCGGCGCAAGGGCAGCCGGGTCGTCATCAAACCCATCGCGTTTCCCGAGCCGCGCTACAGCGTCGCCGTGCGCCCGGTGCGGGAAGGCGAGGAAGACAAGCTGGCCCAGGGCCTGCACCAGCTCGTCGAAGAGGACCCCTCGCTCGTGGTCACGCACGACCCGCTCCTGGGCCAGATCGTCATCGGCGGGCAGGGCGAGATGCAGCTCGAGATCGCCCGCTACCGCCTCAAGAGCCGCTTCGGCGTCGACGTCGAGTTCGCCCGCCCCAAGGTCGCCTACCGCGAGACGGTGCAGACGAAGGCCCGGGCCAAGTATCGCCACAAGAAACAGACCGGCGGCGCCGGGCAGTTCGCCGACATCGCGCTCCTGGTGGAACCCCTCAACGGCGAATTCCAGCCCGACGCCGACATCACGGTGCGCGGCAAGGCCGAGATGGAAATGCCCTGGGGCGCCAGGATCGAGTTCATCGATGCCATCGTCGGCGGTGTGATCGACATGCGACGGTTCTTCGGAGCCATCCAGAAAGGGGTGGCCGAGGCCATGCAGAACGGCCCCATCGCCGGCTATCCGGTGGGCGACGTGCGCGTCGTCATCTACGACGGCGGCATGCACTCGGTCGACTCGAACGAGGCGGCCTTCAAAACGGCGGCCCGGATGTGCTTCCGCGAGGCGTTCCGGCAGGCCAACCCCGTGCTGCTCGAACCGATCTACAACGTCGAGATCCTGGTGCCGGAGGCCTACACCGGCGACGTGATGGGCGACCTGAACACGCGCCGTGCCCGCATCCAGGGCATCGAAGCCGAGGGACCGTTCCAGAAGATCATCGCGCAGGTGCCGGAGGCGGAGCTCTACCGCTACTCGACGGCGCTCCGCTCCCTGACGCAGGGACGCGGGCTGCACCGGGCCACCTTCAGCCACTACGAACCCATGCCCCGCCACGTGCAGGACAAGGTGGTTGCCGAGGCGGCCGCCCTGGAGGAAGCCTGAGGCCGGCTCCTCCCGGGGCCGGCGACGGACCGGTGCACCTCCACCGGCCGATCCGCCCCTAAAGGTCGCCCTCGCGGGGCCGCAGGAGGATCTCTTCGACCACCGTGCGCTCGCTCAGGCGATAGATCTCGACGGCCGCCCGGGCGACGTCCTCCGGGGGCATGAAGCGCTCCTCGGGCAGGTCCACCCCCTCCCAGCTGGGGGTGAAGGTGGCCCCGGGCAACAGCGTGGTCACCCGCAGGCCCCGGTGCATCGTGTCGGCCCGGAGGGCGCGCGCCAGCCCGAGCACGCCGTGCTTGGCGGCGCAGTAGGCCACCCCGCGCGGATACCCCTTCAGGGACGCGACCGAGCCCAGGAAGAACACGTGCCCCTCCCCGCGTTCGAGCATGGCGGGAAGAAACGCGTGCGTGACCACGAAGGCGCTCGTCAGGTTGACGGCCAGCTGGGCGCGAAAGTCGTCCGGGCCGGTGCCCAGCGCATCGCCGGGCAGGAAAAGGCCGGCGTTGTTGATGAGCACGTCGGGCGGCCCCCAGGCCTCGAGCAGGGCCCGGGCCACGGCCGCGACGGCCGCGTCGTCGGTCACGTCGCAGGGGTGGACGGCCGTCTCCGCACCGAGCGTGCGGCAGCGGGCGGCCACGGCTTCGAGCCGGTCACGGGAACGGGCCAGCAGGGCCAGCCGGGCTTCCGGCTCGCGGGCAAAGGCTTCGGCGAGGGCCGCACCGATCCCCTGGCTGGCTCCGGTGATGACGACGTGCGGCACGGTTGCTCCTCCAACGTCTGTCGAACGGTCGGGTCCGGGGACGTGCTCAGCGGCCGCCGTTGATGAGCCGCATGAACTCGGCGCGGGTGCTCGTGCTGCGCAGAAACTCGCCGCTCATGGCGCTCGTGGTGGTGACCGAGTGCTGTTTCTGCACACCGCGCATCACCATGCACAGGTGCGTCGCCTCGATCACCACCGCCACCCCCTGCGGGTGCAGCACCTCCTCGATGGCGTCGCGGATCTGGATCGTCAGCCGCTCCTGCACCTGCAGCCGCCGCGCAAACACGTCCACCACACGCGGGATCTTGCTCAGCCCCACGATCTTGCCGTTGGGGATGTAGGCCACGTGCGCCTTGCCGAAGAACGGCAGCATGTGGTGCTCGCAGAGCGAGAAGACCTCGATGTCCCGGACGAGGATCATCTCGCTGTAGTCTTCCTCGAACAGGGCACTTTCGAGGATGGCGCGCGGGTCCTGCGTGTAGCCCTGGGTGAGGAACTGCAGGGCTTTCGCCACGCGCTCGGGGGTTTTCAGGAGGCCCTCCCGGTCCGGGTCCTCCCCGAGCCGGGCGAGCATGTCATAGACGTGGCCGCTGAGGGCCGCCGTCACCGCTTCGTCATAGGCGACGGCCGCCGCCGGCTCCATCGTTGCTTCGTCGTCGTCGAGGTGCAGGGGAAAACGCTGCACGCCCCGCTCCTGCGGTTTCATGTCGTTCTATCCAGGCTGAGACAAAAAAGGTGGCGATCGGGCCGTGTAACACGGCCGTCACTCGCCGCGGTATTCGGCCATGTTGTGCTCGGTCTCATACAGCCGCACCGACACCAGCCGTCCCGAAGGCAGGGCATCGACGAGCTGGTGCCAGATCGCCACGGCGAAGTTTTCGGTCGAAGGCAGAACACCCTGCATGAAATCCACGTCGAGGTTCAGGTTGGCGTGGTCGCATTTGGCCACCACCTTTTCCTCGAGGATACGCTTGAGCACGCCGAGGTCGATCACATAGCCGGTCTCCGGATCCGGCTCGCCGGCGACGGTCACCTCCAGCGTGTAGTTGTGCCCGTGCCAGTTCGGGTTGTTGCATTTGCCGAACGTCTCCCGGTTCCACGCGTCGGATCGGGCCGGGTTGTGCAGGCGGTGGGCGGCGTTGAAGCGAACCTTCCGGGTGACGTAGACCGTGGGCATGGCGGCAGGAGAACGATTGAACCGGCCGGGGTGGTAGCGGGGTCCGGCGAGCGGGTCGTGTTTCGGATTGCGGAGGGTGGAAGGATCAGGGCGGCGCGCTACAGAGAGACCGTCACGGCGATTACATGTTCCAACGAGCAACGAGGCGGGAAGCCTTCTTGAGACGGGCGAGCCGGTCGATGGTTCTACCCTTTTGTCGGACGACGGATTGGGGTATATTGGCGAGCCCGAAAGGTTCATGAGCAGCGTGAGGCCATGGCCGAGAACAAGACGCTTTTCCAGAAGATCGCCGACCGGGAGATTCCGGCGGACATCGTCTACGAAGACGAACACTGCCTGGTGATCCGGGACATCAACCCGCAGGCGCCGGTGCACCTGCTGGTGATCCCGCGCAAGCCCATTCCCAGCCTCGACGCCCTGACCGAGGAGGACGCCCCGCTGGTGGGCCACCTGTTCGTGGTCGCCCAACGCGTGGCCGCGCAGGAAGGGCTCAGCGGAGGTTACCGGACCGTCTTCAACAACGGCCCGGACGCCCTGCAGACCGTACCCCACCTGCACCTGCACCTGATCGGAGGGCGGCGGCTGCGCTGGCCACCGGGCTGAGCGACCGCCCTGCGGGTCGATCCGAACGCGGGCCCTCCCGAAGACGGATACGACCGGACACGATCCGGGCGGCCAGGCCTCCGACCTCCGGGACAGGATCCATGCCATGAGCGGAAGCGAGGGAACAGGGAGGCGACGGCGGTACCGCCGGACGGCCCTGGTGCTGGCGGTGCTGATCGCGGTGCCGGTCGTGCGGGCCCAGCCGGTCCGGCAGTTCGAAGCCGGTTTCGAGCGGGACGTCAACCGCTACCGCTGGACGGCCGCGCTGCAGGTCAGCCAGCCCGTGGGCGCGTGGACGTTCGACCTCACCAACCGCTTCGCCTCGGACGCCTTCATCCTCTTCGAAGACCGCCTCAGCTTCCGGGACGAGAACCGCCTGGCCTGGCGGGCGTCGCGGGCAGGCACCGCGATGCTCGAACCCCGCCTGGAGGGCCGGGCGGCCTGGTTCAGCCTCAGCCGGGTCTTCAGCCAGGAGCTCTACGGCGGGATGCGCTACCGGCCGCGCCCGTATGCGTGGGTCGAGCCGGTGGTGGGGCTGGCGCTGGACCAGCGGCCCGGCGCGCTGACCGAGGCCGGCACCCCGCCCCCCCTGCGCACCGACGCCGGCCCGGCCGCCGGCGTGCGCCTGGCCCTGACGCCCCCACCCGTCGACGCCTACCACCTCCGGCTCGAAGGCGAGGGGACATGGCAGTTCATCACGCCCCGGCGCGGGCGGATGCTCCGCCTGCACGGGCGCGCCGAGCGCACCTTCGAAGCCACCCGCCTGACGACGGAAGTGCGGCTCGCCTCCTTCCGCCGCGACGCCTACCAGGCCAACTCGTTCCTCAACCGCAACGTACCGACCGACCGCCTCTCCGAAACCGTCGAGGCCACCACCAGCGACACCCTCTTCGCCTTCGTCGAACTGGAAACCCCGATCCGGGGCCGCCTCAACCTCCGGAGCCGCCTCGACGTAGCCCTCAACAACCGGTTCGTCCGCACCCTCCGGGCCCCCGACGACGTCCTCTTCTTCGATTCCGACTTCAACCGCCGCGCCTTCGACCTCGACCTCGGCCTCACGTACGACACCCCGGACCTGGCCCTCCGGCTCGGCTTTCAGGGCGGGGCCGAAGTCGAACGACGCGACCTGGCCAACGCCGGCGACCTGCCGCCCGCCCTGGCCGGGCCGAACCGGAGGCTGCTCCGGCAGGCCGACTACGACCGCGGGCACGTCACCCTGCTCGCCCGCCTGCGGGCCACGCTGACCCCCTTCCTCGCCCTCCACCTCGACGGCACGGCCAGCGCCCTCCGCCACGACACGCCCGAGATCAACCCGGACGACCGCGACGAAATCCTCTACAACGGCACGGCCGGTCTTCTGCTCCAGCCCAGCCGTTACCTCCAGATCGACATCCAGCTCTTCGGCTCCTACTTCCACACGGTCTACCTCCGGGCCGAGCGCTCGGCCGAGAACAACGTGCAGCGCTCGCTCCGGCTGCGCCCGTCGGTCCGGTGGACCCCCGCACCCCGCACGCAGGTACGCCTCACCTCCGAGGTACGCGCCACCTACACCGTGGACGACTTCGTCCTGGCCGGGCGCCGCCCCTCCGACCAGTCCGCCCGGGAAATGCGCTATGAACTGGACGTGACGCAGGACTTCGGCCGGGGCCTCCGGGTGCTCGCCCGGGGCGGCCTCAGCGACCTGCACCTCGGCCGCTTCCTGGCCGACCGCTTCGCCGAGATCCCGTTCGACACGCTGCGGACCTACAGCGGATGGCTGCGCCTGCAGGCCGGGCAGCGCATCACCGCCGAGATCGGCCTGCGCTTCTTCATCCGGAGCGACTTCGACCGGGCCACCACCGTGCGCTATGAGCGGGTGGACGAGAACGGCCAGGTGCTCCGCGACGAGAACGGGCAGATCCTCACGACCACCATCACCCGCCCCGGCCGCGAGCGCATCGAGCAGGTCGGCCCCACGTGCGCGCTCCTCTGGCCCATGCGGGGCGGCTCGGCCCTCCGCCTCGACGGCTGGCTCACCGTACAGCACGTGCGCCGGCGCCTCTACGGCGACCTCCCCGAAGGCGCAGCCGACCGCATCCGCCGGGCCGGCCGGCGCGGCACCCGCACCCTGATCCCCAACCTCGCCGTGAGCGTGCTCTGGCGCTTTTGAACGCCCCCCTCAACGGGCCATCAGCACGACCACGGCACGGGCCCCCACCGCATACGTACCCCCCTCCACCGGCGGCGCCTCGTCCGGGTCGTGAAAATCCTCCGGTGCGGCCCGGCCCGTGTCGACGAGGCGGTGCCAGCGCAGGGGCGCCTGCAGGGGCGGCAACTCGAAGACGAGCGGCTCCCAGTAGGCGTTGAGCATCACGTGCAGATGGTCGCCGTCCTCGAGCGTAAAGGCCAGGCTGTGCGAATGCGGTGCCCAGTCGGGTTCGTGCAGGCGCACACCGTGCCAGACGACGCGGGTCGTGCCGCTGTTGCCCCCGTCGATCCAGAAGCGGTCCTGCTGAAAGGCTTCATGCGTCAGGTTGAGGCGGATCAAGCCCCGCACGAAGCGAAGCAGCCCGGCCTGCCGCTCGACCGCCCGCCAGTCGAACCAGCTCAGCGCGTTGTCCTGGCAGTAGGCGTTGTTGTTGCCGTGCTGGGTGCGGCGAACCTCGTCCCCCATCAGCAGCATCGGCGTTCCCTGGGAGATCAGCAGCGTCGTGAAAAAGTTCTTGATCTGCCGGAGGCGAAGCGCTTCCACCTCCGGGTCGTCGGTGGGGCCCTCGACGCCACAGTTCCAGCTGTAGTTGGCGTCCGTGCCGTCGCGGTTCTCCTCCCCGTTGGCCTCGTTGTGCTTCTCGTTGTAGGAGACCAGGTCGTTCAGGGTGAAGCCGTCGTGGCAGGTGACGAAGTTGATCGAGCGGTTGGGATCGCGGCCATCGCGGTCGAACAGGTCGGGGCTGCCGGTGAGGCGAGCCGCCAGGGCGCCGACCATGCCCTCCTCCCCCCGGAAGAAGCGGCGGACGTCGTCCCGGTAGGGGCCGTTCCACTCGGCCCACCGGTGCCCGACGAAGGAGCCGACCTGGTAGAGCCCGGCGGCGTCCCACGCCTCGGCGATGATCTTGGTGCCGGCCAGCACCGGATCGGACTCGATCGACCAGAGGATGGGCGGGTTGTTGAGGGGACGCCCGTCCTCGTCGCGGGCCAGCACCGAGGCCAGATCGAACCGGAAGCCGTCGACGTGCATCTCGGCCACCCAGTAGCGCAGGCAGTCGCCGATGAGCCGGCGCACGACGGAATGGTTGGCGTTGAGCGTGTTGCCCGTGCCGGTGTAGTTGGCATAACGACGCCGGTCCGGTTCGAGGTGATAGTAGGCGCGGTTTTCGAATCCCCGGAAGGAAAGCGTCGGGCCACGGTGGTCTCCTTCGGCGGTGTGGTTGAAGACGACGTCGAGGATGACCTCGATGCCGGCGGCGTGGAGGGCCTTGACCATGTCGCGGAACTCGTTCACCGGGCCGAGGGGGCTGCGGTCGGTGCTGTACCCGCTGTGCGGGGCGAAGAAGGCCACCGGGTTGTAGCCCCAGTAGTTGCGCAGCGGCGGGGCCACGTCCTGCTCGTCGAACTGCTGCACGGGCAGGAGCTCGACCGCCGTGATCCCCAGGTCTTTCAGGTACGGTATCTTTTCGACGAGGCCGGCATAGGTGCCCCGCCGGGCCGGATCCACCCCCGAACTGGGATGGCGGGTGAAGCCCCCCACGTGCATCTCGTAGATGACGGTCCGGCTGTAGGGGCGGCAGAGCGGCTGGTCCCCCTCCCAGTCGTACGCGGACGGATCGACCACGACGCTCTTCATGGCCCGGGCGGTGTTGTCCCCCGGCCGGACGGCCGCCTCCCGGTCGTAGTGGCGCCCCACGGCCACGGCGCGTGCGTACGGATCGACCAGCAGCTTCATCCCGTCGAAGCGGTCGCCGGCCTCGGGCCGGAACGGGCCGTGCACGCGGTAGCCGTAGAGCTGCCCCGCCTCGACGCCGGGCACGAAGACGTGCCAGTAATAAAAGGTCCGGTTGACCTTCGGATCGAAGACGATGCGCCGGGCAGGACGGCCCGCATCCACGTCGTCGAAAAAAAGGAGCTCCACCGCCGTGGCGTTGCGGGAGAAGACGCAGAAGTTGACCCCGCCCTCGCAGACGGTCGCACCGAGGGGAAAGCTCTGGCCGGGTAGAACGCCGTGCGTCATGACGGTCGGGGAGGGCGGCGGTGAGTCAGGGGAGGTGCCGGGGGGAAGGCGAATCCCGGTCTTTCAGGGGCACCGTATGTGATCTGCCCGTTTCAGGAGTGGGCCAGGGCGAGCCGCCGGATGTTCGCCTGCATGCGCTCCAGGAAAGCCTCCGGCCGGATCGGCTTGACGATGTAATCCGCGATGTCGAGGCCCATGGCCTCTCGGACGTCTCCCAGGGTGCCTTTGGCCGTCAAGATGACGACCGGTATGTCGCGCAGCGTCTCGTCCTGCCGCATGCGGCGCAGCGTCTCCAGGCCGTCCATGACCGGCATCATCACGTCCATCAACACCAGATCCGGACGGCTCCGCGCCATGCTTTCAAGCGCCGCCGCCCCGTTTTCGGCCTCTTCGACCATGTACCCGGCCTCCTGCAGCACGTGCCCGAAGAGCTTGCGGATAATGGCCGAGTCTTCCACCAGCAGGATCGTGATCGCATGCGGGGGGGGTTCTTCCCGGGCGGTACCGGCCAGCAATGCTTCGATGCGCTGCAAGAGCTGGCCCGGATCGACGGGCTTGGTCAGGAAATCGTCGGCCCCCAGCCGGAGGGCCTCTTTCACATCTTCGACGGTGCTGTGGGCCGTCATCACGATCACCGGCACGGCCTGCAATGCCTCGTCTTCCCGCATGTGGCGCAGCACGTCCAGGCCGCTCAGCCCCGGCATCATAACGTCGAGCACCACCAGATCCGGCGGCTGCTTTCGGGCCTTCGCCAGGGCGATATGCCCGTTTTCCGCCTCATCGACCACGAGCCCGGCTCCTTCCAGCACGACCGCCACGTGACGCCGAAAGAGGGATGCATCCTCTGCCAGCAAAACACGAAACGGCCGGGCAAAGTCCGGTTTTTTTTCGGCCGGGGCGGACGGCATCTCCGGCGGGGGGGCGTCCTGCACGGCCCCGGCCCGTTCGGCCAGCGCCTCGATGAGGGTTGCGAAGCGCGTCTGTTCCTCCGGCGTCGGTGCCCGGCCGGAGGTGACGAGGTCGTGCAGGTATGCGTCGAAATCGCGTGTCAGTTCGCTGATCTCGTGCAACCCGTAGGTGCCGCTGGTACCGTGCAGCCGGTGCACGAGATGGTGCAACCGGCCCAGGGTGTCCGCCGTCGCCACCCCGGAACAGAGCGCCTCCCAGTCCGCCGCGATCTGCTCCACCTGGCCGGGCAGCCGGTCCAGGAACTGCCGGTGCAATGCGGCGAGTATTTTCTGTTTCTTATGCGATGTCTCCATGGCACCGCTCCCATATCCGAATCAAACCCGGCACCAGCGACAGCGGATCGAAGGGTTTGGCGATCACCCCGGCGACCCCCAGGCCCTCGTACCAGTTCACTTCGTGCGGCTGCGCCCGGGCGGTCAGGAAGACGACCGGAACGGCCTCCAGACCGGCCAGCTCGCGCAGGGCCGCCAGCGTCGCCGGGCCATCCATCTGTGGCATCATGACGTCCAGCAGGATCAGATCCGGCCGGAAGCGCGGTCCCTTGCGCAGGGCCTCCAGCCCGTTGCTGCATGCTTCCACACAGAACCCTCCGAAAACTTCCAGGACGAGGCGCACCAGGTCCTGGATGTCCGGATCATCCTCGACCATCAGAATACGTTTCAGGGTGGTATGCATCCCCTTGTCTCCAACACAGGCTTTTTCCCCGGTCGGATCGCCCCCTCCCTTCCGGCCTCCGCATGGCGATCTACTACCTGCTCCACGAAACGCCTGTGCACGGACGCTACTTACGTTCAGAAGCATGCACGGTGCATTCGCAGAGACGGTATACCTTATCCCGTATCGACCTTCTTTGCGACTTTTCAAGTGCGATGCCCAACACAGGCCGGCGCCGGAGCCTGCCGGCAAGGCAAACGTAGAAAAAACCGTTTTCGTCGCCGAACCGCCCTGCCATGCCCTCGACCCGTGAAGCCGATCCGCCGCCCGCGGAGATCCTGCCGCCGAACCTGACCGCCGAGATCGAACGCCTGTTCACCCTCCAGGGCCGGCAGGCGGAGCCGCTTCGACGGACGACGGCCGCGCAGCGCATCCGCAAGCTCCGGCGGCTCCGCGCGGCCCTCATGGCCCACCGCCCCGCCCTGCACGCCGCCCTCCACGCCGACTTCCGCAAGCCGCCCGAGGAGGTGGACCTGACCGAGATCGGCCCGGTGCTCATCGAGCTCAGGCACGCCATCGCCCACCTGCCCGCGTGGATGCGGCCGAAGAAGGTGCGCACCCCGTTCTACCTGATCGGCACGTCGGCCGAGGTGCGTTACGAACCAAAGGGACGCGGGCTGATCCTCGCTCCGTGGAACTATCCGGTCAACCTGACGCTCGGGCCGCTCGTGGGGGCCGTGGCCGCCGGCTGCCCGGTGATCCTCAAACCCTCCGAGCATTGCCCGCACACCGGCCGCCTGCTCAAGGAGCTGCTGGCGACGGTCTTTCCCGAAAGCGAGGTGGCCGTGATCGAAGGGGACCGGCGCGTGGCGCAGGCGCTGCTCCGCCGGCCGTTCGACCACATCTACTTCACGGGCGGCACTGCCGTGGGCCGGCTCGTCATGCAGGCGGCGGCCGAGCACCTGGCCTCCGTCACGCTCGAGCTGGGCGGCAAGTCGCCGGTCATCGTCGACGAGACGGCCGACGTCGAGGACGCCGCCGAAAAGATCGCCTTCGGCAAGTTTTCGAACGCGGGCCAGACGTGCATCGCCCCGGACCACGTGTTCGTTCACGAAAGCCGGCACGACGCCTTCGTGCAGGCCCTCACGGCGCAGATCCGGGCGTTCTACGGTGCGGACGCCGGCGCCCGTGCCGCCTCGCCCGGCTATGCCCGCATCGTCAACGACCACCACTTCGCGCGGCTGCGGGCCTGCTACGACGAAGCGCTCGCGGCGGGCGCCACCCCCTTCCCCGGAGCCGCGCACCGCGCCGGCGATCGCTTCATCGACCCGGTGGTGCTGACCGGTGTCCCACCGGACGTGCGCCTGATGCGGGAGGAGATCTTCGGCCCGCTGCTGCCCGTGATCCCGTTCCGGCACCTGGACGAGGCCGTCCGGCGCATCAACGAGGGCGGCCGGCCGCTGACGCTGTACGTCTTCAGCCGGAAACGGGACAACGTCGCCTACGTCCTGGACCGGACGACGGCCGGCAGCACCTGCGTCAACGACACCCTGCTTCCCTTCATCCATCCGGAGCTGCCCTTCGGCGGCGCCGGGCCGAGCGGCATCGGACGGGCACACGGGTACCGGACGTTCCTGGCCTTCTCGAACGAGCGGGCCGTACTCCGGCAGCGGCTCCGGCGCACCCCGCTGAAACGGTTCTACCCGCCCTACACCCGGACCACGCGCCGCCTGATCGCGGCGCTGCTGAAACTGCTCGGTGCCTGAACCCTGACCGCCCCTTCCCCGTGGCTGCTTTCGACGACCAGCGTGTCCTGATTACCGGCGCCGCCGGCGGCCTCGGCCGCCGGCTGGCCCTGCACTTCGCCCGCGAGGGCGCCCGCCTCATCGCCTGGGACGTGGACCACATCGGCCTCCAGGCCCTCCAGGACGAACTCTCGGCATTCCCGGCCCCCCATACCGTCCACGCGGTGGACCTGACCGACCGCGCGGCGGTCTACGCAACGGCCCGCGCCGTCCTCGACGCCCACGGGCGGATCGACGTGCTCGTCCACAACGCCGGGGTCGTCTCCGGGCAACCCCTGCTCGAAACCCCCGACGAGGCCATCGAACGCACCTTCGCCGTGAACACGCTGGCGCTCTACTGGACGACGAAAGCCTTCCTTCCGGCCATGATCGAACACGGGCGGGGGCATGTGGTCACCATCGCCTCGGCCGGCGGGCTCGTCGGCACGGCCCGCATGACCGACTATTGCGCCTCGAAGTTCGCCGCCGTCGGGTTCGACGAGGCCCTCCGCCTCGAAGCCCGGCGCCTCGGCTACCCGATCACCACCACGGTCGTCTGCCCCTTCTACATCGACACAGGGATGTTTGCCGGTGTGCGGACGCGCTTCCCCCGCCTGCTTCCGATCCTCCACCCCGAATACGTGGCCCGGCAGGTGGTCCGGGCCGTGCGGAAGCGGCGGCGGCGCCTCATCCTGCCCCGGTTCGTGTATGCCGTCTTCCCGCTGCGCCTGCTCCCGCCCGCCCCGTTCGACGCCCTGCTCGACGTCTTCGGCATCAGCCGGTCGATGGACACGTTCAGGCCGGGTGACGGGGCCCGGGGACACCGTTAGCCCCCGCCGGCGCCGGCCTCAATACGCCCCGGCACCCCGGAGGACCACCCGCAGCGTGCGCACCAGGATGACGACATCCAGCCAGATGGACCAGTTCCGCACGTAGAAGGCATCCCAGCGGATCATCCCCTCGTTGCCGATGTCGCTCCGGCCCGAGACCTGCCAGAGCCCCGTCATGCCCGGCCGCACACCGGTACGCAGTTGCCGGATGCGTACCGGCAGCTCCGCGTGGTGATAGGCGGGCAGCGGGCGCGGCCCCACGAGCGACATCTCGCCCCGAAGCACGTTGAACAGCTGCGGCAGCTCGTCCAGCGAGTACCGGCGCAGCCACCGGCCGACCCGGGTGAGGCGGGGATCCTGCCGGAGCTTGAACGTCGTTTCCCACTCCCGGCGCAGCGCGGGATCACGCGCCAGGTGCTCCTCCAGCACCCTTTCGGCATCCGGCACCATCGTGCGAAACTTACACACCCGGAACCGGCGCCCGCGCCGCCCGACCCGTTCCTGGTAGAAGAAGGGGGCGTGCCGGTCCTCGAGCCAGATGGCCGCCGCGACGAGCAGGCAGAGGGGAGCCCACAGGGGCAGCGTGAGCACCACCACCACCAGTTCCAGCGCCCGCTTCGCCGCCTGCACCAGCGGGTCGGCGAGGGTCTGCGTGATCTCCAGCCCCAGCACGCCGCCCAGGCTGCGGGACTGGACCCAGAGCGACGGGATCTCGAAGAGGTCCGGGATGATGATCACCTGCCGGTGGTGCTGCAACGGGCCGTCGATCAGCTCGGCCAGCCGCTGCCGGGGCAGGCCCGGCAGCGCCACGACGGCCACGGGCGCCACGCCGCCTCCCCCGCCGATCCCCCCCAGGACGGGCAGCCCCTCCACGCGCTCCCCCCACGTCTCGGGGTCGTCGTCGTAGACCGCCACCGGCAGGTACCCCAGCCCGGCCTCTTCCCGCAGGGCCCGGATGACCCGCCGGCCGGTCTGCCCGGCCCCGTAGATCACCGTCGGCACCCCCCAGCTGTCGTGCCGGATAAGCCACTGTTTGATCAGGCTGCGGGTGAACGGCACCAGCACGAGGCTGTTCACGAACGCGATCGACAACGTCAGGCGGCTGGCCGAGCCGGACTGCTTCAGGAGAAACAGGGTCACGAGGGCCCCCCCGAAGACCAGGCCCAGCACGATGACGATGCGGCGCAACCCCTCGACGGCCCCGAGACCCCAGCCGGGCAGCAGCCGGGCCACGCCGGCCCCGACCCACCAGGCCAGCGGAAGCAGCGCGAACCACTCCTGCAACATGTGCCCCTCCCGGAACAGGAAACGCACGGCCCCGGCCAGCAGGATGGCGACCGTCAGGGCCAGCCCGTCCCCCGCACCCAGCATGAGGGTGTTGATCAGCCAGCTTCGGTGATAGAGAAAACGGCGCCGGCGTCTCCTCCCTGCTACGTGCCCATGCAGTACGTCCGGGCCGACAGCGAGCGGTTCCGAGATTCCCATGTCGTCGAGATGGGATATGACAGCGGTCAACCGGCTTCGAGCACACATTGTGCCAGCCGCGCATGCCGCCATCCGTTCTTCAAGCCTTCACGATAAAAGGGTCAGGGTTGAGAGCGGCGGAAGCCCACGGACTTCAGGGCTATGTTGGCCGTGTAACGCGGCCCCATGAGATAGCCCATGTGGGAGAAAGCCGCGTTCGGGCACGAGCAAATCCAGCCCAGCCAGGAACTTCCGCAGGCGACACATAATAACTTGTGAGGCCCCGGTACCATTATGCCCACCGTACGTTACCGATACCGTTTCTATCCCAACGCCAAGCAGCGACAGATGCTCGCCCGGCAGTTCGGGTGCGTTCGGTACGTCTACAACTGGGCGCTGGCACTCAAGCGGGATGCTTTCCGCGAGCGAGGCGAGAAGATCGGCTACGCCGAGACGGATCGCCGTCTGACCGAACTCAAACGCGATCCCAATCATGCGTGGCTTCGCGACGTCTCCAGCGTTCCGCTTCAGCAGGCCCTTCGACATCTCGACAAAGCGTACACCGCCTTCTTCCGGAGCACCGCCCGGTTTCCTCGCTTCAAGGCGAAGAAGCACCGGCAGAGCGCCACGTACACCCGGCGCGGCTTTTCGCTCAGAGACAGCGGTGTGCGGGGGCAGCCTGTCGTGAAGCTCGCCAGGATGAGCACCCCGCTCAAGATTCGGTGGAGCCGCCCGCTGCCGTCCGCTCCGTCTTCGCTGACGGTGGTTCAGGAGCCGGACGGGACGTACTACATCAGCTTCGTCGTTGAGGTGGAGCACAAGCCTCTCCCGAGAACCAGGAGAGAGGTGGGCATCGATCTCGGCGTGAAGGATGTGGTGGTAACCTCCGACGGCTGGCGTAGCGGTAATCCAAAGCATCTCAAACGCGCTCTGGATCGTCTTGCCCGCGAGCAGCGAAAGCTCGCCCGCAAGCAGAAGGGGTCCGCCAACTGGCACAAGCAACGCCGGAAGGTGGCGAAGCTGCACGCGAAGGTGCGGAACCAACGCACCGACTTCTTGCACCAGCTTTCGACGCGGCTCGTGCGGCGGTACGACGTGATCTACGCCGAATCGCTCTGCGTCAGGGGCATGGTCAAGAACCACAGCCTTGCCCGGGCCATCAGCGATGCCGGTTGGAGCGCGTTCGTCGGGATGCTCTCGTACAAGGCGACGTTGTACTGCAAACGCTTTGTGCAGATCGACCGCTGGTATCCGAGCAGCAAGACGTGTTCGCGCTGCAACTATACAATGGAAACCCTTCCTCTCGATGTGCGGGCATGGGTATGCCCTCGCTGCGGGGAGGAACATGACCGCGATATAAACGCGGCACAGAATATTCTGGCGGTAGGACATACCGTGTCAGCTTGTGGAGACGGTGTAAGACCGGCGCTAGCTCTGGTTAGCGAAGGCAACTGTCGATGAAGCAAGAATCCCACGTGCCCAGAGCCGTGGGAGTGTCAAGAATCAAGACACCTCAAACCCGATGCGCATTGCTTTGCCGGCAAACTTAGGGAACGACCTCCAGAAAATCCGTGGGGGATCCCGGTGCAGCAGAAATAACGCAGGTCCGTGACATTTGACGCCGGATCCGGCTTCAGGCGATGTGCCATCGCCTTTCGCGACGGCTCCGCACCACGGAGGCCGGGCAGCGCGGCGTTCTCCTGCCGGTGAAATTGCCCTGGTATTAGGAGTTACACAGTTGGCGATAGAACCCTATGGGTTCACCCCCATCTCCCTCCGGGAGACTTCCCCCTGCAGGGCCGCCGGGCGCGGCCGGGGGAAGGGCTCGTAGGGCGTTTTTTCGGCCTTTAAAGGCCCTCCCCTTCGCAAGGGGAGGTGTCGCGAAGCGACGGAGGGGTAGAAACCGCGTACGTCCTCGGGTACAGGACCACGGCGGCAGTTTTTTCACCGCCCTGCAGAAAAACCTTCCCCGCTCAGACCGAGGCCGCCTCGTGCCGGCGCACCTGCTCGGCGATCCATTCATACGTGCGCCGCAGCCCTTCCTTGAGCGGCATGGACGGTTCCCATCCCAGCTTTTCGCGGATGAGGCGGTTGTCCGAATTGCGCCCGCGCACGCCCTGCGGCTTCGTCAGGTCGTGGCGCCTGCGGAGCGTCTTCCCGGCGATCTCGCAGACATAATCGACGAGCTGGTTGATCGAGACCATCTCCTCCGACCCCACGTTGACCGGCCCCGGGAAGTCGGATTCCATCAGGCGGCGGACGGCCTCGATGCACTCGTCGATGTAGAGGAAGGAGCGGGTCTGCTTGCCGTCGCCCCAGATCTCGATCTCGCCGCCGTCCTCGGCCATGGCGACCTTGCGGCAGATGGCGGCCGGCGCCTTCTCACGCCCGCCGGTCCACGTGCCCTGGGGGCCGAAGATGTTGTGGAAGCGGGCGATGCGCACGTTCATCCCGTAGTTGCGGGCGTAGGCCAGGTAGAGCCGCTCGCTGAAGAGCTTTTCCCAGCCGTACTCGCTGTCGGGCGCGGCCGGGTAGGCCGAGTCCTCCGAGCACTTCGGGTTGTCCGGGTCGAGCTGGTTGTACTCGGGGTACATGCAGGCCGAGGACGAGTAGAAGACCTTGCCGACGCCGTGCTTGCGGGCTTCCTCGACCATGTTCAGGTTGATCAGGGCCGAGTTGTGCATGACGGCGGCGTCGTGGTCGCCGGTGAAGATGTAGCCGGCCCCGCCCATGTCGGCGGCGAGCTGGTAGACCTCGTCGATCTGGCGGTCGAAGAGAGCGGCGCAGACGCGCGGGTCGCGCAGGTCGCCCAGGACGAAGTCGTCCGCGTTCATGTTGCCGAACTCGTTCTCTTTCAGGTCGACGCCGCGCACCCAGTAGCCTTCTTCCTTGAGCCGGTTGACCAGGTGGCCGCCGATGAAGCCGCCGGCCCCGCATACGATCGCCGTTTTCCGTGCCATGATCTCTCCTTCTTTCAGCTTGATGAACGGTTCACCCTCCACCGGTCGGGGTGGAAAATACGTTCCTTCAGGTTGAGGTAGATGAAGGCCGGGACAATTCCGGCGTACCGGCGCCAGAGCCGCCGCGGCTCCATGAGGACCCGAAAAAACCATTCCATCCCGGCCCGTTGCACCCAGGCCGGCGCCTGCGGCACCGCGCCGATATGAAAATCGAACGCCGCGCCCACGGTGGCGATGAACCGCGCCCGGGTATGTCGTGCCAGCGCGGCGGCAAAGCGTTCCTGCTTCGGGGTGCTGATGCCGATCCAGACGACGTGCGCGCCGGTGGCGTCGATCTCGGCCCCGAGGGCGGCGAACTCGTCGTCCGTGAGCGGGCGAAACGGCGGGCAGTGCGTCCCCACCACGTTCCGGTTGCCGAACTTCTCCGCCACGGCTTCCCGGAGCCGATCCGCCACCCCCTCTTTCCCCCCGCAGAAAAAGTGTCGAACGGGCAGCGCGGCCGTGGCCTCCATCACGGCCGCGAAGAAGTCCGGGCCGTAGCAGCGTTGCATGGCCCGGGCCCCCTTCCACCGGCCGACCCACACGGCAGGCATGCCGTCGGGCAGGTTCAGGTAGAAACGGCGGAGCAGAGCGTGGAAGTCCGGGTTTGCGTGGGCGAACACCAGCCCGTGTGCCCCGGTGGCGCTGATGCACCGGGGCGACGCCCCTTCCGCCTCCAGGCACCCCTGCACGACGAGCGCAACCGCCGCCGGGATGTCCCGCGCGAAAAGGGGCAGGCCGAGGACTTCCACCTTTATCATACGAGCGTAAGGTTTCGAGACGCATCTCTGAACACGTCAACCCGAAGCCCCTTTCACGACGATGAGCGACTTTGTCATCCCTGCAAACCGTTCACGGAGGATCGTGGCATCTGGGAACAGATTCCGCAGTTCCTGTTCATTCAGGAGCTGAATCTCTTCCACCCGCCGCGCACACGCTTCCCGAGAAGGGCGGGTGATCCACCCCCAGAGCGTAAAATTCCGTATCATCCGCTTCCGCAAGGGCACCGGAAACCAGTGTATGAACGGGGTGAGGTAATGCGGCTCCATCGGAAAACGACTGTTCGGCGTTTGCACGTAGTACTTGGGCGCAAGCCGCTGGACTTCCCGGGCCATCCGCTGCTGGGCCTCACGGGTGAAGAGATGTTCGATTACCGAATTTGAATAGACAACGTCAAAAGAGTTATCAGAAAATGGCAACTCGCATGCATCCGCGACGATCCAGCTTACGTTGTCCGGAAGATGTGCCGGCGGAGGAGATAAATTGACGATGGTAAGTTGCGGTGGAACGTCGATCAACGACCAGTTGTAAAGCGTACCTCCGATGTCGAGAATGCGCGTTTGGGCAGTAATCCCGAACGCCCGAACAAAATCGCCCATTCTCTTGCGGCGAAAACGCTTTCCTACAGCTCTGTAAATGGCATGTATGTTCATATTTACCTGTCGATAGGGTTAACTTTGAAAGGAAAGCCTGTCATGAAGGTCTGATTAAGATAATGACCTTCATGACGTTTCTGCCTTCTGCGCAATCGCCTGCTCGTAGATCGCCATCAGCATCTCGTAATTGCGCTCCGCGGTGTACTTCGCCTCGTACTCGGCACGGGCCGCCCGGCGCATACGAGCCAGTTCGTCCGAATGGGCCAGAAGCCACTCCACCTTGGCCGCCAAGTCCTCGGGATCGCCGGGGCGGAAATGAAGGCCGGTGCGGCGATCGCAAACGATCTCCGCCAGGCTCCCGATCTTACTCGCCAGAATGGGTGTTCCGCAGGCAAACGCTTCGACAACTGTCATCGGAAAGTTTTCATAACAGATCGAAGGCAGCACCAGAAACATCGCCTGCTGCATCAAGTGATAGACCCGCTCGCGTGGTTGGCTCCCCTCCCACACGATCCGATCAGGAAACGATGCGGCGGCTGCTTGCACCTCGCCTGCCAACGGTCCATCCCCGACGATCCGAAGAAGGGGATGGTTCAGGGACGACCAGGCGTTCAACAGAGGTCGCACGCCCTTTTCCTCCGATAACCGTCCTACGAACAAGGCATATGTCCCCCTGCCCTCACAGTAACCCGGGTCGTGTGCCAGAAAGTTAGGCTTGATGGAAATCTTCTCCGCAGGCAAGCCACCCTCGATGAACTTATTCCTTGCAAACTCGGAGAGCGCGATATACCGATCGACAGCCTTTGCATACGTACCCATAGCCCGATGAGTCGCGAGCATGACCGCGACGGTAGCTGTTACCGGCCGGCTGTCGCGATAGCAGGCATATCGTATGCCCGGCCAGGGAAAGAACCGGCCCAGACAGGCTTCACAGGGTCGGGCATCACGAAGAAAAAGGGCGTTCGGGCAAAGCAATCGATAATTGTGAAGCGTCTGCACAACGGGTACACCTTCCGCTCGACAGGCATAATAGGCTGACGGAGAAATAAGTGGGAAGGTGTTGTGGAAATGAGCGACGTCGGGGCGTTCACGCCTGATCAACTGGTGCACCTCACGATAACCCCGTGACATCCATAGCGTGCCTGGCACCAAAGCTGTCCGTTCCCAGATAGTTAAAGCCTCGATTTCGTCGTTGTGACGTTCGTACGATAATACGATATTACCATATTTTAACAATACATTTTTCTCCACATTAAACACCACATCTTCACCACCCAAACCACCACTATAATAATTATGCACAATTAATATTTTCATCTCAAATACACCTGGTTTGAACCTCAACTCTGAACAGCCTCTACAACTGCTAGAAAACGGCTGGCAACGAGCTCCGGAGACCACTCTAACGCTGCCTTACGTGCAGTTTCGCCCATTTCTTTACGCTCCTCTGCTGACATGGCAAAAAGCTGATGCAGGGCCTTATATACCGTCTCAGGCTGATCGGGGTAAAAGGTCCATCCGTGAACGCCGTCTACCACCAGTTCCTCAACAGCTTGGCTATACCGACTTCCAATGATTGGTAACCCGGCTGCCATCGCCTCGTTGACAACCAGCCCCCAAGTATCGGCCAATGTAGGAAAAACGAATGCGTCGGCCGCCGCATAGTAGTCTGGCAATTGCTCGTACGCCACGTCACCTACTAGATTCAATTTAAAAGCCAGTCGATGTTTCATGCGCGCGATTTCTTCCTGCATAGGTCCATTTCCAACGAGCGTTAACCTGACATCACGTTTGGATTCGCGCACACAGGCATCCAGATGTTCACAAAATATAACAAGACCTTTTCTTTGAGATAAACTCCCCACATAGATCAATTCTAGCTGCCCATTTTCCTTACAGATGACTGGGCTTTCTGCAAAAAGAGACAAATCAGTTGTATAAGGAATTTTATAGATGTATTCGGGAGAGAATCCAAGTTTCTGAATGTACCTCTCGCCGCTCGTACCGTTAGTGATGATCGCATCGGCATGACGAAGAATCCAGCGTCGGAGAAGCCCTCTCCACCCCTCTCTTCCCTGCTCAGTCCGTTCCGAAAGGTCCGCATAGACGACCAGGCGGGTACCAGGATGAAGCTTACGGTAGAGTACAGCTTGACTCGTTCGAGCACCCAATTCGGCGGAGATTATAACGTCAGGATTGAAAGCCGCCAGTTGAGAAAGCGTATCATAGGGTATATGCAGATAGGTAGTCTCTTCAAAATTTGCAGGGTGTCGCCACGTGCGGGCAACCGTAACACACCGCTGATATCGAACATCCAAACTACCGACGTTTATGTGCTCCCAATTTCTATTCTCCTCCATACTGACGGAAGCGATAACGCAAAACGCCTCCAGGCGTTCATGAAGAGCCTGTAACACCGGCAACCGGTATGGAGGGATAAAGTTCGTAAGAAAAGCCACACGACACATACTTCATGCAGGAAAAGTTTTTTGTTTTCTTCTTACCCTATTCATCTTACCCAATGACAGACCACACATTATTCCAACAGGCACAATCGCAAACAAGTAAACCAATGAATTATCCGTTATCATCACAATAGCTTGACCGACCAATGCCAACGTTGAAGCCAGGTGAATAGTGCCAGAATATGCTTGTATGTACTCTTGCTGATAAGCTTTCCACGACCTCCATGCCAAAGAAAAATATGAAATTAAAAACAACAATAAACCAATTACACCATAATCATGAAAAAGACGAAGATATTCATTATGAGGATGCTCCAGTTTCCCATTGAACACACTCGATATTTCCTCTTGCACAGCCCCTGCTCCCTTACCAAACCACCAATGCCCTTGTGCGGACCGTAGCGTGATTTCCCAGAGCATATTTCGACCTGACATATTTACTGCCACTTTACCGACTGCAAGCACTTCTACGCTCCTAAGATCTCCCTGAGTGAAACGTTCCTTAAGCGGCTCAAAATGCCGGAACAGCATTACCGTGCTTGCAACAGCGAGGCTTGCTATCACCATAAACTGTATTATCCCTTTACCTGTAGGTCGAAAGTACGCCAGTAAAACCATGATGAGTGCTGCACCCATCACAGCCCGGGAGAGACTTACAATGATTGCACCCAAAATAAACCCCATCTGCCAGTAGCTAACACGTCGGCCACCTCTGACCTGTGCAAGTTGCCAGGCCAACCCCGTCAAGGCAAACATGGCGAAGGACCGAGAATGTAGCAACTCCTTTGCGCCAACTCCTTCCTTCCACAACCCAATGCCGTAGATGGCCAGGGCAATCCAGATGCCCCACTCGAGACCTCCAACCACCCAGCGTACTCGTTCGGGCGCCCGGCGAGCAAGGTGCGCTGCCTGCATTATGCTACCGAGAAATGCTGTCATCAGAATGAGATTCTGCAAACCCGCCAATGTAACCTTGTACCAAACAAGGCTGCACCATGCCCATGCCATAAAAAGCAACAATGGCAAAAGCCGCAGGAGCAATGTTCTGCTGACAGGACGCAAAAGAAATAACCATTCACCCCACAAAAATACAACATAAATAATCGTAATAGCAGCCCAAACAGACACAGGCCCCAGCTTGAGCTCGCTAAAAATTGGCCCGAACGCACTTAGCAACAAAATTCCCGCGAGGACAATAGCCACTCCACGATTTTTGAACAAACCTACTGAATGGGTTATATGATAAGCTGTTGTCCACATTTTATCTTTGCCTCACAACTAATTCATTTAATAAAAAACCTAATCTTATATTTCACATACCTCAATCCATGCCATACATAAAATCGGAGACGATTCAAATGTCCATGCTCCCACATAGTAAAAGAATCCGGTTCTCGTCCCAGTGCGATGCAGCGACTTCTATAGTATGCATACTCCTGGTATTTCATCAGACGAAACCAGAACGAGGCAGTCATTTCAGAGGGCAATGCCCGATAATGGATCATGCATTCGTCCAGACAGGCTAGTGTATACCGCTGGTTGATCCGCAGGAATAATTCCAAATCCTGCGCACGCAGGCATTCTTCACAATACCCACCGATTTCATCAAACACGGATCGGCGAATCATGCTGGCAGGATGCGGCACGCCCATTACTCCTCGTCCAAAATATGCTCTAATCTCTTCCAGGTCAGTTGGATACCTGTATAACAGACGGGGAGTATAAGAGTCGCCAAACACCATCAACTGCCCCGATACGACGGCTATCTCCGGATGTTCTTCCAGAAAACGCACCTCCGTTTCGAACCTTTCTGGTAAACTGATATCGTCGGCATCTGTCACAGCAACATATTTCCCCTTTGCTAGAGACAGGGCCTTATTTCTCGCTGCCCCGCGCCCCTTGTTTTCTTGATAGACATACTTTATGCGAGCATCATCAAAGCTGAGAACGATTCGCTCTGTATTGTCTGTAGAGCCGTCATTGACGATGATAAGCTCCCAATTCTGAAGCGTCTGACTCAAAATACTCCGTATAGCATCACCGATATGTGCCTGTTCATTGTACGCAGGCATGATTGCACTCACAAGCGGTTGCAGGTCCGTATGGTGCTTCATTGTACTCACAGGTCTAGCTCAAAGGTAAGCCGTGTTTCATATTCAACACGTCCACTGTCACGCACAACACATGCCTTCGGTATGCCATAGTAACCCTGCAGAACCCCCGAAGCATTGAAATATGGTCTATCCTCACAATAAAGGGACACTGATGAACGCACGCGATGCCGACCAACCCTTATCAAACAGGGGGTAACCTGAGTTACATTTTCTGAGGCTAATAACAGGCGAGGACTATGCAGAGTCCAGAAACGCATCTTACCAAACAGAGCGATACGATCAATCACGCTTATCCGCCTCGTTTCAAAAGAGAAAGTCCGATGGAAGCTCACGCCCGCTTGCTTGCCAACCAGAGTAAAAGGGGAGGTCCAGTGGAATGAGGCGCCTTTAACGAGACTGATTTTCCTTCCCGCTTCATCGATTAACACGGGAAGCGGTATTCCTTCGGGCGAATACAGAGAAGGAGCGTCTTGCTCACCACCATAGCACGGCAAAGGATACTCTCCGCTTACCCATAAGTATGGCAGTGGCTGCCAGGAAGCCCAGGCTCGAGCTGGTGCCTGCAGTACTGCCACATACTTTGGCTTGGTTATCACCCTAAATCCCCCACATACAATTAACTCAGAGCGGGTGGAGCTATCTTCAACATTTGACTGCTTAGTCCTTGCATACTGGCCCAAGATGTCAGCCGCCTTTCTCAATAACGCGCCTGTAAATGGCAGGTAATCATAATAATTATTATAAGAATACCATCCAACATATATTGGATCAAGAAGATCTGGCAATATTGGATTTTCCATCTCACAGGATCCAAGTACGAGAGGCAAAGATCCATCTGAACGCCGAAAATTTGCAAGACGAGCCAAAACATCCCTAGCCTTTTGAACATATACATGATCATTAAATATATAAGCCCCCACCGAGAATGCCAGAATAGCCGACGCATATCCAAAGCTTTGATACTGACCTCGCCCTATATAATTTACTTCTCCACCTGGTAAACACAATATATTTAATACTTCTAATGCTCGTCTAAAACGACGCCTAATAAAAGCATCTTTCACTTTTCCATCTACAATCTGAAGACCAAGCAGAGCCGTGGAAAAAGCATGATATTGCAGACTTGGTTTGCCCTTCTCATCTTCTATAAATCCACATCTTTTTTGATAATAAATAAGACAAAAAATACACTCAAAGAATGATATAAACTTTTGAAATTTAGACAACGTCAATGTCCTAACTGTACTGCGCAATAAAGTCCAGTTCGCAACCCGAGTATAAGCAAACCGCTCATCTCCAAGCAGATCGCGAACTCGTGACTTCTCGCCAATAAGCGACACATTCCTAAATGCGTAGCTTAGCGCAAAGCGAACAAATTCCCAGTGGTACTTAGTTGCTTCATCCTGAAGGCGTTGCGGTTCAAGCAGATTGGCAGCTGCATCTATCTCCTTGCGATACTGCGCCGGCCAGTAACTCCACAACCAAATTGCAAATGCGAGGCCATAGAACTCCCTCCCCGGAAAACCTTTCCGTGCAGGATCAAATACTTTGGCAAGGTAAGTTGCCACACCGGCAGATGTTTCGTGTAGCAACTCAACCACCGTACATGTCGGGACGGTATCTCCTTCAGTCTTGGCTGACATAAACCCTGCACTCCATCACCAGTTCGTCTCCCTGTTCCAGACAAACCAGCGACTGTCCTTGTAGATTCGGCCTTCCTCCCGTCCGTTCCGCCCGATACCAGAGGTTTTTCTTAATGATCGGCACCTTCAGTAGCGGTCGGGCCACCCTGTCAGGAACATTTAATATACGTCCCAAACGTGTATCCCAGCGAATCCAGTAGGCATCATGCATGCTAGGCATCAGCCGGGCATGAACGATCCATGCATCCCCCGGTTCGTCTCGCACATACATCTCCTGATTGAACTTACCAGCTCCGTACCAGTCGCTCACCTTTACCTTCAGCGATAGCCTCTCTCCGTGCAATGTAGCAATCCGAACAGGATACTGATACCACCGATTAGTTCCTCGATGAGCAAAATGTCTGCCAGCAATCTGAGCGGTCTGAAAAAGGGATTTACAGAAACGGAACCGACACACAAAATCCTGGAACCAGGTCCTACTTAAGCAAACAAGCCGTTGATGCCGGACCAACACATCGCCTTCAGGATAAACCTCGGTATGAAGCACCCAATGGCCTTCTGCCATTCGAACTTCTAACTCATGACGATAAATTCCAGACGATGTATGATCTATACGCCTCTTAGCAACCCAGCCATGTCCTCCATCCAGCGAAAAAAAAGAGCCGCGATCGGCCGTTTCTACCCCCCATCGTGTCCCCACGAGATGATTCCGGTACTTTATTGACCGGATTAACCCTTGTTCCCATTCAAGGTGCCACATTATTCATCGTTCGTTTTGCATAAAGAACAGACATTAACGTTACAGTAAAAACGCTAACAACATATCCCCACACCGCGCCACGCAGTCCCATCCAATACAGCAAAGCTATTCCTATAACGAGGGTCACGATGACACCTGCAATGCGCGTCCTAAAGATTAGTCGTGTCTGCTCCATAGCCGTCAGGGATATACTCGTTCCCTGTTTCAAAGATTCTAAAATGGCGGCAGCACCCAAAAAAACCAAGATCCAATCATAATTTTTATAAACATCATTAGAATATAAAATAGTAATCAAAAAATCTCCATAAAATAAAACAAATAAAATATATATAATTGTCATAAAAACAAACATGGAAATTATCCTCTTTATCCATTTCGTCAGTGCTATTATACCATCTTGATGCCAGATACCAGCTGCAATAGGAAGAAATAATAAGGAAAACGCTGAAACCACCTGATTCAATGGGAAAATGATATTCCGTAGTGCCTTAAAAATACCGGCCTCTTCCAGTCCAGCCCAGTATCCGATAAGCGGAAGATAGATTGAATCGCTAGCCCAATACAAAATGGAAGAGGCAAGCAACCATTTCCCGAATCGCCAGTGTCTCCACAGAATGAGTCCATCCCATCTAGTTAATCGTAAGCGGGATCGAATACCAACGACAGGTGCAACAACAAGTATCCCAGCTATCGAGGCCACTCCGAGCGTTAGAAATGCAAAAAAACCACTGATAAGATCGAACCTCACCATAATCAAAGCTCCCATACCTAAAGCCACTGCATGGACAAGACTTCCTCTTACTGCCCAATCAGGTCGAGTCAAGGTATAACATGCCCTTCTTACGAATCCAAAAATCATCATTAAAGGTGCAACCAAACAGGCACCAGCTATTGTATTTAAACTCAAATTACTTTTACTAAAAAAAATTACACCCCCAATTGCCAGAAAAGGAATAACAAGGAAAGCAACCTGCACTGTCATTAGTGATTCCAAGTACTGTTGATAGCGTGCATGATACTTCCCCGCTCCAAAAACGGCCATCGGTTCTAAAATAAGAGCAGCATGCAGACCATAGGCAAATAAATAAATAGAGTAGACAATTGAAAAGGCACCGTATTCTCCCACCCCTTCTGCGGAAGCAGCAAACCAGCGAGCCAACAGGATATTGTAGGCAAGGTTCGCACCTGACAACAAGCCCTGATCAAGAGCACTCGCAGTCAGGTCAGGCATCCATTTTTTTACTTTCTTCCACAAGATGTACACCGCAGCGGAGTTGACTTCACACCCTCCAAAGAAAGCATTTCCAGGCACAGTAGCCGAAACATGATAGTAGCCGCATCCTTCAGGGGTTCGCCCCACCGGCCGCCGGAGGGCCCGGGCTGAAGCCCGCGGCTACGTGGTTGGTATGGATCGCTACCCATCTTACCAATGACCGCTAGGCCAACCAAATAAGGACCTCCGCTATGTAAAGACACGTTGTACACCTCACCTACCCAGCAAGACACAGGAAACGCAACACGTGCGACGAACACACCCAGATTCGCTTGGGATGGTGCATCACGCTCCACCAATGGGACCACTGCCAGCGGCAGTTCGTGCAGCGTAGCGCCTGCCGTGCCACCCTGACCTGTTGCCTCAATCGCGTCACGGCACGCTCCCCCCACAATCGGTTTACGGAACGCCGACGAGATGGCGGCAAGATCCACCACATACGGCACGGTGCCCTCTTCGAACGCCTCGTTGCGGACGAGTCGAACAGGTACACCCGCGCCGACTCGCCTTCGAGCCCGCGCAGAACGATCCACCGGACCTCCTCCTTCGCCGTGCCCCGTGTCCGTTTCTACCTGCCGGTTCACTTCGATACACGGTCGGTTGGAAGGACAGCCCCACCAACTTCGCCGTCTCCCACCGCTTACCTCTGTCGGAAACGACCGGGGGAGACGCACCCGGCGTCAGGGTTATGCCTCCCCGTCCTTCAGGTAGCCGGCTTCGATCAGGTAGTGCAGCACCTGGTCGGCGCAGGCTTCGGCGTCGTTGTTCACCGTGTCCAGCACGATCTCGGCGTCGGTGGGGGCCTCGTAGGGATCGTCGATGCCGGTGAAGCCCTTGATGATGCCGGCCCGGGCCTTGGCGTAGAGGCCCTTCACGTCCCGCTTCTCGCACTCCTCCAGCGGCGTGTCCACGAACACCTCGATGTAACCGCCGTACTGCTCGATCAGGTTCCGGTTGGCGCGGCGGTCGGCTTCGTACGGTGCGATCGGCGCGCAGAGGGCGATGCCCCGGTGCTTGGTGATCTCGCTGGCCACGAAGCCGATGCGCTGCACGTTCGTCGACCGGTCCTCCTTCGAGAAGCCGAGGCCCTTCGAGAGGTGGGTACGGACCACGTCGCCGTCGAGCAGGGTCACCGGGCGGCCGCCGCGCTCGAGCAGCTTCACCATCAGGGCGTTGGCGATGGTCGACTTGCCCGAACCCGAGAGCCCCGTGAAGAAGACCGTGAAGCCCTGCCGGTGCTTGGGCGGGTGCGTCTTGCGCAGCTCGGCCACCACCTCGGGGTAGGAGAACCAGGCGGGGATCTCGTCGCCGTCGGCGAGCATCCGGCGGAGTTGCGTGCCCGAGATCATCTCGAACGCAAGCCCCTGCGCCTTGGCCTCGTCGATGGGCATGTAGGTGTCCTTCGAGGGGACGTAGACCATCAGCTTGAAGTCCACCACGCCGATACCCAGCTCCTCGCTGTGCTTCAGGATCAGCTCCTGCGCGTCGTAGGGGCCGTAGAAGGGGGTGCCGTCGCGGTCCTTGCCGGGGCCGGCGTGGTCGCGCCCGACGATCAGGTGGGTGCAGCCGTAGTTCTTCCGGATGATGGCGTGCCAGACGGCCTCGCGCGGCCCGCCCATGCGCATGGCCAGCGGCAGGAGGCTGATCGTGGCGCGGCCCTCGGGGTAGTACTTGAGCAGTTCCCTGTAGCAGCGCACCCGCGTGTAGTAGTCGATGTCGCCGGGCTTGGTCATGCCCACCACGGGATGGATGAGCAGGTGCCCGCCGATCTCCTCGGCGGCGCGGTCGGTCAGCTCCTTGTGCGCCCGGTGCATCGGGTTGCGCGTCTGGAAGGCGACGACCCTGTCCCAGCCCTTTTCCTCGAAGAGGGCCCGCATCTGGCGGGGCGTGCGGCGCAGGTCGTGGAAGTCGTAGTGGCGGGGCAGCTGGATCCCCTCGAGCGTGCCGCCGACGTAGTAGTCGCCGGCCTCGTCGAAGAGGTAGGCGACGGCGGGGTGGCCGGTGCTCGTGGTGCCGAAGACCTTTTCGGCCTCACGCTGCTTGTCGGGCCGCCAGACGTCGCCGACGGTGAGGACGGCCAGGAGCAGGCCGGTCTGGTCGCGCAGGGCCACCCGGTCGCCTTCGCCGAGTTTTTTCGCGGTCTCCTCGGGGACGTCGAGCGTGACGGGGATGGGCCAGAGGGTGCCGTCGGCCAGGCGCATGTTCTCGACGACGCCGTCGTAGTCGGCCCGGTTCAGGAAGCCCCGCAGCGGGGAGAAGCCGCCGTTGAGCAGCAGCTCGATGTCGCAGATCTGGCGGGGCGTGAGGGTGATCGAGGGATAATGCAGTGCGGCTTCGCGGGCGGCGTCGAGGGCTTCGCCGGTCAGGAGCAGTTCGCAGAGTTCGCCGCCGTGCGGCTCGATGAGGGAAACGGTTTTCATGCTATGGTTTGCTGGTTACGGGTTGCTGATAAGGTGCGCGCCGGGACCTGCCGCCACACCGCGCAGCGAAGTTACGATCCGGGACGGAAGGCCGGGGTGCAGGCACCGGCGGAAGCCATTAAGTTTCCAAGAATTAAAACCATATTCGATGTACGACGAAGACGGTGATGGCCATGACGAGGAGCGTCGCGGGCAGGCCGACGCGGAGGTAGTCGCGGTAGCGATAGCCGCCGGCGGCCATGACCATGAGGTTGGTCTGGTAGCCGATGGGGGTCATGAAGCTGCCGGCGGCGCTGACGGCGATGACGACGGCGAGGCCGGTGGGGTCGCCGCCCACCTCGGCGCCGGCGGCCAGGGCCACCGGCAGCATGAGCACGGCGGCGGCCTTGTGGGTGATCAGCTCGGTGAGGATGTTGGTCGTCACGTAGAGGGCCACGAGCACGCCCACGGGCCCCAGGCCGGCGGTGGCCTGCACCAGGGTATGCCCCATGGCCCCGGCCAGGCCGGTGAGTTCCACCGCCTTGCCCAGCCCGAGCGCCGCGGCGATGACGATCAGCACGGAGACGTCCACCGAACGGCGGGCCTCGGCCAGCGAGAGGCACCGCGTGACGATCATGGCCAGGGCGGCGGCAAAGGCGGCCGTCACCAGGGGCAGCCAGCCGGCCGCGCTGGCGGCCACCATGCCCAGCAGCAGCACCACGGCCACGGGCGCCTTGCCGGGCTGGGGCTTCTTGAGCTCCGGCCGGCGGGGCGCCACCAGGTAGAACTCGTCGCGGCGGGCGTTCCAGCGCTGGTCGAACCCCTGTTTCGCCTCGATGATGAGCAGGTCGCCCGCCTTCAGGGGGATGCGCCCGAGCGGGCCGGCCAGCTGCTCGTCCTTGCGCTGGATGGCCAGCACCACCCCGCCGTATTCCTCCCGGAAGTTGGCCTCCCGGAGCGTCCTGTCGACGAGCGAGGAAGTGGCGGCGACGACGGCTTCGTAGAGCGGCAGCGCCCGGTCCTCACGGGCCTCGATGGGCGAGACGACGCGCTCCAGGCCGGGCCGGTCGAGCAACCCGTCGAGGGCGGTGGCGTTGCCCACGAAGGTGAGCACGTCGCCGGCCTGCAGGATCTCGTCCGGGGTGGCCGGGATCAGGTGTTCCCCCCGGTGGATGTGGGCCAGGTAGGCCGCGCCGAGCGCCCGCAGCCCCGCCGCCTCCACCGTCTGGCCGATCATGTAGGAGCGCGGCGCCACGCGGAACTCGAACAGGCAGTCCTCCAGCCCGTTGCCGTAGGCCGGCCCCTCGGCCTTCCGCTCGGGCAAGAGCCGGTGACCGACCAGAAGGAAATAGACGAGCAGGGCGAAGACGACGGGCACCCCCACCCAGGTCAGGTCGAACATGCGCAGGCCCGGATACCCTTCGGCCTCCATCAGCCCCGAGACGACGATGTTGGTCGAGGTCCCGATGAGGGTCACCATCCCCCCGGCGATGGCGGCGAACGAGAGCGGGATGAGCAGCTTCGAGGGCGCCAGCCCCACCTCCCGGGCCCACTGCTTCACCCGGGGCGCAAACATGGCCACGATGGGCGTGTTGTTCAGAAAAGCCGAAAGGAAGGAGGTGGAGAGCATCAGCCGGACGAGCGCCCCGAGGAGCCGCCCCCGGGGCGAGAAGACGAGCCGGTCCATGAAACCGAGGGCATTCGCCTCCTGCACGCCGGCGGCCACCACGAACAGCGCCGCCACGGTCAGCACGGCCGGGTTCGCGAAGCCGGCAAAGGCCTGCTCGGGCGTGAGGATGCCCGCGAGCAACAACAGCCCCAGGCTGCCCAGCAGGACGATGTCCGGCCGCGCCACCTCGCGGACGAGCAGCCCCATCATGCCCACCAGCACGCCGACCGTGAACCAGGCCTCCCAGCCAAGGGCTTCCATTTCCTTACCGTTGCACGTTGCGCGTTGAACGTTAAACGTCGTACCCGGTTACCCGTCCCTCCGGCAGCGGCGTACGGTGGTTGAACGTTGAACGTTGAACGTTAAACGTTCGACGTGGCCGCGATGCGTTCCTGGAAGTACTGGAGCGTGCGACGCAGGCCCTCGGCGCGATCCACGCGGGGCATCCAGCCGAGCACCTCGCGCGCCCGGCTGATGTCCGGCTGGCGCACCTTGGGGTCGTCCTGGGGCAGCGGTTTGAAGACGATCTCGCTCCGGCTGCCGGTCAGGCGGACGACCTCCCGGGCGAAGTCGAGGATCGAGATCTCGTCCGGGTTGCCGATGTTGACCGGCTCGACGCAGTCGCTCATCAGCAGGCGGTAGATGCCCTCGACGAGGTCGTCGATGTACTGGAAGGAGCGGGTCTGGCTGCCGTCGCCGAAGACGGTGATCGGCTCGCCGCGCAGGGCCTGCGCCATGAACGTGGGCAGGGCGCGGCCGTCGTCGAGGCGCATGCGGGGGCCGTACGTGTTATGCGCACAGACCCCGTTGCCGGCTACAAAGTTTTCATAGCCTTCTACACTGAAATCGTATACGTACGGCGTTGCTTCGATGGGCTCAATGGAAAGCACCCTGGCCCAGACCAGATCTCCCAGACGCGTCGCGTTCAGGCGTTGCGTAACACCTCGATCCCACTCCAGGATGTTGAAATTGGAAAGCTCACAGACCGTAACACGCCAGAATGGATACCGTCGCCCCGGTCGTTTCTTGATTGTGCTTTCGTACTGCCCGACCGAGGCTACAATGCCAAAACGCAGGAGCAGGTAAGTCAGATCGGTTGCAAGCCCTTCACTGGCCGTATTGAAGGCCAGCTCCCGCACTTCAGGATAACGGCTGTGGGTTCCGTCACCTTCCCGATAGCCCTCCAGAAAGTACTTGACCCGTTTCAGTGGAAGCTGAAGAATCCAGGCGGGCAGGCGCAGGCTTCTGGAAGGAGCTGCTACCTGAAAAACTTCGTGGAACAGCTCATAGAGCAGCCGCCCATCGGCGTACAGCGCAGGCGACCGCCCCGATTGCGCTGCAATCCGACGCGGACGAATCCCCAGGTGCGTCTCCAGAATGTGCGCGGCCCGATCCAGCAGCCGTTCCTCCGAGCTGATCATAATCCGATAGGTGCCCTTCCGGGCAAACGCATGCCCTTCCGCTACAAACAATCCCAGCAGCCAGAGCAAATCGTCCGTAATCGGGATGTGGATGGGAAGCGCGGTACTACGCCCCGCCGTATACAGACGGATACGGCCATCTTCCGGCCACGTCAGTTTTCCGGCATGCCGGAGCGCAGCCGCCACATAGAGCGGCAGATAGGCACCTTTCAGGTACCTACGATAGGCACAGCCGGCTGTATTCCGGGCGGAGCGGCTACCCTGAAAGTGGCCGCTGCGCAGCAACACGTCCAGAATAAACGAACGCTCACGGGCAATCACCGTCCGCAGCGAGGGCGCCTGAAGGGCATAGCGCCAGCGTTCCGATGCCGCTCGCGTACGAATCAGATATTCGGCCAGATTGATCGCAGTCCGGTCCTGTTCCACGACGGGTAGCCTGGCCGGAATGGCAATATCATCTCCAACCTTTAGCTCACGTACGGGCACGGCTTCGGGCAAGCCATCGGCGCCACGTCGGAATACGCTGTGGTCGCCCGTTACGCGAATGGCCCGTCCGTATCGGGTTCGGATGCAGTAAGCATCCTTGTTCCACGACGGGTGCTTGATGAAAGCCCGGGCCAACCGAAGCTCCATGCGATAGGTGCGTGGATTGAAAGCCGGGACATAAATGCGACGTGGCACAACCAGACGCTCCTGCTCAACCGATTTTGCATAGTCTTCCACCGCTTCGACGTGCATCGCCTCATCGTTGAAAAGCACCACCGTCTCGTCGGCCATGATGCTGTTAAAAATGCGCACGATGCGCGTCTCGACGCCGTGGTAGCGGTGGTAGGCCATCGTCATGGCCTCGGCGAAGCGTTTGGCCTCGTCGTAGACGCCCCGGAGGCCGACCGGGTTGACGTTGCCCCAGTAGGTTTCGGGCTGGGGATGGATGAGGGGGTCGCCGTAGACCTCGCTCGTGGAGGCCAGCAGGAAGCGCGCCCCCTTTGCCTTCGAGAGCCCGAGGGCCTTGTGCGTGCCGAGCGCCCCCACCTTGAGCGTCTGGATCGGGTACTTCAGGTAGTCGATGGGGGAAGCCGGGCTGGCAAAGTGCAGCACGTAGTCGAGCGGTCCCTCGACGTAGATGTAGTTCGTCACGTCGTGCTGCACGAAGCGGAACCGCTCGTGGCCGATCAGGTGGGCGATGTTGTCCGGCGAGCCGGTGATGAAGTTGTCCATGCAGATGACCTCGTGGCCTTCTGCCAGGAACCGATCACAGAGATGGGATCCGATGAAGCCGGCTCCGCCGGTGATGAGGGTACGCGGCACGGGGTTCAGGCTTTTCCGTTGATGGAGACCGGGTTGGCGACCGGCGCGTAGTGGGGCCGGCCGATGCTGTAGTAGTCGAAACCGCCCTCGGCCATGCGCACGGGGTCATAGAGGTTCCGCCCGTCGAAGATGACCGGTTGCTTGAGCAGAAGGCGCATCCGGTCGAAATCGGGACGGCGGAACTCGTTCCATTCGGTACAGATGACGAGGGCATCGGCGCCCTGCAGCGCGGCGTAGTCGTCCTCGGCGTAGGAGACGACGTCGCCCAGCACGGCGCGGGTCGTCTCGATGGCTTCGGGGTCGAAGGCGACGACCTCGGCCCCGTGTTCGAGCAGGCCGCGGATGACCACGTGCGAGGGCGCCTCGCGCACGTCGTCCGTGTTCGGCTTGAAGGCCAGCCCCCAGACGGCGATCCGGCGGCCCGTCAGGTCGCCCCCGAAGTAGTCCACGACGCGGTCGACGAGCAGGCGGCGCTGCCGGTCGTTGACGCGGAGGACGGCCTCGAGGATCTCGAAATCGTAGCCGTATGCCTGGGCCGTGCGGGCCAGGGCCTGCACGTCCTTGGGGAAACAGCTGCCGCCGAAGCCGATGCCGGCGTAGAGGAAGTGCTTGCCGATGCGGCTGTCGAGCCCGATGCCGATGCGGATCTTGTCCACGTTGGCCCCGACGCGGTCGCACACGTTGGCCACCTCGTTCATGAACGTGATCTTGGTGGCCAGGAAGGCGTTGGCGGCGTACTTGGTCATCTCCGCCGAGCGCTCGTCCATGACCAGGATCGGGTTGCCCTGCCGGACGAACGGCTCGTAGAGCTGCGTCATGATCTCGGCGGCACGGCGGCTGCCGGTGCCGATGATGACCCGTTCGGGCTTCATGAAGTCCTCGACGGCCACCCCCTCGCGCAGGAATTCGGGGTTGGAGACGACGTCGAAGTGCTGCCCGGCTTTCAGGCCGGCCGCTTCCAGGACGGCGCGCACCCGCTCGGCCGTGCCCACCGGCACCGTGCTCTTGTTGACGAGGATGCGGTAGCGGGAAGCCTCCTCGGCGGCCAGCAACCGGCCGATGTCCTCCGCCACGCCGAGCACGTAGGACAGGTCCGCCGACCCGTCCTCGCCCGGCGGCGTCGGCAGCGCCAGAAAGATCACCTCGCTCGTGGCGACGGCCTCAGCCAGGTCGGTGGTGAAACGCAGGCGCCGCTCGCGCAGGCCTCGCTCGAAGAAGAGTTCGAGGCCCGGCTCGAAGATGGTCAGCTTGCCGGAGCGCAGGCGCTCGATCTTCGCCGCGTCGATGTCGACACAGACCACTTCGTTCCCCATTTCGGCGAAGCACGTACCCGTCACCAGGCCCACGTAGCCGGTTCCAATGATGGCAATTTTCATCTCAATCTGAATCTCAGTTGGTAAAGTAAAGTGATCCCGTTAAAGAAGCGGAACGCCCGGGGTTCCATTTTCCGGGTTACCGGACAGCCAGGCAGGCGCTTGCCAACTCCATGCCCGGTTTGCCCGGCCTGCGATCCGGGGCGGGCCGGCGGCCTTCAGCGAACCACCGGCGCCGGGCCCTGCCCGCCGTCGTGCCGGCCCTAGCGGGAAATCCGCTCGATCGCCAGTGCCACCGTTCCAAGAGCGGCGACGATGGGGAAGACGTCCTTCCAGATGATCTTCGGTTTCAGGATGGTCTCCATCACCAGCACGTCCCCTTCCTGCAGGACGGGGTTCTCGTCGAAGATCAGCACTTCGTTGCGCATCGAGGTCGAAAAGACGGTGCTGCGTGTCCCCCCCGCGTCGCGGATGAGCCGGATGGTGATGGTGCGGTTGGCCTGCAGGCTGGCGTTCGTGGCGAGGTCCGGCCCGCCGGCAAGCGAGATCAGGGTACTGAGCCGCGTGTTCCGGGGGACCTCGTAGAGGCCGGGATTGCGCACGGACCCCCAGACGTTGACGAGCATGGTCACGTCGCCCGGCTCGGCGTAGTTGTAGTAGGCTGCGGGAGAAAAGCGGGAGCGTTCAAACTCGGTCAGCTGCTGGGCCTGCACCGGCCACAGGCTGCCGGAGGCCAGCAGGAGCGCAAACAGGACGAAACGTGTCATAGGGCATGCGGTAAGGAGGGAGGGAGAAAAGGGCAACCAATCTGCAGGGGTCAGAGGCGGGCGGCGGCCTGTTCGGTCTCGCCGTAATGATACCCGTAGCCGTAGCCGTATCCATAGCCGTATCCGTAGGCGGCGCGGGCATCGAACCGGTTCAGCACCACGCCCGTGACCCGGGCCCCGACCCCCTGCAGGGCCTCGAGGCTGTGTTCGAGGGCGTGCCAGGGCGTCTCGTTGGCCGAGACGACCACCACCGTGGCGTCGCACTGGTTGGAGAGCAGCAGCGCGTCGGTCACCGCCAGCACCGGCGGCGTGTCGATGATGATCATGTCGAACTCCTGCCGGAGGCGGGCCAGGAGGTCGCGCATCTTCTTGGAGCCGAGCACTTCGGCGGGGTTGGGCACGGGACGCCCCGTGGGAATCGCATAGAGGTCGTCGACGCCGGTGGCGAAGCGTTCCAGCCCGGCGGCGGCCGGCTCGAAGAGCAGGTCCACGAGGCCGGGTTCGCGGGCGAGGCCGAGCACCTTGTGGCCGGTAGGCCGGCGCATGTCCGCGTCCAGGTAGAGGGTGCGCCGCCCGGCCTGCGCCATGGTGACGGCCAGGTTGACCGAGGTGACGGTCTTGCCGTCGCCGGGGCCGGAACTGGTGACCATGACGACCTGCACCGTGGCATCGGGCTGGCTGAACTGGATGTTGGTGCGCAGGCGCCGGTAGCCCTCCGAGGCCGGCGAGAGCGGGTTCAGCAGCGTGATCAGGCTGGTGCTGTAGGTGCGCCCCTCGACCGTGATCCGCTCCCGCCCGTTGAAATCCGTCTTGATCAGGCGCGACAGGTCCGGCACGACGCCGACGACGCTGAGCCCGCGCTTGCGCAGGTCTTCCGGCTTGCGCACCTTGTTGTCGAGCGCGGTGCGCAGGAACGCCACGCCGACCCCCACGAACAGGCCCAGCAGCGCACCCAGCATGAGGTTCAGGGGCACCCGCGGGCTTACCGGCTCTTCCGGCGGCACGGCGTGGTCGATCACCTCCACGTAGCCCAGTTCGGACTGCTCGGCGATCTTGGCCTCCTGGAGCTTTTCAAAGATGTGGGTTGCCAGCTGCATGCTGCTCTGCATCTCCCGCTGCAACCGCGAAAGGACGAGGGCCTTGTTGGGAATCTCGTTGAACCGGCGTTCGTAGCCGGCGAGCACCTGCTCCAGCACGGACAGGCGGGCCCGGGCACCGGTGAGGGTGACCCGCTTTTCCAGGATCTGCTGCTGCAACTCGGTGACCTGTTTGAACACGCCTTCCGCCCCGCCCCCGAGCAGGGACGTGCCGGCGAGGGCATCCGAGGTGAAACGCGCCACCCGCTCGGACAGCTTCTGCCTCCAGTCCGCGAGCTGCGTCAGCCACAGCTGCACCTCCGGGTCACCCGCGGGATCCCGGCGCAGCTGGGGGTTCTTCGAATACTTCTCTTCCAGCCGGATCTCGAGGTCGGTGATGCGCTGCTGCAGCGCGGCAATGGCGGCATCGTCGTTCGAGGCCAGGCGCCGCGTCAGTTCGGGGTTGATGCGGCTGAGTTCGTTCTCGAGGGCCTCCAGTTCGGCCTGGGCCGTCTGCAGGGTAAAGCGCGTGCGATCCCGCTCGGCACTCCAGAGCATGATCTGCTCAAGCAATTGCTCACCCTCGATGCTCGGATCGACGACACCCGTCTCTTCGATGTACTGCAGGATGTTCTGCTCGGCCCTGCCCAGCAGGCTGTCGAAGCGGGCGGCCTGCGCGGCCAGGAAGTCCGCCGAGGCCCGCATCCGCGCCCGGCTGGAGGTCTGGTTGTAGGCGACGTACTCGTCCGCATACAGGTTGGCGATCAGCACGGCCTCCTCGGGCTGCGTACTCCGGGCCGTGATGACGACCAGATCCACCTCGTCCGTGGCCGGCTTCACGGAGAGGTAATCCTCCCGCAGGCGCTGGCTCACCTCCAGCAACGTCAGCGGCTCTTCCTCCTCATCCACCTCGAGGATGCTCAACAGGGTCCCCGTCTCCGGATTGACCCGCTGCCGCATCAGATGCTCCGCCACCCGCGTGGCGATCATGCGGGACTTGATGATCTCGATCTCGTTGAGAATATTCCGGTTGACGAGGCTCAGCCCCAGCAACTCGTTCAGCTGGGAGTTCGACCCCTGCGTGTTCACGAACAGGGTGCTGGACGCCTCATACTCGCGCGGCGTCAGAAAGGTATAGAGGGCGGAAAGCGTCAGGAAAAGAAGGAAGCAGGCCAGGATGATCCACTTGCCCTTGAGGAGGATCTCGAAAACCTCCTGCAGGGAGATCTCGTCGTCCTCGAACGCCTCGGGGCGCGGGTGGGCGAGGGCGCCGTTGGTTCCGTTGCGCACGGCTCCGGTGCCTCGATGCCCTCTATAACCGCTGTGCTCCAGCATGTCCTTTTACGTCACGGCCTCGATCCTACGATAGCACTACAGGCCCTTTTAAAAACCGTGCCGGTGGCTCATACAGGCGAAAGGCAAACGACACGCGCCCTACATTCACCGCGCAAAATATGAAATTCCTTCCCGGAAAACACGCGGCGCTTTCTGTAGCGGCGAGCAGGGGAAAGATACGTCACCGGCCCGTGAACCCGGCATCCGTCACGGAAAAAACGGATTCGCCCCACACAACCGGCACAGTTTGCCGCCCGGCGGCACAAGCTGCCCCCTGGCCCTGAAAGAAAGACACCGTCCGGAATCCTATATTCCGTTTCACGGACAACCGAACAGGGTCCCGCGAGTTTTTGTTTCACCCTCCGGTCCACCTTTCCGACTTTTTGCCTTGCGTCGTCTCCCGCTATCGCGTCCCGACCTTGGCCCGCAGGAGCGGCGGCGTCTCCTGGCGGTGCTGGCCTCCGGCCGGCTGTCGCTGGGCCCGTGCCTGCGCGAGTTCGAGGAGCGCATGGCCCGGCTGTGTGGCGTGCGGCACGCCGTCGCCGTCAGCAGCGGAACGGCGGCGCTGCACCTGATCGTCCGGGGCCTGGGTCTAGGACCGGGCGACGAGGTCGTTACGACCCCTTTCAGCTTCGTCGCCTCCTCGAACGCCCTGCTCTACGAGGGTATCCGGCCGGTCTTCGTCGACATCGACCCGGCGACGTTCAACCTGGACGTGGGCCGCGTCGAAGACGCGATCACCCCGCGCACGCGGGCCATCCTGGCCGTCGACGTCTTCGGCCTGCCGGTGGACTGGCCCGCCCTCACCGGGCTGGCCGGGCGGCACGACCTGCTTCTGATCGACGATGCCTGTGAGGCCCTCGGCGCCTCGGTGGGCGGCCGCCCGGTAGGGAGCTGGGGCGCGGCCGCCGCGTTCGGTTTCTATCCAAACAAACAGATCACGACGGGAGAAGGCGGATGCATCACCACGGATGACGACGTCCTGGCTGCCCGATGCCGCTCGATGCGCAACCACGGGCGAGACGACGACGCGGTGATGGCGCACGTGCGCCTCGGCTACAACTACCGGATGAGCGAGCTGGCGGCCGCGCTCGGATGCGCCCAGCTCGAACGCCTGCCGGATCTGCTCGCACGTCGCGCCGCGCTGGCTCGGTGCTATGCCGAGGCGCTGGCACCCCTCACCGACGACCTGATCCTGCCCGCCGACCCGCCCGGCACGGTGCGGAGCTGGTTCGTCTACGTCGTCCGCCTGCGCGACCACTTCGCCCCGGAGGCCCGGGATCTGCTCATGGCACGGCTGCGGGCCCGCGGCATCGCATGCGCCCCGTATTTTCCGGCCATCCACCTGCAACCCTACTACCGCGAGCGCTTCGGCTTCCGTCCCGGCACCTTTCCGGCCTGCGAGGCCGCCTCGGCCCGCACCCTGGCCCTCCCTTTCTTCACCCGCCTGCCGGACGAGGCCCCCGCCCGCGTGGCCGGCGCCCTCGAAGCCTGCCTGTCCGGCCTGCCCCGCGGGCGGGTATCCGTCCACCCGAACCTGCCCGCCTCATGAACACCGCCCGCCCTCCACGCGCGTACACGCTCGTCAAGCGCCTGCTGGACGTGCTCGGCGCGGCGCTCCTGCTGCTGCTGCTCGCCCCGGTACTGGTGGTGGTGGCGTGGCTGATTTTTCTGGAAGACGGTTCCCCCGTCCTTTTCCGGCAGCGGCGGATCGGGCGGCACGGCCGTCCTTTCCGGCTGCTCAAGTTCCGCACGCTGCGCCGGAAGCGGCACGACCCGACCCGTCCCGCCGAAGTGGTCACGCACGTAGGGCGTTTTCTCCGGCGCTGGGGTGTGGACGAGCTTCCACAGCTCTGGAACGTGCTCCGGGGCGAGATGAGCCTCGTCGGTCCCCGCCCGGCCCTGCCCGAGCAGGTGGCCCGCTACGGCCCCTTCGAGCGGCAGCGCCTGGCCGTTCGCCCCGGCCTGACCGGCTGGGCCCAGATCCACGGGCGCAACGCCCTGCCCTGGCCCGAGCGCATCCGCCTGGACGTCTGGTACGTCACCCACCAGAACCTCGGGCTCGACCTGCGCATTCTCCTGCGCACCCCCGGCCTCCTGCTCTCCGGCCGGGGCGTCTACGGACCGGCCGGCCGGAACGAGGATTTTCCTCCTTCTACCTGCGAAGCCATGCCCCCTCCGGGTGCCCCTGGCATCGCCACAGCGCCGAACCGGCTGTGATGGAACCTCTGGTCATTGTCGGAGCCGGCGGTTTCGGGCGCGAGACCGCCGCGCTCGTGGAAGCCATCAACCGGCACACACCAGCCTGGACCTTACAGGGGTTCGTGGACGACGACCCGGCGCTGGCCGGCCAGTCCCGCCTCGGCTACCCCCTCCTCGGCGACGTGGACTGGCTGCTCCGCCAGGAAGGCCTGCACTACGTGCTGGCCGTCGGCAACCCGCAGATCCGCCGCCGCCTCGCCCGACGACTGGCCGGAGCCCCCCTCTCGCCAGCCCGGCTGGTCCACCCGGAGGCTTCGGTGCATCCTTCCTCGTCCCTGGGAGCAGGCAGCATCATCTGCCGGGGCGTGACCGTGACGGTCGACGCACGCATCGGCACGCACGTCCTCCTCAACCTGCACAGCACCGTCGGGCATGATGCGATCCTGGGAGACTACACCACGGTCCACCCCGGCGTCCACGTTTCCGGGCATGCGCGGACGGGTGCGGCCGTCGAACTCGGCACGGGATGTGTCCTGTTGCCGGGTGTGCACGTCGGCGACGAGACGCGCGTTGGCGCCGGTGCCGTGGTCGTGCGCGACCTGCCGGAAAACATCACGGCCGTCGGCGTCCCGGCCCGTCCGATCTCCCATTGACCTGCGCCTGCCACCCATGCACCTCGCCGTCTTCTTCCAGTATTACCACAACCCGGACTGCCCGCTCGGCGGGCGGCACTACGCCTTCATCCGGGAATGGGCGCAGCGGCATACGATCACCCTCATCACCACACGCCTGTGGCAGGACCGGCGCCTCTCCCACCGGTTCGACTGGGTGCCGGAGGGCGTCGTGCTGCACGCGCTCGACGTGCCCTACGACAACACGATGGAGGCCGGGCGCCGCACCCTCGCCTTCGCCCGGTATGCGGCGAAGGCGGTGGTCCGGGGCCTCTCGATCCCGCGCCCCGACGTCATCCTGGGATCCTCGACCCCGCTGACGGCGGCCTGGGCGGCGGCTACCGTCGCCCGCCTGCGCGGCATCCCCTGGGTCTTCGAGGTACGCGACCTCTGGCCGGACTTTCCCGTGCAGATGGGGGCCATCCGCTCGCCCCGGCTGCGGCAACGCCTCTACGCGATGGAGCGCCGCCTGTACGACGCGGCGGCCCACGTCGTCACCCTCTCCCCGGACATGGCCGGGCACGTCCGCGCCTGCGGGGTGCCGCCCGGCCGGGTGACCACGATCCACCAGGGCACCGACTTCGACCTGCTCGACGCCTGGACGGACGAAGACCTTGCCGCGCTGCGTCGCGCGCACGGCCTCGAAGGACGACGCGTGGTCCTCTATGCCGGGTCCTTCGGGCGGGCCAACGACCTGCCGGCACTCCTGGAGGCCGCCGCCCGCCTCGCCCCCCGGGACGACCTGCGCTTCGTCTTCACCGGGCACGGCTATCACGCGGACGACGTGGCGGCCGCCGCCCGGCGCCACGGGCACCTGCTCCACCTGCCGCCCCAGCCCCGCCACCGCATGCTCGGCTGGTTTCGACTGGCCGACCTCTCCGTCGTATCTTTCCTGGACCGGCCCGTGCTCGCGGCCAACGCTCCGGCCAAGCTCTGCGACAGCCTGGGCGCCGCCACACCGGTCATCGTCACCAACCCGGGCTGGACGAAGCGCCTCGTCGAGGAACACGGGTGCGGGTGGTACGCCCCGCCCTCGGACCCCGCCGCGCTCGCCCGAACGATCGAGACGGCCCTGGCCGACCCCGCCGCCCTGGCCGAGGCGGGCCGCCGGGGCCGCACGGTCGCCCGCAACCTGTTCGACCGCACGGCGCTCGCCCGGCAGTTCGAAACCCTCCTCGCGCACACCGTCCAGACTTCCCCGTACCGCGCGCCGGAATCGCCCGAACACGGACCATGACTCCACGTACAACGTGCGCACGGATCGGTTGAGCGCAAAGGCGTACCTTGCCGGTGTCCCCGGTGTCCCGCAAAGCGCCGGTCGCCGGAACCGTCGAAACCCGAAACCGCGCCATCGGTCTATGGCCTTCTCGTCTTCCCGTCGCCTCGCCGGCATCCTGGCGTTCCTCCTGGCCGATGCGGCCCTGCTTTACCTGGCCTTCGTGGGCGCACTCAAGCTACGGCTGAACGACTGGTATCTTTTCCCCCTCGCCCCGCCGTGGCGGACCACGCTGCTGCTGACCCTGCCCGTCTACCTGACGGCCCTCGGGTTGAGCGGGCTGTACCGCGTCCCCCTGCGGGCGATGCACCTGGATACCTTTCTGAAGACCGCCGCGGGCCTGTTCATCGGCTGGGCGGCATCGCTGACGCTGATCTACCTCGTCGATCCGGACCAGATACCGCCGCGCAGCGTGACGGCCGCCCACTGCATGTTCGCCATCATCGGCGTGCTCGGCCTGCGGGCGGTGCTGCGCTACGTCGCCGAGCGCGGCCACCGCCCCCGCCCCCCCCACCCGGCCGCCCCGCCCCCCCGGATCTACGAGACCCTGCTGGACCGCCCGTCAATCGAGATCGACCGCACGGCGCTGAGCGACTACCTCGCCGGCCGCACCGTGCTCGTGACCGGGGCCGGCGGCTCGGTGGGCTCGGAACTGGTACGCCAGCTGATCACCCTGCGCCCCTTCCGGCTGGTTCTCGTCGACGTGAGCGAGTACAACCTCTTCCAGCTCGAGAACGCGCTGCGCGGGCAGCCTTTCGAGGGCGACCTGCTCTTCCGCATCGCCGACGTGCGGGACGAACCGATGATGCGCACCCTCTTCGCCTCGCTCCGCCCGGACGTCGTCTTCCATGCCGCCGCCTACAAGCACGTGCCCCTCATGGAACGCCATCCCGTCGAGGCCTTTCGCAACAACACCCTGGCCACGCTGGCCCTGGTGCAGCTGTGCGAGACCTACCGCACGGAACAGTTCGTCTTCATCTCGACCGACAAGGCCGTTGCCCCGTCCAGCGTGCTGGGGGCCACGAAACGCCTGGCCGAATGGTACGTGCGCACCGTCCGGAAGCCGATGACCTGCAAGACGGTGCGTTTCGGCAACGTGCTCGGCAGCCAGGGCAGCGTCGCCCCCCGCTTCGCCGAACAGATCGCCGCCGGGGGGCCGGTGACCGTCACCCACCCGGACATGGACCGCTACTTCATGACGGCCCGGGAGGCGGCCTGCCTGATCCTGCAAACCCTCCTGCTCGACGAGGCCCCCGTCTTTGCCCTGCAGATGGGCGAGCCGATCCGCATCGTCGACCTGGCCCGCCGCATGATCCGGCAGCTCAACCCGAACCCCGGCCGTCCCATCGACATCGTCTTCACGGGGATCCGCCCCGGCGAAAAGCTTCACGAGCAGCTCTTCGCCGACGACGAGGTCCCCGTCCCGACGCCGCACCCCCGCATCATCGGCCTGCGCAGCCCGGCCCCGTTCAGCCGCCCGGAACTCGACACCTACTTCGCCTATCTCCAGCACCTGGCCGAAGAGAACCAGACCGAGGTCCTGCGCAAGGCCCTCTTTCAGGATTCGCTGCAACCCGTCGCCCACGACGAGCCGCTTCGCTGAACCCACAGGGGCAAAAATACGTTCGGGAGTTGACCGGCACCCGCCGGGGACGATACCCTCTGCATCACCGGGCACCCCGGTCGCTTTCACCACCGCGCCATGATCCTGCCTCCCGCACCGGATGCTCCCGCGGCGGGCGCCCGCCGCTTCCCCCGGCCCGCAGCCCATCGGGAACCCGCCCGCACCGCACACCGTGCGGTGCTACGCGGCCTGTGGTATGCGGGGCTCTGGTTGCTGGCGGCAGCCGCCGGCCCGGCCGCCCGGGCGCAGACCGACGCCTTCGACCCCGCCTGGTACCATCCCGACCGGCCCTACCTCAAGGTCGGTGTCGTGGAAGACGGGGTCTACCGGTTGACGGGACAGGACCTCGCAGCGGCAGGCCTTTCCCTGGCCGGCATCGACCCGGCGACGTTTCGGCTCTTTGAGAACGGCCGGGAGGTGCCGCTCCACTACGAAGGCACCGCCGGAACCATGCAGCCCGGCGACTTCCTGGCCTTCGTGGGCCGCCGCAACCGGGGCGACGACGAGGCATGGGCCTACAACTACGAGGACACGTTCCAGAGCAGCACCTTCTTCAGCCTCTACACGGACACGACCTACTACTGGCTGACCTGGAACGGACCGCCCGGCCTGCGCTACGCCACACCCGGGGCGACGGGCGGGCTCGCACGCACCACCGCCCGGGACACCCTGCACCTCGAAGAAGACGCGCTCTACTTCTTCGGCGACCCCTTTGCCACGGGCAACCCGCTCTACACCCGCGGCGAGGGCTACTACTGGGATCGGTTCGCGCACACCTCGGGCAACCCGATCACCCGCACGTACGACGCCATCCTGACCGCCCCCGCCCCCGGCACCCCCGACACCCTCCGGGTGCGCGTGCAACTCAACGCCGAGACCAGCACACCGCACCGCGTGATCCTCAGCCTGCGCCTGCGTGAGGGCTCGACGACCACGTTCGTCCCCGTCGACACGGCCTCCTGGAGCGGAACGGCCTTCGCCACGCTCACGGCGTCCGTCCCGCAGGACCGCCTCCCCGCCGACGGCAACCTCGCCGTCCGGCTCACCTCCACCAACGACTTCGACAACACCCCCGTCAACCGGGTGCTGCTGGACTGGATCGAGGTTGTCTACACCCGCTCGCTGACGGCTTCGGCGAACCGCCTGTCGTTTGCCGTGCCGGAAGGGGGGACTTACCGTTTCACGCTGTCGGGGTTCTCGGACGGGCCCGTATGGGTGTTCGCCCCCGCGCACGGTGCCGCCTTCGCACGCACGGCGGCCGGGGGGAGCGTCACGGTGGAGGATGCCCCGCCGGGGGCGGCCCGCTACTGGGCCGTGGGAGCGACGGGCTTCCGAACCCCGGCCCGGCTGCACCCGGACACGCCCAGCGACTGGGCCAACCCCGCCAGCGAAGCCGACTACGTGATCGTCACGACCCCGGTCCTGTGGGCCTCGGCGGAAGCCCTGGCCGCCTACCGCAGCGGGCCGGAGGGCGGCAACCACACCGTCGTGATCGTCGATGTGCAGGACGTCTTCGACCAGTTCGACTACGGCCGGCCGACTCCCCTGGCCCTGCGCCGTTTCGTCCGCACCACACAGGCGTGGGCCACGCCCCCCCGCTTCCTCGTCCTCTGGGGGGACGCCCTTTACCCGAACCGCACCCGCCCCCGACCGGGCTGGGAAGTGCCCTCCTTCGGCCACGCCGCCTCGGACGGCTGGTTCGCCATGCAGCAGGACGGCCTCGACGACTACACCGAACGGCTGGCCGTCGGCCGCCTGCCCCTGCGCGACAACGACACCGGCTTCCTGTTCGTCGAAAAGCTCGCCCACTACGAGAGCCGGCCCCTGGCGGCCTGGCAAAAACGGGCCCTGTTCCTCGTCGGCGGCACCAGCGCCCTCGAACAGAGCACCCTCCAGAGTTTCGCCCTCGAATGGAGCCGGACGGTCCACCACACCCCCGCCGCCCTGGACACGCTCCACTTCTTCAAGAACGCAAGCGAGCCGCTCGACCCCACGTTCCGGGACTCGCTCCAGGTGGCCTTCCGCAACGGCGCCTCCTGGGTGACGTACTTCGGTCACTCGGCGGCGCAGACCTGGGAGATCGTCACCGCCCCGCCCCGCACCTTCGACAATGCCGACCGCCTCCCGGTGGTCCTCTCGCTCGGATGCTTCACCGGTGACTTCGCCACCGGCACCGGTGCCGGTAGCGACCTGCTCAGCTTCAGCGAGCAACTCGTCCTCGAGACGCGCAACGGCAGCATCGCCCACTGGGGCGCCTCCTCCAGCGGCACCATCCTGGCCTCGGCCCAGCTCAGCGACGAGATCCACCGCAGCGTCTTCGTGGACACGCTCCGCACGCTCGGCCTCGCCCTCCAGGAAGCCAAGCGCCGGTACAGCCTCACCCGCCGGGACCCGCTCGCCGTCAAGCATGTGCTGCAGTACGGCCTCATCGGCGACCCGGCCACGCGCCTGTCCCTGCCCACCCGCCCCGACTTCACCCTCACCCCGGCCGCCCTGCTCGTCACGCCCGAGGCTCCCATCCCGGCCGACTCGGCGCTGACCGTCACCGTCCGTGCCCGCAACTACGGCCTCCTCCCGGCCGACAGCGTGGACCTCGAACTGCTGCACACCGCGCCCGGCGGCGCCACGACCCGGCACGTGCAGCGGCTGCCCCCCTTCGGCCTCGAACACGTCGCCGCCTTCACGATCCCCCTCGATGCCGACAGCCCCGGCGAGCACCGCCTCCGCGCGACGCTGGACCCGCCGGACGCCTACGCCGAGGAAGACGAAACCAACAACGTCGCCGAACGCACCCAGGTGGTGTTCTCGACCGGCCTCTCGCTCGTCGAGCCGGGTGCCTTCGGGCTGGTGCCCACCCCCTCCCCGACGCTGCGCGTGAGCCTGGCCGACCCGATGCCGCAACCCGTCCTCTTCCAGCTCGACGTCGCCCCCACGTTCGACACGCCCGCCCTGCGCGTACATCGTACCCCGCCGGCCCGCCTGGCGGCCACCTGGCAGCCGGACGGCCTCACCGACGGCACCACCTATTACTGGCGAGCCCGCATCGACCAGCCCGATCAGGCCGAAAACTGGAAGACGGGGATCCTCACCGTGGACACCGCGCTGGGCCAGACGGGATGGCTCCAGCAAGGCCCCCTCTTCCGGGAAAACACCCAGAGCCCCTTCCTCGAACACACCGGCACGGCCTGGCGGTTCAAAACCTACGCGATGGAGGTCAGCGCCGCCAGCTCCCGGGACGGCGGCCCCGAGGTGTACAACGGGCAGTTCGTGGTCAACAGCGAGCTCTACGAACGCAACCAGCTGGGCTTCGGCCTGCTCGTGCTCGACGGGGGCACCGGCGCCGTCCGGGGCCACGGCTCGATGCCCACCTATCCGAACAACTTCGAGGACCCGGCCGCCGCCTTCGCCGAGCTCCAGGCCGTGGCCGCCCTGGCCCGGCCGGGGGACTACGTGCTCGCCCGCACCCGACACAAGGGCAACCGGGACGGCGTCACCGTCATCCCGGACAGCGTCAAAGCCGTCTTCCGGGCCCTGGGCAGCACGGCCATCGACACACTCACGTACCGGCACCTCTGGATCATGATCTCCCGGGTCGATGATCCGGCCTTCACGCTCGAATGGGTGGCCCCGCCGGACGACGGCCGGCACGAGATCATGCAGGCCGTCGAGCTCACGTTCCGGTTCGGCGAGGGTACGACCCTCTCCCCGCCCATCGGCCCGGCCCAGGCATGGCACACGCTCGGCTGGGCGGCCGACACCGGAACGAGCGGTACGGTCCGCGTGGCCGTGCTCTCGGCCGACGGCGCCGAGGTGTTGATCGACGACCGGATGATCCCCGGTACGGTGGACCTTTCGGCCCTCGATGCCCGCCGCCATCCCTTCATCCGCCTGCGCGCCACGCTGGCCGACACCACCGCCCGGACCACCCCCCAGCTCACCCGCTGGTACGTCGGCTACGACGCCGTGCCCGAGCTCGCCCTCGACCCGGCCACGCTCACCCTCTCGGCCGACACCCTGCTCGAAGGCGCCCCCCTGGAGATCGGCGTGACGGCCCGCAACCTGAGCGCAACCCCCGCCGAAACGGCCCTGCTCGACTACCTCGTCATCGACCCTGCCAACGAGACCACCCGCGTCCATACCGACACCCTGCGCAACCTGGTCGAGGCCGCCTCCTCCACCTTCACCCTGCCGACACGCGGCCGGGTCGGAACCCACCGGCTCCAGCTCGTACTCCGGCAGCCCGAACGCCCCGAACAGGCCGTCTTCAACAACCTCCTGCGCACCCCCTTCGTCGTCCGCCGGGACGCCACCCCCCCCTCGTTCGACGTGCTCATCGACGGCATCGCCTACCCCCACGATCCCGACCCCGTCGTCAACCTGCAGGATCCGGCCCTCCCGTTCGTGCCCGCCCGCCCGACCATCGAGATCACCGTCCGCGACGACAACCCGTTCATCCCCCTTCAGGGCGACACCACCGTCGTCACCGTGACGCTCGACGACCGCCGCATCCCGTTCGACCGGCTCGCCGGCAAACGCAACGACAACGAGCTGCGCCTGCGTTTCCAGCCCGACTTCAGCGGCAGCGACTCCACCCACACGCTCGTCGTCCACGTCCGCGACGGCTCGGGCAACGAGGCCGAAGGCAGCCCCTACCAGGTGCACTTCCGCACGGCGACCGACCTGCGCATCGAACCGGTATACCCGTACCCCAACCCGATGAACAACTTCACCGTCTTCGCTTTTCGCCTCATCGGGCCCGATGCCGCACGCATCGAAGACTTCCGCCTCCGCCTCTACACGATCACCGGCCGGCTCCTCCGCGAGTTCGACCTGATCGAGAACCCGGCCCTGCTCGAGGGCGGCAGCCTGCGCATCGGGTGGAACAAGGTGCGGTGGGACGGCACCGACGCCGACGGCGACCCCGTGGCGACCGGCGTCTACCTCTACCGCGTCTTCGCCCGCACCCGCGACGGCGGCGACCTGCTCAACGAAGCCGCCCGGGTCGAAAAGGTCGTCGTGATTCGTTGAAAGACGTTGCCCCCGGCGGCATGCTTCTTGCGCGAGGCCGCAAACGAGGCCTTTTCCCAAGCGATTGTGCAGAAAACACTTATCGCAACACGGGAGCCCGTTCCGTCACGAAGTCGTGAGTCTCAAGACGAGAAGCCGATATGAGTCTGGTTTGCTTCCCCTTCAAAGTCGAAAACCCCGAGGTGCTCATCCGGAACATCTACACGGCCGCGGCCCATCCCCGCGTGCGGCAGGTGCTGTGCGTCGGCGTGGAGAAGGAGGCGACCTACCGGGCGGTCGCGGCGGCGGCCCCGGAGGTCCACATGAAGACCGGCACGCGCGTCGAGCTGCTTTTGCAGGACCGCATCGGCAACAGGCGTTCGGGCAAGGGCGACGGGATGAACACCGCCCTGCGCTACTTCCTCGAAGCGTGTGAGGACGAGCGCATCCATTTCTACGATGCCGACATCACCAGCTTCGGGGCGGACTGGATCACCAAGGCCGAAGAGGCAGCCGACTTCGGCTTCTCCGTGGTGCGCCACTACTTCCCCCGCGCCCGCACCGATGCCATGATCACGTGGATGATCACCCGCACCGGCTTTGCGCTGCTGTGGCCTCACACCGGGCTCTCCTGGATCGAACAGCCCCTCGGCGGCGAGTTGCTCTTCACGCGGGAAGTGGCCGAGGCCCTCGTACAGGACGAGCGCGTCCAGGCCCAGAGCGACTGGGGCATCGACACCCTCTACACCTTCTCGTGCGTCCAGCACGGCTTCCGGACCTACGAAACGTACATGCCGCAGGGCAAGGCACACAAGCTCTACGGCAAGCTGACCGACCTGCGCACGATGCTGGTGGAATGCTTTGCCGCCCTGCAAAACCTCCGGGGCGAGGCCATCACGAAAGAAGCCCTGCACCGGGTCGAACACCCCGACGTCGTCCCGAACGGCATCACCGAAAAGCTCGGCTTCGACCTGGAGGGCACGCTGGGCCTGCTCGGCGAACACTGGACGCCCCGCCAGGAGGAGCTCCTGGAACGCTTCCCCCGGCCCGTACGCCAGGAGATGGTGAAGAACCGGCAATACCCGCGCTTCGCCTTCATGGACGAGACAACCTGGATGGACACCTATGCGGTGCTGCTGGACCACTTCGTCTTCGGCGACGACGACTGGGAAGAGTTGCTCTTCAAGCTGTGGATCGCCCGGGTGCTGCACTACGCGACCACGGTGGCCCTGCGCGGCTACGACTATTCGCAGCGCTACCTGCATGCGATGATCCACCGCTACCGGCTGCAGGCCGGCCTGGACGGCTCCTGGCACCGGCCCCGCCGCACCACCCGGCCCGGACAGGCCGCCCCAAAGACCCGGAGCAAAAAAGCCGGCAGCGGGGAGAAACAGCCAGGATAGGACGGCGGCCAAAACAAGCACGCGGCATGTCTTCGCAGCGTCGCACACCTGCACGGAACGCTTTTCTCCGGATCCCCTTGCCAGGGCACGCATAGCACCGTCCATCACCGGGCCGGACGAACCCGTCCGGGCTCCGGGGCGTTAGGAGGCCGTGCCCTGCCCGAAGGGGGCTACGGGCCCTGTCCGTGCTGGGGGTGATTACGGTGCTGAGCGGCTTCTGGCTCTGGGCGGTCACCTCGCCCTGGTTGCGCAGACGCCCGCGCCCCCCCTTTCCTTCGGGGAAACGGCCCGCCAGCACACGCCCCGTCGTCTTACCTACCGACGGCAAGAATGGCCGGCCAGAGGTGCCCCGGAAGAAGCCCAATCTTTGAGGGCGCGAGCGCTCCGACCTCCTCCCGGGCCCATAGCTGTAAAACGAGCGGTACGGGGCCATGACAAGCCTGACGGACACAGCCACGACACACACGCGACGGGCTTACGATCGTGTGGCGCGATGCTACGACCTGCTGGAACTGCCCCTGGAGCAGCTGGTCTTCCGTCGATGGCGACGCCGGCTCTGGGCCAACGTCCGGGGCCCCAACGTGCTCGAACCGGGGGTGGGCACCGGTAAAAACATTCCCTACTACCCCCCGGGCATCACGGTCACGGCCATCGACCTTTCCCCCCGGATGCTGGAACGCGCACGGCGCCGTGCCGCACGCTACCCGGATCGTCCCATCGTCCTTATGGAAATGGATGCCCAGGCGCTGGCTTTTCCCGACCATACGTTCGACGAGGTGGTGGCCACCTTCGTTTTCTGCTCCGTACCCGACCCGGTCCAGGGGCTTCGTGAGGCCCTCCGCGTGAGCCGGCCGGGGGGCGGCTCCACCTGCTCGAACATATGCGGGTACGCTCCGACCGGGTCGGCCGGTGGATGGATCGGCTCGATCCCCCCCTTCACCGCCTCACCGGGGTGCACATCGCCCGCCGTACCGTCGAGAATGTGCGGCAGGCCGGCTGGGAGCTGGAGCGCGTCACCGACCTCGCCCCGGGAGGGCTGGTGCGCCACCTCATCGCCCGAAAGCCCGCTTCCCTCGAACGGCCTTGACCCGGCCTATCCGGCCGCGGAGGCTCTTCGGCCCCGTGACGCGGCGTCGAGATGGCGAGGCAGGCGCACCTCGAAGCGGCTCCCCCGCCCCGGCCCGGCACTCCAGGCCGTCACCGTCCCCCCGTAGAGCGTCACGATGGCCCGGACGATCGACAGGCCCAGCCCGCTGCCATGTCGGGCCTGCACCTCCGGAATATCAGCCCGGTAGAACCGGTCGAACAGGTGCGGCTCCTGCCCGGCCTCGAAGCCGATGCCGGTATCTTCCACCGCCAGGAGCACCTCCTCGTCCCGGGCGTCCAGCGTCACGGTTATTTCCCCACCGGCCGGCGTGTATTTGATCGCATTGTCGAGCAGGTTGTCTACCACTTCTCCCAGCCGGTGCTTCTCTGCCCGCACCGTGAGGCCCGGGGTGATCCGCTGGTACAGGCACAGGCCGGCCCCTTCGGCGCGGGCAGTAAAGCGGCGCACGTGCTCCCGGACCACGTCACTCAACACAACGGGTTCGCGGGGCAGCTCTTGTAGCCGGTCGATACGCGCCAGTTGCAGCAGTCCCTGCACTGTCTCGGTCATCTCTTCCACATCGAGCAGCAGGCGGCGGAGCGTCTCCTCGTAGGCAGCAGGCTCCCGTGACCTTCGAAGCGTGATTTCAATGCTGTTGTGGGTCGTGGTCAGGGGCGTCAGCAGTTCGTGTGCGGCGTTATCGGTGAAGCGTCGCTCCCGATCGAAGGAGGCCTGCAGGCGTTCGATCATCTGGTTGAACGTCTCGGCCAGGTCGGTCAGCTCATCCCGCACCCCAAAGCTGGTGGGGAGACGGGCACTCAGGTCCGTGGCCCGGATCTCGTTGGCGGCCTCGGTCAGGGCGGCCACCGGCCGGAGGGCACGCCGTGCGAGGAGGTAACCGCCTCCGATGGCCAGCAGCACGCTCAGCACAATCCCGATGAGCATGGCCAGACGCAGGCGATAGAGCTCCTGGTGCAACGACCATTCGAACCCGGTCACCTCCAGCCACCCTTTCAGCCGACCGTCGTCTCCGAAGAGCGGCGTATAACAGGACCGGGCCGGCCGGCCGGCCCACACCCGGCTCAACGGATCCGCCTCCCGGCGTGCCGGAAGTTGCACCGGCAGGGGGCTGTGCCCCTCGAAATTTGGGCTCTGGTAGAGCACTTCCCCCGCCGGATCCAGGAGGCGCACGTAGGTCCCGTAGATCCCGTCGGTCTCGTAGGCCACCGAACGAAGCTCGTCCAGCGCGGCAAAAGCCGGAAGCTCCCCGTCGAGCCGGAGGAACGGCAACAGCTCACGCTTCTCGTGGTCGAGGTGACGGTCGAAGTCGCGGTGCAGCGAGTTGTGGAAGTAGAGGTAACAGAAAAACGCAAAGAGGCTCAGCAGGATGAGCATCGTCACCCCGTACCACAGCGTCAGGCGGGTGGAGATACGCAGGTTCAGCCCGGCAAGCATGTTGGCAACCGTCAGGTTCTGAAAGGGGATCGCCGCCGGAGCGAAAGACCCCGAGGGGCCTCCGCGCGCCGGCCGTGCAATCAGCCGACCACCAGGCGATACCCGACGCCGCGCACGGTCTCGATTCGGACAGCCTGGGTCTCGGGGAGGTCCGGCTGGGCTTCGGCCAGCTTCTGTCGTAACCCGGAGATGGTCACGTCGATCACATTGTCGGTCACATAAAAGGCATCTCCCCAGACGCGCTCGGCCATGACGGTCCGTGAGATCACCTCGTCGGGATGACGCATGAAGTCTTCCAGCAACGCATATTCCTTGGGGCGGAGGTTCAAGAGGGTCCCCTGAAACGTGGCCTGCCGGCGCCGGGTGTCTACTTCCAGCGGCCCCCGGCGCAGCACGTGCTCCTGGGTGGCCAGGGGTGGGCGCCGGAGCAAGGCCCGCAGCCGGGCCAGCAATTCTTCGAACTTGAAGGGTTTGGGCAGATAATCATCGGCCCCCGCATCCAGCCCGGCCACCCGGTGTTCGACGTCCCCCAGGGCCGTCAACATCAGGATGGGCATCGTACGCCCGGCCGCTCGAACCCGCTCCACGAGCGTCTTGCCATCCTGCCGGGGCAGGCGCCAGTCCACAATGAGCAGGTCATAAGCGTTGGCCAGCGCCAGGGTTTCTCCTTCCATTCCGTCTTCGGCCAGGTCTACGTGGTATCCTTCCTCTTCCAACCCTGTCTTCAGCGAGTGGGCCAGGCGGGTTTCATCTTCTACTAACAAGATCCACATGGGCTTCGAGGTGGGTTCATGCGTCAACTCCCGAACAGGTCAACCCCGTAAACGAACAAAGTTTCGGACCTTAAAGAAGTTTAAGCTCGCCTTCAGCCTGTCTTAAGGTAACCCACCCGACCTTGGTGACCAGCAAACGGCAAGCTAGATCGTGCCCGTTGCCGGGCCAGACCCCCCTATACGCTTTCTCTCGCAATGTCCTGGTTCTTGCTCGTGATGACCTTCTGGGTCCTGTTCCTCCTGGTCTGCTGGGTTCTGCTGGACCGGCACCTGGAGCCACCGGCGCGTGAATACCGCCGGCGGATGAGGTCCCGGGGCGCGCACGAGCAATCCCTTTCGTAGTCCGTAATCAATCTTTTGAGGTGATATGATGAACACGATCAAAACAACCCTTGCAGGCCTCACCATGAGCCTGATGCTCGGCGTTACCCTGATGCTCTTCGCCCCGGCGCTGCCGGCAATCGCCCAGCACCAACATCAACATGGGCAGGCTGCCCAGACCGATACGACCCGTGGCATGATGCAGGGCGGCATGATGCAGAACGGTATGATGCAGAACGGTATGATGCAGATGATGCATCAGCGGATGCAGCAGATGATGAGCAACCCCTTGCAACGTGCCGCCCTGCTGGTACATCTGCTGCCCACCCTGCAGGAGCCGCTGGCCCTTACCGACGCCCAGGTTGCGGAGCTTAAACAACACGCCCAGGCCTTTCAGGCCAAACGCCAGGAACTCATGCAACAGATGAAGGCGGCGCAAGAGCAACTTCAGAAAGTCATCTCGGAAGGAGAGGCCGCACCGGACCAGGTGCAGGCCCGCCTGGAGGCCATCGCCCGGCACCATGCCCGGCTACAGGCCCTCGCGTATGAAACCGCCCTCCAGATGAAAAAAGTGCTCACGGATGAGCAGCGTTCCAAACTGGCCGCCATCTCCCCCATGCAGTGGCATCGTTACATGATGGAAAATATCACCATGATGCAGATGATGCAGATGATGCACGGTGGCATGATGCACGGTGGCATGATGCAAGGCGGCATGATGCAGGGCGGCATGATGCAAGGCGGCATGATGCAGGGCGGCATGATGCAAGGCGGCATGATGCAGGGCGGCAAGCATCCAAAGAACCAGCGGCCGTAGCTTCGCACCGCATGCGAACCTGCGGGCTTATTCTCATCGATGAAGGAGGAGGGGGCCGACCCGGGTTGCGGGCGGGCCCCTGTCCTCGGAGGAATCTGGCATGTGGGGTGGCATGATGCTTTTCTGGGCGCTCTTACTGATCGTTATCGTGGTGGTCTTGCTCCGCCTCTGGCCGGAGCCTCCCACCCGGTCCCGGAGCCCGTCGGCGCTGGAGGAACTACAACGGCGCTATGCGCGCGGTGAGATTTCCACGCGGGAGTACGAACAGCGCAAAGCACAGTTGAAGCAGCCTTGAGTCTCCTTTTCGTTCCCTAAACCACGTACCGGGTACCGGCCATGTACGACACACACGAATGGATCGGCGGGATGCACTGGGGGTGGTGGGTATTCCTGATCGCCTGCACCCTGATCCTGGTCTATCTCTTCTCACGCTGGTCCTCCCCTGAGGCCCGGGGCCGACGCGAGACGTCGCCGATGGAGATTCTCAGGCGCCGGTATGCTACCGGAGAAATCAGCTCCGAGGACTATGCGGAGCGGAAAGCCCACCTCGAACGGGACCTCTCCTGAAGGCGGCACGGTACCCTAACGCCATGAACAACCCCATGTCCTCTCGTTTACGCTTTTTCCCCGCCGTGCTCCTCGTACTGGCTGTCGTGCTGCTGGCCGGATGCCAGCCGAGCGATACCCCGACCGTCACGGTGTATAAGAGCCCCACGTGCGGGTGTTGCACGGCCTGGGTCCGTCACCTCGAAGCCCGTGGTTTCCGGGTGCGAACCACCGACATGCCCGACGTCTCGGGCATGAAAAGACGCCTCGGTGTGCCGGCCACGCTGGCTTCCTGCCACACCGCCGTGGTGAACGGATACGTGGTGGAGGGCCATGTACCCGCCGGCCTGGTGCAACGGATGCTGGCCGAGCAACCCGACATCACCGGCCTGGCTGTGCCCGGTATGCCCATCGGCTCCCCCGGCATGGAGACGCCGGGCCGGCCCCCGCAGCCCTACCAGGTGCTCGCCTTCGACCGGCGCGGTACCCGGTACGTCTATGCCACGCCGTAAAGGGCACCCTCCTCTATTTTTCCCCCAGACCACCGCAACGTACGATGTTCTCTCTTCCCGAATGGGCGCCCAATGTGCACCCGCTCATCGTCCATTTCCCTATAGCCCTGTTGGCTACGGCTGCCCTCTTCGACCTGCTCTCGCTCGTCCCTCCCGGGCGTCCCGGCGTTCGCAAGGTCGCTGTTAGCCTCTACACCCTGGGTGCGCTGGCCCTGGCCGTGGCCTTTTACACCGGCAGGGCAGCCGCCGATGGGCTGGATCTGCCCGCCCAGATCATCCCGCACGTCACCGACCACGCCGACTGGGCCGAGCGTACGCTGTGGTTCTTCGGCCTGTACGCAGGGGTACGCCTGCTCGCCCTGTGGTTCGAGGTCAAAGGAAAGTACCGGGTACCCCGCTGGATCCCCCTCCTGCTCTTTCTGGCGGGCACCGCCGGGTATTACCTGGTGGTGGAGACCGGTGATCATGGAGCCCGGCTCGTTTATGCCTATGGCGTCGGGGTGCAACCGGACGTGGAGCAGGCGGAGGAGAACATAGAAGAACCGGCTCCGGCTGCTCCCGCCGACACCGTGGCCCGTGTGGAGGTGCAGCCCGACGGCTCCTGGACCTGGCAACCCGGCCCGGGGGCTCCCCGCGTCCTCACCGAGACGTTTCGCTTCCTGCTGGGATCCCCTGCCAACCTCGTCCCTGTGGTGTCAGACAGCGGCCTGGTCCTGCAGGGCACGGGCCGTCCCGTCCTCTTCGTCCTGGACCGCCCCCTGGGGAGCCTCCAGGCCGAAGCCTCGCTGGACCTCCGCGCCTTCAAGGGCCGTTTCCGCCTGGTACATCACCTGCAGGATGCCCGCAACTACGACTTCCTCGAGGTCGCCGACGGCCGCCTCCTCCAGGGACGCATGCAGGAAGGGACCGCCGAAACGTTCGACGCTGCTCCGGCCCCGGCGGACGGGCCACTCGTCCTGAAAGTCGTCAGCGACGGCACCCACTTCCGGGGCTACGCACGGGACGAGATGGCCACCCACGGACACGGCTCGACGCCGGCCCCGGGGCCGGTAGGGCTCTTCGTCGAAGGCACCGGCCCCCTGGTGCTGCACCGTCTCGGCGTGCAGGCCCTGCGCCCCCAGACCCATTGACGCTCCCAGTCCCTTTTACCCACCCACCAACCCGATCCGATCATGACCCGACTCCGTTTACGCGCTCCCCTCGCTGTGCTGGTTCTCCTGTTGTTGTCGGCCTGCGCACAGCCTGAACCTCCGGCACAGGAAGCCCCCTCCCCGGCCGAACTCGAAGCCCTCCTCGAACAACAGGCACAGGCCATCCGTGAAGGCGACCTGGCCACCCTCGACGCCCTCTGGTCCTCCGGCGAAGCCGTGTATATCTTCGAACAGGGCGGGGTGGATAGCTCCTGGGCCGCCTACCGGGATCATCATCTGGGCCCCGAGCTCGAAGCCCTCGACGATCTCGACTTCCGTCACGAAGACGTTCGGATCCGTGCGGGCCAAGACCTGGCCGTCGCCACGGGCCGATATGTCCTGAAGGCTCGCCATGAAGACCGCCCGGTAGAAAGCCAGGGGGTCTTCACGACGGTGCTGGCCCGCGAAGAGGGAGGCTGGAAGATCGTCCACTCTCACCTCAGCCGCCGGTGCAGATAACCTCTTTGGCCACCGGCCCCAGGAGGTAGCCCTGATCCTGAAAACAATTTAAGGTGTGATTCTCCTCCGCTTCAGGTATACTGATACGTGAGTGGGTTGCGTAGGAGTTGCCCCCCCCACTCATCGTAAGACGCACCGGGTTTCTACCTCCCCCACCAGGTGCGTACGCCAGACGGCCCTGTTTCTCGGCAGGGCCGTCTGTGTTCTGGTTCGGCGTTGTGCCCTGCCGGGGAGTCAGGATCCGCTTCACGACGCATCGCGAAAACCTTAAAAGGAGTTAAGCCCCTCTTAAGGCTCGTTTCAGGTTGCTCCCCGCATCTTGTACCCCATACGCAAGGGGCTGCCAAGGCCCCGTACCACGCCCTGAATCCCCGATCCGGCAAACGGAACCATGAACGGTCCCTATGACTACGGCTACTGGACGATGGCGATCGTGATGTCGCTGGTCTTCATCGTCTTCGCCTTCAGCTTTACGCGCCCGAAGCACTGGCGGGACTGGCGCACCTTCGGGGCCTTTGCGGCCTTTATCGTGGCGCTCTTCACGGAGATGTACGGCTTCCCGCTGACCATCTACCTGCTCTCGGGGTGGCTCACCAGCCGGTATCCGAACCTGAACCTCTTTGCCCACGATACCGGCCACCTCTGGCAGACCCTCTTCGGGATCGGGGAGGGCAACTCGCTGGCGGCGCATTTCAACGCGTTACACGTGCTGAGCAACCTGCTCATCGCCGGTGGAGTCATCCTCATCATGAGCGCCTGGCGCGTGCTCTACCGGGCCCACCGCGAGCAGCGCCTGGCCACGACCGGCCCCTATGCCCACGTGCGCCACCCCCAGTACGTCGGGTTCGTGGCGGTGCTGCTGGGCTTCCTGGTGCAGTGGCCCACCCTCCTGACGCTGGCCATGTTTCCCGTACTGGTGTGGATGTATGCCCGCCTGGCACGGATCGAGGAGCACGAGGTACGCGCGCGCTTCGGGGCGGCCTACGACGCCTACGCCGCCCAGATCCCCCGCTTCATCCCGCGCCGCGGCGTGCGTTATGAGAACCCGGGCGAGACCACAGCAGAACCCGTACTTTCCAGCACCGACTTGAACCCCGTGAGGTGAGCCATGGATAACGCCGTTGCGCTGGTCCGTGCCTATCTACATGTCAACGGCTACTTCACCGTATGCGAGTACCCGGTGCTGGAAGCCTCACGGCATGGGGGGTACCGAGCCGTGACCGACCTCGACGTCCTGGCCTTCCGGTTCCCCAACGCCGGTCGCCTGGTGGCCGGGCTCCCGGAGACGGCTCCCGCCTCTTTCCAGCCGGACCCACGGCTCGACGTGCCGGCAGACGTGCCCGACATGCTGATCGGCGAAGTGAAGGAGGGACGCGCCCGGCTCAATGAAGCCACGACCGACCCGGCCGTCCTGGAGACGGCGCTGGTGCGCTTCGGGTGTTGTGCCCCCGAAGAAGCCCCCGCGCTGGTGCGCCGGGTACGTCGAGACGGCACGGCTACCGGTCCACACGGACACCGGGTGCGGCTCCTGGTCTTTGCCTCCCGCCCCGAGGCCGTCCCCCAGGCCGGGGTACGGGTCCTCCCTCTGGGCCACGTCATCCATTTCCTGCAAGCCTACCTCGACCAATACTGGGACGTGCTCCATCACGCACAGTTCAAAGACCCGGCGTTCGGCTTCCTGGTTACCTTACAGAAAGCCCTGCGCCACCCTCAGACCCCGACCGAAAACACCAACGCCTCGAACGCACACGAGAACCAGCCATGAACCCTACCCACGCTTCCCACGACGGGGACCATGATGCCCCTGCGAAGGCCCCCGAACACGACCACGGCGCCCACGGGCACGGCGACCATGGACACGGCGCCCATAGACACAACCACGGCGCCCACGGGCACGGCGACCATGGACACGACGATGGCGCCCACGGGCACGGTGCCCATGGACACGACCATCACGCCATGATGGTGGAAGACTTCCGTAAGCGGTTCTGGATCTCGCTCCTGCTTACGCTCCCCATCCTGGCCCTTTCGCCCATGATCCAGGGTTTCCTGGGCATCGAAGAGGCGCTGCGCTTTCCGGGCGACCGCTATGTGCTCTGGGCGCTTTCCTCGGTGGTCTTCTTCTACGGCGGCTGGCCGTTCCTGAATGGGCTCTTCTCCGAACTCCGAAAACGCCAGCCGGGGATGATGACCCTCATCTCTGTCGCCATCACCACGGCCTACGTCTACAGCAGCGCCGTGGTCTTCGGGCTGGCCGGCAAGATCTTCTTCTGGGAGCTGGCCACGCTGATCGACGTGATGCTGCTGGGGCACTGGATCGAGATGAAGTCGGTGCTGGGCGCTTCCCGGGCGCTGGATGAACTGGCCCGCCTCATGCCCAGCGAGGCCCACCGGGTGCAACCCGACGGCAGCGTGGTGGACGTGCCCCTCGATCAGCTCCAGGCGGGGGACCGGGTCCTCGTCCGGCCCGGCGAAAAGATCCCGGCCGACGGGGTGGTGGTCCAGGGGCAGAGCGCCGTGAATGAGGCCATGCTCACGGGCGAATCGGTGCCGGTGAACAAAAAGGAAGGCGACGTGGTGATCGGCGGGGCCATCAACGGGGAAGGGTCCCTTATCCTGGAGGTACAGAAGACCGGGTCGGAGAGCTTCCTCGCCCAGGTGATCGACCTGGTACGGCAGGCCCAGGAGTCGAAGTCGAAGACGCAGGACCTGGCCAACCGAGCCGCCCGGTGGTTGACGTTCGTCGCGCTCGGGGGCGGGGCCCTCACGCTCTTCGTCTGGATCGTCCTGATGGACCAGCCCTTCGACTTCGCCCTCGAACGCATGGTGACGGTGATGGTGATCGCCTGTCCGCACGCCCTCGGGCTGGCCGTGCCGCTGGTGGTGGCCGTCTCGACGGCGCTCTCGGCACAGAACGGGCTCCTCATCCGCGACCGTTCCGCCTTCGAGGCAGCGCGGAACCTGCAGGCGATCATCTTCGACAAAACCGGCACACTCACCGAGGGCCGGTTCGGCATCACCGACACCCTCCTCTTCGACCAGGCGCTGACGGAAGACGAACTGCTCCGGTACGCCGCCGCGGTAGAGGCCCATTCGGAGCACCCCATCGCCCAGGCCATCGCGGCGGCGGTCGAGCGCCCGCCGGCCGTCGAAAACTTCAACGCCATCCCCGGCAAGGGAGCCGAAGGCACCGTCGAGGGGCGGGAGGTCAAGATCGTCAGCCCCGGCTACCTGAAAGAACACGGCATCGCGTTCGACGACCCGCGGTATGAGGAACTCTCGGAGCAGGGCAAGACCGTCGTCTTCGTCCTGATCGACGGGCGGCTGGTCGGCGCCCTCGCGCTGGCCGACGTCATCCGCCCCGAGTCTCGCGAGGCCATCGCCGCCCTCAAGCGCATGGGGATCCGGACGATGATGCTCACCGGCGACAACCGCAAGGTGGCCGCCTGGGTCAGCCAACAGATCGGGCTGGATGAGTACTTCGCCGAGGTGCTTCCCCACCAGAAAGCCGAGAAGGTCAAGGAAGTGCAGGCCCGTGGGTTGACCGTCGCCATGACCGGGGACGGGGTCAACGATGCGCCCGCACTGGCCCAGGCCGACGTGGGCATCGCCGTGGGGGCCGGTACGGACGTGGCCATCGAGACCGCCGACATCATCCTGGTTCGCAGCAATCCGAAGGATGTGCTGGCGGTGTTAAGGCTCTCGCGTGCCACCTACCGGAAGATGATCCAGAATCTGTGGTGGGCGGCCGGTTACAACATCGTGGCCATCCCGCTGGCCGCCGGGGTGCTGTACCAGCTCGGCCTGCTGCTGGGCCCGGCCGTCGCCGCCGTCTTCATGTCGGCCAGCACCGTGATCGTCTCGATCAATGCCCGGTTCCTGAAGATCGAACGCTGAGTCTCTCCTTTCCCTGTTGAGGTATCGGCCATGAATCGTACCGCCCACGCCCCCTGGTGCGTGTCCGACTCCCTCCTCGGAGCCCGGGGAACGCCCCGGCTGGATCCCGCCCCCCCCGTTCCTCCACGGGATCATGCGCCTGCTTTTGCGGAGGCCATCGCCCCGAAGTGCGTGAACGGGCCCTACGCCACCCTGCACCGCGACCTCCTCCTGCTGTATCACCACACCCGGCAGGTCGCCCGGCGGGGCCGCTCCCTGATCGGGCAGGAGGGCGCCCCGAAGGACACCTGGCGAACGCTCCTGCACGTGTACGCACGCCTCGACGGCCTGCAAGAACAACTCCTTTCGATCATCCGGCAGGTAGAGCGCCTTCGGGACCCTTTTCCCGAGAGGCTCGAGCAACCTCCCCCGCACCCCCCTGCGCTGCCAGCCGTTGAGCAAGCCCCAAGCGCATGAAAGAGGTTCATATCATCGGCGCAGGACCCGCCGGGCTGGCAGCGGCGCTGTACCTGGCGCGTGCAGGATGGCACCCCGTCGTCTTCGAGCAGGCACAAGAGGTCGGGTCTCGGTTTCACGGAGACTTCCAGGGGCTAGAGAACTGGTCTACGGAAGAGGATGTGCGGGACGTCCTGGCGGCCCTGGGGATCGAAACCACCTTCAGGTGTGTCCCCTTTTCGTCGGGTACTTTCTACGCCCCCTCGGGCCAGGCTTATCCCCTACGGACGCGGCGCCCCCTCTTCTATCTCGTGCAGCGGGGTCCTGCACCGGCATCGCTCGATCAGGGGCTCAAGGAGCAAGCCCTTCAGGCCGGCGCCGAGATCCGGTTCGGAGAAAAGGTTGACACGGCCCGCGCGGCCAAGGTCATCGTGGCTACCGGCCCCCGTGCGCCGGATGCGATTGCCCGGGGCCTGCTCTTCGAAACCTCACATCCTGATGCCTGCTTTGGTTTTCTGGGAGACCACCTGGCGCCGCGCGGATACGCCTACCTGCTCATCCATGCAGGCCGGGCTACCCTGGCCACCTGTCTCTTCGACCACTTCGAGCAGGCCACGCATTACTTCGACCAAACCCTCCAAACGATCCTGGACGTGGTCGATCTCGACGTAAAAAATCCCCGACCATTCGGCGGTTATGTCAACTTCAGGATAAGCCCCCCCTGGGTTCGGAACCACCGCATGTACCTGGTAGGCGAGCGGGCCGGCTTCCAGGATGCCCTCTGGGGCTTCGGGCTACGCTATGCTCTGCTCTCCGGCACCCTGGCTGCCCGTGCTATCGTGCAGGAGCTGGATTACAATGACCTGTGCCGTACGCACCTGCTCCCCCGGCTCGAAACTTCGCTCGTCAACCGCATGCTGTATAACCAGCTCGGCAATTACGGCTACGAGTGGGTCCTCCGGCGTCTGACGGGGCTGGATGTGATTACCAAATTGCACGAGCATTACCAGCCCTCTCCCCTCAAGCACAGGCTCTACGACCTCGCCCGGCGACACATTCATCCTCGCCTGCGCGAAGAGGCCTGCCAGGAGGAGGCCTGTGCCTGCCTGTGGTGTACCCACGGCAGGCAGGTCGACACCCGCGGTATGGAACGCTGCGTAGAAAGGCACTCGAAGGGCGCCTCCTGAGCATACCCCCATCAGCTCCTCCCGGCAACCTAACCATCGACCAAGGAGAGGCTGCTTTACCCGCCTTTAGCCCCGGGAGTGCCGGCGGTTGGTCCTCGTGAAACCTCCCCGTACCGCCTTCCCTGGCGGCAAGAAGCCACATCTGTGAGGCCTCTCGTGTGCAAGCCCCCTGGCGTGCCATCGTAGCGCCGTGCACATCCCTCCCCCATCCTGCAATCCGGCTTGCCCCGCACCCGGTTCGTTGATCGCCGCGATCCCCTCACCACCGGCCTGCATTCCCCCCTGAAAGTACCCGCGGAAGTGCTCCTTTTTGCCTGCCTGCTCCGACGCGCCACGCGAAGGGATCGGGTTTGCAGAGATCCAGGGGGCCCGATAAGCCCCCGGCCGATACCGCCTTAACAGGTTTTAAGGGGGCTTTAAGGGTCTTTTCAGGAAGCCAGCCCTAGGTTGGCAACCGATAGCAGTTTTCTTCACGTAATCCTGGAGGCCCTGCCATGGTACCGGTCCGCAACATCCTCGTCGCGCGGGATCTCGCCGACGCATCCGATGCCCCCCTCTCTTTCGCCCTCGCCTGTGCCCGGCAGCACGGTGCCCGCATCCACATCGTCTACGGGGCCCTTCAGCCGGGTGACCCGGATAACGTCCCCCCGGAAGCCGAGCTCCCAGACGAGGTGTTCCTGGAGACCCTGCGAGCCAGCACCCCGGTCTCCACCGAGGAACTGGAGATTCAATTTGCCGTCTCGCGCGGGGTGTCCCCCGTGCAGGCGCTCCTCCGCTACGCCACCGACCAACAGGTCGACCTGATCGTCACGGGAAGCCGTAATCACTCCGCGCTGAGGCGCCTCCTGGGGCGCAGTCTTTCCCAACAGCTGGCACGGACGGCGCCTTGCCCGGTCACCATCGTACGTGAGGAGGCCCGTGCCTGACCAACGTGGTTTCGGCTTGCCTTGCCCCCCATCCTCTTGAGAACGATGTCCGCCCCTACTACCCACACCTTCAGGCAGACGCTGCTGGTCATCGTCCTTTGCCTGCTGCCGATCCTGCTACTGGTGGTCGTCCTGACCGGGCACCTCGTGCTTTCTCCGTGGCTGCTGTTGCTGCTCCTGTTGCTGTGCTTCGCCGGGATGTATTACGTCCTGGCACGCCAGCCAGGGGTAGCGGAAGACGTGGCTGCTCCTCCGGCGGAGCAGCCCCCCGCGGACGTTCCGGAAGCGCTGATGCTCCAGGTCATCGACATCCTGTACCCCAGCAAGAGCTATCAGAAGGGCGGCTTCTACTTTTTCGAGGGCCCCCTGTCGTTGAAGCCGGAGGCTGCTTATGAGGCGCTCCAGCGGCGTTTCGCCGACAGTACGCTGGTCCCATTGCTACAGGAAAGCGAGAACGGCCAGCCGGTGCTGGTGCTGGCTCCCTCCGAAGCCCTCCCGGCCCCGGCGCCACGCAGGCAGCACGCCTGGCTGAACGGGTTGCTGTTCCTCGCCACACTGGCCACCACCACCTGGGCCGGAGCAGCGCATCAAGGCATCAACCTGATAAGGGATCCCGGGCAACTGGGCGCCGGCCTCCCCTATGCCCTGGCCCTGCTGTTCATCCTGGGGGCCCACGAAATGGGGCATTACCTCACGGCCCGCCGTTACGGAATGCACGTTTCGTTGCCCTACTTCATCCCCGTACCCTTTGGCCTGGGTACCTTCGGCGCCTTTATCCAGATGAAGTCGCTGGCACCGCACCGTCGTGCGCTGTTCGATGTAGCCGTGGCCGGACCGCTGGCAGGGCTGGTCATCGCCCTCCCCGCCTTGCTCATCGGCCTCCGGTATTCAACCCTGGTGCCCGACGGGGCGGGCCCGTCGATGTTCATGGGCGGGGCCGACGTAGGCTCCTCGATCTTGCTGGCCTTCCTGGCAAAGGCCGCCCTGGGTGAGGCCGTCCTCGAAGGGCACCGCTTGATCTTGCACCCCGTGGCTTTTGCGGGCTGGCTGGGCCTGCTCGTCACGGCGCTCAACCTGATCCCGGTGGGCCAGCTCGACGGCGGCCATATGGTCCATGCCCTGCTCGGGCACCGGACGGCCCGGACGGTTGGCGTCGTCTCGCTCGTCGCCCTCGTCCTGTTGGGCCTGTTTGTCTGGAGTGGCCTGCTGTTCTGGGCCCTGTTGATCTTTTTCCTGGCTGGCACCGAAGATGCCCCGGCCCGCAACGACCTCACCCGCGTGCCCCACGGGCGCATGGTGCTGGGAGCTGCGGCCTTCGTCCTGTTGCTGTTGATCCTGCTGCCCGTACCCCATGCCCTTTACGCCTCCCTGGGGATTCACTGCCCGTACACCTGACCCAGCGACCACGCGCTGCACGCACAAACCGGTTCCCGGCGATGTCCTCCTCCTCAACTTCAGAACGCCTGCGCCCCTTCACCCTGGTCCTGGCCGGGGGGGGAGCCCGCGGGTTCGCCCACATCGGGGTCTTGCGGGCCCTCGAGGCCCTGGGGTATCGCCCCGCGGCCCTCGTGGGCGTTTCGATGGGGGCGGTCGTCGGGGTTACCTATGCCCTGCGCCCCGACTGGTACCAGGCCCTTCTGAGCATGGACACCAGCACCTTCCCCAAACCGCTCCCCGCGGCTGATACGGCGGCCACCGGGCGCAAGCTACGGGCGTGGTTCGCCCGGGCCCAGGTGGTGTATGACATGGTGCGGGACTGGGGCCCCGGCCGGTATGCCCTTTCGGCCGGTCGCCATCTGTTGCATGAGCTGACGCAGGGGCGGCTCCTGGAAGAGACCCGCCTGCCCGTGGCCGTATCGACCACCGACCTGCGTTCGGGCCAGCGGTATGTGATATACTCCGGGCGGGCCGAGGAGGCCCTCTACGCCAGCAGCGCCCTCGCCGGCGTGCTCCCCCCGTTGCGACGCGGGAACCGGCTGCTGGCCGACGGAGCCTATGCCGACATCGCCCCCGTGGATGTGGCGAGGGGCTTCGGCAACCCCGTGGTCATCGCGGTGGATCCCGGCCAGGCCCTGACCCCGGCCGAGGTCCACAACGGATACCAGGCCCTGCTGCGGGCCATGGAGATCTGCCACCTGCGTCATGCTGACGCGCGCCTGGGCCTGGCCGACCTCGTGTTGCGCCCTCCTTTCCGCCACACCATCGACACCTTCGACTTCGAGGCCAGGCGCGAATGTGTGGCTGCCGGGTGGCGTGTGGTGCGGCAACACCGGCAGGTCTTGGCCCGGTTACTACAGGCCCCCCATGGCCCTCCTCCCCGGCCGGGGACAACCCCCTCCCCCCCCTCCGTCGCCGCCCACTGACAGCCCCTTTGCTACCCCCCTGAACCCATCATCCTGGTCGAAACACATGATGGACTGGCTCGCTGAAAACTGGTTTTTCGTCCTGCTGTTGCTGGCCTTTATCGCCCTCCACCTGTTCGGGCACGGTCACGGCCATGGCGGGCACGGCAGGCACCGGGAAGGGTAGCGCTCGGGCGCCCGGCTCGGGTGCCTCCGGCCGCACGCTGCCCTCCCCCGTTGCATCGCATACTTTCGTTGTCTCCTGAACCAAACCCGTGAGGATGCCATGTTGAACACCCGACTCGTTACCTGGGCGCTGGCCCTCTTTACCAGCCTCAGCTACCTCCTCTGCGTCCTGTACGGCCTGATCACCCCAGATAGTGTGCATATGCACACGTTCCTGGAAACCGTTCTGCCGGCCTTTACCTGGCTCACCTTCGGAAGCTTCATCCTGGGGCTTTTCGAGAGTTTCCTCTGGGGCGTCTATATCGGGCTGGTCTTTTCACTCATCTACAATGCCCTGTATCGACGCTGGGCGAAATCAGAGCCAAGCTGAACCCTCCTCTCTATAGTAGACCGGGGGCACCGGCCGACAACCGGGGCCCCCGGGGCGCCCCACCCCACCTTAAATATCCTTAAGGTTTCTTTCAGGATGGCTTAAGGCACCGTACCCTTTATTGGAGCCGTCTGTCGGGGCCGGCTGGTCCGGCCCCGCCTGCCGTTAGCCTGCTCAGAGACTCCACGGCCCACACCGCGATGAAAAAAAAGTTGACGCTGGAGACCGCGCCCCTTTCCCGGCGCACTTTTTTACACCAGGCCGCAGCGTTCGGGCTGCTGGCCGGAATCAAGCACCTGCTCCCGGCCTATGCCCGCCCGTTGACTGGAGGCCTGACCCCGCCCGTCGCGGGTTCACGCCCCCCTACGGTCTATGAGCTGACCATCGCCGAGACCGGGCTCCGTTTCGGTGGGCGCCATGCTCGGGCTACCACCATCAATGGAACCGTGCCCGGCCCCCTGCTACGCTTTCGCGAAGGGGAAGAGGTGGTCCTCAAGGTCACCAACCGGCTGAAGGAGGATACCTCGATCCACTGGCACGGCCTGCTGGTTCCTTTCAATATGGATGGCGTGCCCGGCGTCAGCTTCCCCGGCATCCGGCCCGGCGAGACGTTCACCTATCGCTTCGCCCTCCGGCAATCCGGAACCTACTGGTACCACAGCCACAGCGGCCTGCAAGAACAAACGGGCGTGTATGGCCCCATCATCGTCGATCCTGCCGGTGACGACCCGGTGGCCTACGACCGCGAACACGTGGTCGTACTCAGTGACTGGACCTTCGAGGATCCGCACCGGGTGCTGCGCAAGCTCCGCAAAATGCCCGGATACTACAACTTCCAGCGACAGACCCTCCTCGGGTTGCTCCGGGGAGAAGACCTGAGCCTGCGCGATCGCCTCAGATGGGGCCGCATGCGGATGGACGCCACCGACCTGGCCGACGTCACCGGGGCGACCTACACCTATCTGATGAATGGGCTGGCGCCGGAGGACAACTGGACCGCCCTGTTCCGCCCGGGCGAGCGGGTCCGCCTGCGCTTCATCAATGCCGGGGCCGGGTCGTTCTTCGATGTACGGATCCCGGGCCTGCCCCTGACCATCGTACAGGCCGACGGGCAGAACGTCCAGCCGGTGACGGTGGACGAGTTCCGCATCGGCATCGCGGAGACCTACGACGTGATCGTCGAGCCCCGGGAAGACCGGGCGTATACCATCTTCGCCGAGTCGATGGATCGCAGCGGCTATGCCCGCGGCACACTCGCCCCCCGCGAAGGCCTGCAGGCTCCGGTCCCCGAACAGCGCCGCCGCCCTGCCCGCTCCATGGCCGATATGGGCATGGACCACGGCAACATGCAGGGCATGGACCACGGCAACATGCCAGGCATGGACCACGGCAACATGCCAGGCATGGACCACGGCAACATGCCAGGCATGGACCACGGCAACATGCCAGGCATGGACCACGGCAACATGCCAGGCATGGACCACGAAGGGCACGGGATGCAGATGGGGGCCATGGCGGGGCTGGCCCCTCCGGGCACCCTCCCTCCGGCCGTGCCCCACGGAGAAGACACCCACGGGCCGGGCAATGCCGCCGTACCCATGATGACCCGTAGCCGCCTCCACGAACCCGGCATCGGCCTGGGCAACGACGGGCGCCGGGTGCTGGTCTATACCGACCTGAAGAGCATGGAGCCGACGATCGACATGCCTCCCCCGACCCGTGAGATCGAGCTCCACCTGACCGGTAACATGGAGCGTTACATGTGGTCGATCGACGGCAAAGCCTACTCGGAGGCCCCTGAGCCCATCCGTATCGAAAAAGGCGAGCGGGTGCGGATCACCTT